>JBEIQS010000086.1:0-23162 GCA_040376425.1 Alphaproteobacteria bacterium | reverse complement strand
TGCGGGTGGGCCTCGTGGCCTGTTTTCAACGGGGGGCTTCCCGCCCTCTCTGCACTCCCCTGTTTTGGGGGCCTGCCGGCCCCCCCACGACCCCGGCCAGGGCAGGGGCTGTGAAACGACGAAACCGCGTTTGGAGTTATGGAAGTGTTGGGGTGGGTCGTTTCAGAGCCCCTCCCTGGACCCACCCCGGTAGAGGAGCAAAAGGCATAGGGAAAAGAGGCAGAAATGCAGAAGTGCAAAACGGCTTGGTGCCAAATCAGTACATGATACATGATACATCGGTATTGGTAGGCCACCTTGCAATTCCCTGCAAAGAGAGGTAGCCTTCCCCCTTCCCGGGAGTCTGCCTGAACAACCTCGCGCCTGCGCCACATCCCGTCGTGTGGACCATCCTCTACCTTCCCTTTGGGGCCCTGGGCGGCTTTGTCGGCGTCGGACTCACCTTTATGGCGAATCAATCCGGACTGTCCATCGCCGAGGCCTCCCTGCTGGGTGGGGCCAGCCTGCTCACCGCGTGGATGAAGTGGTTGTGGGCGCCGCTGGTGGACATCAGCCTGACCCCCAAGCGGTGGTACATGTTCGCCACCTCCGCGTCAGCCCTGGGTGTGCTGGCCATGGCCACCGTGCCGCTGTCACAGGAGACGCTGCCCATTCTGCTCCCCGTCATCGCGCTGGCCAGCCTGATCAACTCCATGGTGGGGATGTCGATCGAGGCGATCATGGCTGCAACCATCGCCAAAGGCGAGGAAGGCCGGGTAAGTGCCTGGTTTCAGGCCGGAAATCTGGGCGGAGCAGGGGTAGGCGGCGGCTTGGGGCTCCTGATGTTGCAGCACCTGCCAGAGCGCTGGATGTCAGGCGCGATCCTGGGGGGCGCCTTTATGCTCTGTAGTGCGGCTCTGCTCTTTGTGCCCAACGTCGTCCCGCACCTGAAGGGCCAACCGGTTGGGACCGCGGTGCGTGGAGTCTTCCAAGACCTTTGGGCGATGGTACGCAGTAAAGGCGGCTTTTTGTCTGCTCTGCTCTGCGCCCTTCCGGTGGGTACCGGCGCCGCTTCGGGGGTGCTCACGCAGGGCGCGGTGGCCGGGCACTGGGGTGCGGGCGACACCGATGTGGCCTTGCTGCAGGGCGTCCTCGCGGGAATTATCACGGCGGTGGGCTGCTTTGCGGGCGGCTGGCTCTGCGATCGCCTGCACCCGCGCACCGCCTACGCGCTGATCGGACTGGGACTCGCGGCAGTGGCGGTGGCCATGGGCTTGGCCCCGGCGACCGTCGAGATGTATCGCTTCTTCAGTCTGACCTACTCCTTTGGAGTGGGCCTGGCCTATGCAGCCTTTACGGCGGTGGTGCTCAACTCGATGGGTGCTGGATCAGCCGCCACCAAGTACAACTTGCTGGCGTCTCTCTCCAATTTCCCCATCTGGTGGCTGGGGCTTCTGTTGGGTTGGGTGGCGGGCGCCAACGGACCCGCCGCCATGCTCTACGCCGAGGCGGCGCTGGGCGTGCTCGGTGTGGTCATCTTTGCGATGGCCACCCGCGCCGTCGGGCGCAGCCAGATGGCCGATTAGTCAGGAAAAGCGCAAAGATTGTGGATGTGACGCTCAGGGGCAGCGCCACTTCCACTGGCTGTTTTGGGTGTAGCTGTTCATGCTGTCGGTGGCGCTGCTGGTCAGGATGCGCCCCGACATGTCGTAGGTGTTGACGGTGGTGGTGTACGGCTCCAGCGGCCCCCCAACCCGCATCTGGACGTAGTAGATCACGATGAGCGGATTTCCGGCGGGGTCATTGGTATAGGTGATGGCGCTGTCGTAGCCATCGTTGCCGTAGTCCCAGCTTTCGCTGAGCAGGAAGCCGTTCCGGTCATACTCATAGTCGGCGACCTGACTGTAGCTCATCTGCTGGCCATTCTGCCCGGTATACAAACTCTCCGTTATCATGCTCAACAGCAAGTCTCCAGCGTACAGATAGCTGGTTCGGTAGTCCACACGCCCGTCGAAGTCGTAGTCCGACTCCCGCTGCAACACGCGGCCATCCTGATCCAGCAGCTCATCGACCGCACTTTGGTACTGGGAGTAGCCGTCGTCATAGCTGGTGATCACCTTTCGCGACAGGCCACTGTCACTGTAGAGGTAGAGCGTCACCGACTCGTTGTAGCCATCGTCGTTGTAGTCCAGCGCCGCCTCGATGATCCGCCCTTCGTCGTCATAGAGGTAGTAGTAGCTCATCTCATAGACATAGCCGGCACTTGAATAGCCGTAGACCAGGACGTTTCCGTGGGGGTCGTAGGTGGTCCACTGGGAGGCCTCATAGCCGGGACGGCGATCATAGTTCTGCTCCAACAAGGTCTCGCGGCCCTGCTCGTCGTAGGTGTGGCGGTGCTTGTACACATAGCGCGGAGCCTGCCCACCCTGGCCCGCACTGGCGTAGGTGATCCGCTCCACCGCAACACAGGAAGCCTCTGGCGGAAGCTCCACTTCCTCCTCCACCGGATCAGCCGGGTCGCCGGGGTCGGTGGGGGTGCCGGGATCCGAGGATCCGTTGTTCTCCTCTTCCTCCTCAAATCCTTCCAACTTTACCGTGAGTTCGGCGTCACAAGCAAGCAACAAGAGTAGAGACACGAGGCTCCTTTTATCCGTTGGGATGTGTCGGATACACACATGTAGTGAGGCCACCCCCCGGGATCGATCACTCCGCTGTCATTTTTTTCTCAGCGGTTGGAGCTGCCACCCTGGCGGATGTACACCTCGCCGTAGAGGTTGCCGTAGGCATCCTGCGAGCCGATCGCGTACTCGGGATAGCCGTTGAGATCCTGATCATCGACCGCCGCAAGTCCCCGTCCGGCTTCATCGCTGGCCGAGGCGCCGAACCAGATGAAGGGGGTGCGGTTGGTGACCGGACCGTGGACATACATGATTTTTCCGGCGTTGGTGGCGAAGTCACTGGACATCGGACCCGCCGCGAGCACCTCGCCGTAGCCATCCTGGTTGATGTCTCCGGCGCCCGCAACCCGGTAGCCGATACCGTCGTTGGTGTAGGTACCAACGATGCTCTCGTCGGCAGAGGAGGTAGCATAGGTACCCGAAAAAGCCTCGCCCCACCAAAGATAGGCTTTGCCGTAGCCCGAGCCTGCATCGTCGTTGCCGGGGGCCCCGATGATCAGGTCGTCTGTACCATCGCCGTTCACGTCTTCCGCCATCGCCACGTCGTAGCCGAATTGGTCGGAGGCAGCGGCGCCGCGGAAGAAGGCGTCCGCCGTGGTCGCATTCACCGTTCCCGACGGGGGATTCAGGAAGAGGTAGGCCTTTCCGGCCGCAGAGGCGACCGCGTCGTTGTCGGGAGCACTCACGATGAAGTCGTCGAAGCCGTCGCCGTCCAGGTCCCGACCCCCGGCAACGGCCCAGCCCAGGTGGTCCAAGGTCGCCTCGCCCTTCAAGATACCGTCGGCGGCCTGACCGGAGGCGCTGATGGGGGCGGAGTAGTAGTAGGCGCGGCCCGCATCCACCGCCGGATTATCTTGATAGGGCGCACCAACAATAAATTCGGAGTAGGTGTCGCCGTCCCCGTCGCCGACGATGGCCACGTCGTAGCCGAATTGGTCCCCCGCAGCGGCGCCCGAGACATAGGTCACAGTGGAGAGGTCGGCGGAGTAGCCCGCAGACGCGCCCGAAAGCAGGTAGACCTTGCCCGCATCGGCGCCTACGGAAGTATCGTGCAGCGGGCCGCCGATGATGAAGTCGTCGTAGCTGTCGCTATTGAGGCTTCCCGGGCCGCTGATCGCCCAGCCGTTGTAGTCGGACTGCAGCGGAGTGGTGTAGACCCCGTCTGGGGTGCTTGCGCGCTCGGTGGCCGCAAAGGGCCCGAGGTGGAGCTTGGCACTCCCATAGGTGCCCGCGGAGATGTCTCCGGCGACCACGTCGGCGAAGCCGTCGTCGTTGAAGTCACCCGAAGCGACGGAGTAGCCGTACTCTGTGCCGGAGTTGCTGGTGCCCAGGATGGTGGTGTCGCCGGTCTGGCCGCCCGCAGCCTCCACCGTCAGGCGGCGCAGCGCACCCGAGATCACAAAGCTGCGTGCGCCCACGTTGGAGCCGGGCAGTGCGCAGGGCACCAGCAGGTCATCCACGCCATCGCCGTCCAGATCGCCACCGTAGGCGAGCTGTTGCCCGGGAACACAGGTGTCCCCGGAGGTCAGGATCACCGAGGCCACGGTGGCGGGATCGTAGCTGCCGGCCGCCACCGTGTCGTAGAAGATGTAGGCGCTGGAGTAGGCGCCAATCGCGTAGTCCTCGCGGCCGTCCCCATCCATGTCGCCGGCGCGGGTGAGCTGGGTGCCGAAGGAGCTGAGGGAGGTGGAAGAAATGGTAATGTATGCTACAGAAGTGATGAGCTGGCTGCCCGCCGTGGGGGGGCCGAACTCCAGATAGGCCGCCTTGGCGTAGGAATCTCCCACCAACAGCTCGTCGTAGCCGTCGGCGTTCAGGTCGGGGAGGATGGAGACGGAGGCGCCCAGGTCGCCGCTGGCCGTGGTGGTGGTGCGGGTGGCATCGGAGCCGCTGCCCAGGGTCTGAGCGCCGCTCAGGGTGGCCAGGCCGTAGTCCACCCAGACCTGGCCGGTGGTGTTGGCGCCTTTGGCGCCCACCACCAGGTCGGCCAGCCCGTCGCCGTTCAGATCCCCTTCGGCATCAACGGCAGCATAGGCCAGATCACTTAAGTATGCAGACGTAAATGTGACGGTCGCTGTGGTGATGCTGGCGTTGGCGCTGATCGGCCCATCAAAGAGGTTCCAGCGCACGTAGCTGGAGGCGGTAGAGGCGACCAGAAAGTCTTCGGTCCCGTCGCCGAAGAAGTCGCCGGCCGCTGCGACGGCGGTCCCCACTGCAGTGGAGGTCGAGAGGCCGGAGAGGGTGTAGGTGGCGGTTCCGAGCGCCGGGGTGGTGGCCCCATAGGTGAGGTAGGCCTGGCCACGGGTGCTGGCCCCGGAGGCCCCGGTGAGCATCTCCGCCATGCCATCGTTGTTCTGGTCCCCGATCAGTGCCACCTTGTCCAGGTGTGCGCCGTAGGCGCCGGATGCGCTGGCGCTGCTGCTTACACTTCCGCGCGTGATGGGCCCTTTATAGAAGAGCACGGCCCCGGAGCCTGCGCCATTGTAGATCCCGTCCGGGTTTCCGACCATAAAGTCGTTGACGCCGTCTCCGTTGACGTCTTTGCCGTTCGAGTAGTAGAGGCCCAGGTCATCGCCCGTGGTCCCCGCCGAGGTGCGCTGGACGATCCAGTCCATATTGATCGTGCCTTCGGCGGTCCATTCCTGTCCAATTTCGTCCACAATGCCGTCGCAGTCGTTGTCGATGCCGTCGGTGGACTCGGTGGCGTGGGGGTTCACCGCCGCGCTGGCGTCGTCGCAGTCGTCGCCGGTGGCCGCGCTGTAGCCGCTCGTCGCATCGCAGAGGCATGCGTAGCTGCTGCCTCCGTAGCCGTCGCCGTCGGCATCGACGTAGTAATTGAGGCAGCCGCCGGCGCCCTGTTCATCGCCGGTGCCGTCGCAGTCCTCGTCGGTGTCGGAGCTGTCGCAGACTTCGGGATCTCCGGGAGAGATACTGGAATTATTGTCATTACAGTCGGTAGAAGTGGAGAGGTGGGTGCTGTTGGCATCGCAACGCAATGCAGTTGTGGAGCCGGCGTAGCCGTCGGTATCGCCGTCCACATACCAGGCCGTCTTGGTTGACACGTCAACACTGGCGTCGTTGTCGTCGGCGGCGCCGTCGCAGTCCTCGTCGGTGTTGGCGCCGTCGCAGATCTCGGCATCCCCGGGCGAGATGCCTGCGTTGGCGTCGTTGCAGTCCGTAGAGGAGGAAAGGTAGCCAGAAGGCGCCGTACAGGCGACTTGCGTGCCGTTGGTGCTAGCGCCGTAGCCGTCGCCATCCGCATCCGCGTACCAGGTGGGCCGGCCACTGACGGAGGGGTCCGCATCGTCGCTCAGACCGTCACAGTCATTGTCCAGGTTGCTGTCGCAGATTTCTGTAGCCGCCGGGGAGATGGTGGCGACGGAATCGTTGCAATCGGTAGCTGAGGATACATAGCCGACGGGTTGGCTACAAGAGCTGGAGCTAGTGCCGCTGCTTCCAAAACCGTCGGCGTCTGTATCGATGTACCAGGTACTTTCCCCGGTAGAGCCTGCCTCATCTGTGCTGCCATCGCAGTCGTCGTCCAGGCTGTTGCAGGTCTCGGTGGCGGCGGGAGAGATGGTCGCAGCCGCGTCGTTGCAGTCGGTGGAGGTGGCGGCGTAGCCGGCGGGTTGGGAGCAGGAGAGGGAGGAGGAGCTGCTGCTTCCAAAACCGTCGGCATCGGCATCCACATACCAGGTCAGGGCATCCGTCGCGTTGTCGTCGATGCTTCCATCGCAGTCGTCATCGTCGCTATTACAATATTCAGTTGCGCCTGGATACACCTGCGCCGCATTGTCATCACAGTCGGTGGAGGTGGCCACATAGCCGGAGGGGGCCGAGCAGGCAGTGGAGGGGGAGGCGGCGTCCCCGTAGCCGTCGCGATCGGCGTCCGCATACCAGGTGGGTGCGTCGACCGCACTGACCTCGTCGATGGTGCCGTCGCAGTCGTCGTCTTCGCCGTCGCAGTACTCCAGCGCGGCCGGGTTCACCCCGCTGTCGCTGTCATCGCAGTCGCTGCTGCCGGAAACATAGTTAGAAGGCTGATTACAAGCCTGGACGCTGGAGGCGGCCGCACCGTAGCCATCGCTATCGGCGTCGGCATACCAGGTGTGTACGTCCACCGCGTCGGACTCATCCACGCTGCCATCGCAGTCATCGTCCTGACCGTCGCAGTACTCGGAGGCGCCGGGATAGACGCCCGGATCGGCATCATTGCAGTCATCGCCGGTGGCCACAAAGCCACTCAGGGCGGAGCAGGACCGGAGAATGGCGAGGCTGCTGCCGTGCCCGTCGGCATCGCTGTCGGCGTACCAGGTGAGGGCATCGACGGCATCGTCGTCTACGGTGCCATTGCAGTCGTCGTCGTCGCCATTGCAGTACTCATCGGCGCCCGGGTAGACATCGTTGGCCGTGTCGTCACAGTCGTCGGCGTTTGCCACAAAGCCGGCGGGCGCCGCACAGTCGATCTCCACTGCGGAGAGGCTGCCATAGCCATCCGCGTCGCCATCGGCGTACCAACTTGACACGTCAACAGCATCATCTTCGTCGATCTGGCCGTCACAGTCGTCGTCCTCTCCATCGCAATACTCGTCTGCTCCGGGGTGCACGCCGCCGTCGGTATCGTCGCAATCGGTGGCGTTTGCCACAAAGCCGGAGGGCGGGTCGCAGTCCAGCTCGGTGGTGGCCAAGGCTCCGTAGCTATCGGCGTCGGCGTCGGCATACCAGGTGTGTACGTCCACCGCGGCATCCTCGTCGATGCTGCCGTCGCAGTTGTTGTCCACACCGTCACAATATTCGGGTGCCCCCGGCCAGATCAGGCCATCGGCGTCGTTGCAGTCGGTGGCGTCGGCGACGTAGCCGGTAGGTGCAGAGCAGGCCAAAAGGCTGCTGCGAAGGTCACCAAAGCCGTCGGCATCGGTGTCCACATACCAGGGAAGGGCATCGGTGGCGGAGTCGTCGATGGTGCCGTTGCAGTCGTCGTCCGCACCGTTGCAGCTCTCGGTGCCGTTGGGCGAGATGGCGGCGTTGGTGTCGTCGCACTCCTGACAGGCGGCAAAGCCGTCGCTGTCGCGGTCCGCATAGCCGGAGGAACCGTCACAATTGTAGTCGGTAGGGTCGGTGCAGGAGGTCTAGGCCGCACCCGGGTGGATGGCGGCGTTGGCGTCGTTGCAGTCGTCGTCGGTGGCGGCGTAGCCGGTCGGAACGGTGCAGGTGGAGGTGGAGGTGGAGGGGACACCGTAGCCATCGGCATCACTGTCCAGGTACCAGGTGGTGGCGTCCACGGGGTTGTTGTCGGCGGTGCCGTCGCAGTCCTCGTCCACCCCGTCACAGTGCTCGGGAGCACCAGGGAAAATCGTCGCGGCGGTGTCGTTGCAGTCCGTCGCGTCGGCGACCGTGCCTGCGGGTGCGGTGCAGCCGGTCTGCACCTGGCCGGCGTCGCCAAAGCTGTCGCCGTCGCGGTCGGTGTACCAGCTTCCGGCATCGATCGCCGCATTATCGGCGGTGCCGTCGCAGTCCTCGTCCACGTTGTCGCAGTGCTCGGGCGCCCCGGGGAAGACCGTGGCGACGCTGTCATCACAATCCGTCGCATCTGCTACATAGTTGGCGGGAGCCGTACAGGCCGAAGCCACCACCCCGGCGTTGCCGAAACTGTCCCCATCCGCATCTTCGTACTAAAAGCTCTCGCCGATAGATCCCGATTCATCTACTAAACCATCACAGTTATTGTCGATGCTGTCGCACTCTTCGGCCACCGACGGGTTCACGGCCACGTCGGCATCGTCGCAGTCGCTGCCATCGGCCACATGGCCGGGTGGCTGGGTACAAGCGCGGACCACCGCGTCGGCATCCCCATAGCCATCCTGATCCAGGTCGGGGAACCAGGCCGCCGCATCGGCTGCCTCCTCGTCGCTCAGCCCATCGCAGTCTTCGTCGCGACCATTGCAGACTTCGGTTGCCCCGGTGTACACGGTGGCATCGTCGTCATTGCAGTCGTCTCCCCCGAATTCTTCGCCCGTATGGCCATCGCCGTCGGTGTCTCCTGCACGGACCTCAAAGGCGATGATGGCATTGCCCACCGCACCCAAGCTGTCGCTGACCTGCACTGAGATCTGCTGGTTGCCGGCGCTCAGGTTGTCCAGGTAAAAGGTTGCTTTGCCGGAAGAGTCCGTGAACAGCGGCGCATCGGCATCCCCCGCGGCCACTCCGCCCCACACCAGCCCCACCGCCGCCAGATCGTCCTCGTCGCTGTCGGTGACCTGTAGCTCCACCCGCAGCGGATCTTCGAGTGCAACAAGCTGGTTTTCCAGCGGATTCAAAAACTCCGCCACGGGCGGCTGGTTTTTGACGACAGTCAGGTCCACGCTGTCTTTGCCGTTGGCGGCCTGGCTGTCCACGGCGGTGAGCGTGATCGTGTGTTCCCCCGCTTCCAGGCCATCTTCCAGGACCATGCTCACACCGGTCTCGGTGCGCACTTCCACGCCAACCAGGGTGGAACCATCCTCCAGCGTCCACACCAATTGCAGATCGCTCAGCTCGGTCTGATCGTCGTGAAGGGTGGCCACGAACTGGATTGCGGCGCCGGATGCAAAAGTGGAGCCCGAAGCTGGCTGTGTGAAGGAGACCTCGGGGTCTGAATTGTAGACCTTCAGGCCGCCGTCGTTGTTGCAGGCGAGGAAGAGGAGGAGAACGGGAATCCGGAGCGGACGCATGCGGCCAATTTACCACATTTTGTCTCAGTTTGCCCGGGTTCTTCTGCAGATCAAAAGCTGATGGAAAGCTCCCACTGGCTGGGCAACATGCGGTCCAGGCGTATCTTGCGCCCGCTGTTCCGCAGCCGCAAGCGGCCATCCACCTTGGTGAGCGCGGCACGAAAAGTCGCAAGCTCCTGAATACTCAGAGGATCCTGGAGCACTGCGTCCACCGGGGTCTGGAGGAGGTTGTTCCCGGCGGTGTTAAACATTCCGCTCCACGCCCCCTGGTCGAACAAAAATACATCTCGGGCAGCGGGGGGTGTTTCGGTCAGAAGTGTATCCCATCGTACAATTTTCTGCTGGAGGGCGTCGCTGGGGCAGGCGTAGATGGCAAAGTCTCCAGAGACTTCATGGAAGACATTATTGTATAGCAGTATAAATAGCCAGCGACACAGCTCCTGGCGTGTTTCCAGCGGCGGCAACGGCAGAAGGGACTGCATACACTGGGCCCAGCGTTGCAGGCCGGGGTCCGAACAAACGGCGTTATTACTGGCATAGCGGGCATCCACCACGGCGCGGACGTGGTCCTCCAGGGGGCCGGCCACCTCCAGGGCGTCCTCGGCATAGGCATGGCCTTCGATGGTCTCCAGGCCGCGCTGCCGGATGTCGGTGCGCGGATCCAGGCCCCGCGGCAGGGGCTCCACCTTCAGGGCGTTCTGGAGCAACCGGAGGCCCTGCGCACGGGTGATCACGCCGGACAGGATGAAGTACGAGGCGGGACTGAGCAGGAAATTCCACGCGAAGTTGTTGACCTGGAGGCTGCCGTAGCTGTGCAGGTCCATCATCGGCCGCAGGGAGTGCCCCACCGGCAGCTTCCAGGCGGCGAGCGCAAAGGCCTGGCCCACGCGCAGGTGGGACTGCATCAGGTGTTGTACAAAAATTGCGATGCGTGCGTCGAGTGCGTTGGCCAGCAACTTGGCCTGCGTCCAGCGGGGGGAGTCGGGGCGAATCCGATCGCCGTCCCAGCGGATGGCCTCCAAGGCCAGCCGGCCATTGGTGATGGAAAACTCGCATTGTACGGGTGGGGCCAGGCCCTCCAGGTAGCGTGCGTAGTCCACGCCATAGCCGTCGGCGGTCCGGGTCAGCAGGAAGGGGTTGGGCCCCTGCGTACGCAGGGCACAGAATTCCTCTTCGTCCAGCAGGTTGGCCCAGCCCTCGGTGCTGCGGGGAAAGCAGCGATCGCCCTCGTAGCGCGGCTCGGGAGAGAGGGGGAAGTGGACGTACAGCTTGAACAAGGCCCCGGTGAGCTGGTAGTAGGGCAGCACATAGAGGGGGTTCAGCTCTGCAGAGCGCGGCACAGCGTCCGGCAGAAAAAGTCCCTCGGGAAGGTTGGGATCCCCGGTGACGCTGCGCGCGGAGCGGATCTGCGGCTCCACGGCCTGACGCGGGCCCTGCCGCCGATAGGTCTGGCGGGACCAGTGCTGGATGGACCGTTCGTTCACCCACCGGACCGCGCGGATGGCGCGTTTTTTCAGGATGTCGGAGAGCATGGGGGCCTGCGTGGAAAGGGAGAGGAGAGTGTACGTTATCGGGCCATCCCCCGCACCCACCCCTCCACATCCTCCACCGTCGCCCCCTCAAAAACCGCCGCCCCCGCCGGCGCCCAGATGGATGGATCGGTAGTCTGGAATACCACGCCAACGCGGGCTCCTGCCGCCGCCGCAAGGTGGGAGGGCCCGGCATCCGGACCCAGCCAGCAGCGGCAGCGCGCCGCCAATTCCGCCGTTTCGCGCAGGTCCAAGCGCAAGGGCTCCACCGGCCAGTGCTCCTCCGCCTCCACCGGTCCTGCCACCCAGACCACCGGTAGATCGGCAAGACGATGGTGCAGTGCCTCCCAGTACTTAAGTGGCCAACGCTTCGATTGCCCTCCCGAGCCCGGCGCGATCACCACGGGACCGGCCGGGTCTGCCGGGGGCAGGGGAATCCGTAGACGCGGGGTCTCCTCCACCCGCCAGCCCTCCCCCAATACTTTTGTATAGTGACGAACTGCGGTTTCTGTGGGCAGAGGAGCCACATCATAGACCTCCAGCCCCGCCGCCCGCAAGCCGGCCGCCAACCCGGGCGAAAAGACCACGGCAGACGAAAAATCCCGGCGCTCTCCCGAAAACAGCCAGGCGGTCTCCGCCCGCTCCACCGCCCACACCCGCCGAATCCCCGGCGGCAACAGCACCGAAAAGCGCCCCGGCACCGCCACATCCACCACCAGGTCCGCGTCGATCAGCGCGTGCAGCACTGGCAGCGTCAGCACAAAATCGCCTAAGGCCCCCGCCCGGACAAACAACACCGGCCCCGTCATTCAACGCGCCTGCACGTCCGACGGATCCAGCGGCGTCAGCGGCGCAAAACCGGGCCGCCGGAGGTAGGTGGCAAAAAAGCCATCGCAGGCACCATCCGCCGCGCAGAAGCGGCAGTCTTCTTCCTTGAAGAACGAAACCACATCGGGAAAAAAGAGCAGGGCCCGCTCGCGCTGGTGGTCGGCGTCCACATACCACCGATTGGCGGTCCGGCGCACAAAGCGACCCAGCTCACCCAGGTAGCAGATGGGTAAACCCTTGATATCCAAGGAGATTCCCTCCAGCAGCGGCACCACCTCGCGCAAGGCGGCCACGGCGGCCCGCGGCGGCACCACGTCGCTGGACTGGCTGCCGTCTACCGGAAAAGGGTAGGTGAAGGTAAGGGATTGACAGCCGGTATGGCGCACCACCCGCGCCACGGCGGCCAGCAGGGGCAGGGCCGCCGGCGACAGCACCGTGTTGGCGCCCACTTCCAGTCCGGTCTCCTTTGCCCGCCGCAGCACGTTGTCGGCCAGCGACAGGGTGGCCGCGGCCTCGCCAACCTGGAGCGGCAGTACCAGCCGGTCCACGGGAAGTACGGCGGGCATCAGCTCCAGATCCTCGACGCCGGCGTGCAGCACCAGCCTCCGCACGCCTCGCGCCCGTGCATGGGCGCACAGCGGCTCCAGGTCCGGACGACTGGCGGCCCCCACCCCGGTGAACACCACCGCTTCCACCACCTGGCCCCGTGTGGAAACCGTTGTAAAGTGGTTGATGTTTTCGATCACCTCTTCGGTGGACATGGCGCGCGTGGGCAGGGGTGCGCCGGCACGCACGCGCCCCGGGTAGGTGCGCTGCAGCCGCACCTGAAGGGTTTTGGGCATGGTCACCGCGCCACTTCCCGTCCACCTGAGCATTGGACCTCCGCGGAGCAGCCTATGCTGTGGCTGCCGCGGCGGCATGGGGCGGAGCGCGACCGGACGCGCTATGTTGCGCACAGGAGAGGATCGGATGCACCGTCGAATCGCTTGCCTGTTGCTCTTGGCCGGCTGTGCCACCGGCGGAAAGGACGACTCCACTGCGGCCCCAGAGGCCCCGGTGGTGATCTTGGTATCTCCTTTGCTTGGAGCGACCTTTTCCTCGCTGGACTCTGTGCCGCTGGAGCTGCAGCTCCAGGATGGGGATGATGCACTCAGCTCGCTGACGGTGGCGGTCCTTTCGGATGTGCAGGGCCTCGTGGCGAATCCGCAACCCGATGCAAGTGGCAAGGTGGTGGCCGATCTCAGCCTGGTGGAGGGCGTGCACAACCTGAGCATTGTGGTCACCGATCCGGGGCTTGCGAAGGGTGTAGCGGAGACGACGGTGCGGGTGTGGACGGGCTCTCAGCCCTCGCAGCCCGCACTTCGTATCGAGCCGGTGTACGCGGTGACGGGGGATCAGCTCTCGGCGGTGCGCTTGGTGGATTCGGTGGATCCCGAGGGAGATCCTCTGGTCTACACCTACGCCTGGACGGTGGACGGGCAGGACGCGGGGATCACCGGCACCCTGGTGGATGGGGGGCTGGTTTCCGATGGTCAGGTCTGGCAGGTGAGCCTGGTGGCGTCGGATCAGGTGAGCAGCTCTCCGACCGCGCTGGCAACGATCACGATCGGCAATGGGGCTCCTGATCCGGGCACGGTGGTGGTGGCGCCGGCCACCCCGGTGCCAGGCGACGACTTGAGCTGCCGCTTCAGCGCAAACCCCCCGGAAGATCCCGAGGGAGATGCCGTCACCTTGTCCTATGCCTGGACCCTGGATGGGGTGGATCTGGGCCTGGACAGCGAAACCATCTCCAGCACCGGCTTCCCCCGCGGGGGCGAGGTGAGCTGTGCGGTGATCGCCGCAGACGGGAGCAACGCCATCCCGGTCTGGTCCCGCATCGTGCAGATGGGCAATACGCCGCCGCTGACCACGGGGGCCATTGTGGACCCGCCGGAGGCCGTGGCGGGCGTGTCGCTGCGCTGCCTGGGCCAGGCCTTCGACCCGGACGGGGACCCCCTGAGCTTCGGCTATCGTTGGACGGTGAATGGAATCCAGATGAGCGACACCGATCGTTTGGATAGCAGCAACTTTGTCAAGGGTGACGAGGTGATCTGCGAGGCGACGGCTTCCGACGCGTGGGTGGCGGGCAGCCCGGCGCAAAGCGACGTTCTTGTAGTCGGGAATACAGCTCCGGGGGCGCCGGTGGTGGGCTTTCGGCGCAGCGATCTGGTTCCGGGGGGCCTGGCGAGCTGTGCGGTGGAAGTGGCGCCGGTGGACGTGGATGGGGATGTGCTGGCCTATGTCTGGTCCTGGGAGGTGAACGGGCAGCTCGATAGCGAGACCACGGCCAACCGGAGCACCGAAGATCTGGCGACCGGCGATGTGCTCACCTGCGTGGCCGTGGCGGACGATGGCACCGATCAGGGGCCGGCGGCCTCGGCGTCGATCACCTTGGGCGAGCCCACCTTGGGGGCGCTGAGTGTGAGTGATGCGCTGGTGCGCATCCAGGGGCCCTCGGCCGGTGCGGATTTTGGCCAGACGGTGGACGGGGTGGGCGATGTGGACGGGGACGGGGTGGGTGACCTTCTGGTGACTGCGCCGAACTCGGATGGCGCTAATGCCGGTTCTGCATGGCTTTTTTCGGGTGCGATGCTATCGGCTGGGGGAGATTTCACCACCTCCGATGCCGCGGCAAGCTGGGTAGGCGACGATCCCGCCGACCGCTTGGGGGCGGAGCGCGGTGGCTCGGAGGCTGGAGATGTGGACGGAGATGGTCGGGTGGACCTGCTGATTTCGGCGCCCGGTGATGATGGAGGCGGAACCGACTCGGGGACGGCCTACCTGCTCTATGGGGGCAGCCGCTGGGGAAGCGGGCAGACCATTTCCTCCGATGCCAATGCCCGCTTTCGCGGCGCGCTGGGCGATGGGCTCGGGACGGATATGGCGGCCACCGATCTGGACGGGGATGGCCTCTCCGACGTGATCTTCTCGGCACCCGGCAACGACGACGGGGCCTCTGCCGCCGGAGAATTGGTGGTGTACTACGGTACCTACGGGCGCTTTGCAGGAACCTACGATGCGATCAATGCCGATGCCCTGGTGACCGGCACGGTGGCCAATACCCAGCTTGGTGGCAGTCTTTCGGCGGTGGGCGACCCCAACGGCGACGGCTATCCCGACCTGGGGGCCGCCATGATCTACGACGATACCAACGGTGTGGATGCGGGGACGGTGGTGCTGCTCTCCGGTGCCCGCATGGTGGGCACCACCACCTGGGTTCGCTCCTCCTATCTGGTTATCCACGGCTTGAACGCCGGAGATCGCTTCGGGTCGGACCTTAGCGGGCCGGGCGATCTGGACCAGGACGGGGTGGATGACCTGCTGGTGGGTGGCTCCACCTCGGATGGGGTGGGCGCGGATGCGGGCGAAGTACGTCTCTTTTTCGGCGTCAACGGCATCAACCGGGAAGTGGACGCAGACTTTGCCTCGGTGGTCTTTGCGGGCGACATGGCCAGCGCCAATACCGGTGCCTCCATCGAGCGGGTGGGGGACTTCGACGACGACGGGCTGGTGGATGTGGCCGTTGGATCGCCGGGAACCACCTCGGATGGGCTGAGCCAGCGGGGCTCTGTGGCCCTGTACCTGGGCCGCAGCCTGCCGGATTGGCTGGCCGGCGACGTGGCGGCAGATGTGTGGGTGGCGGGCGCGGGCGCACAGGATCGCCTGGGCGCGGAGCTCGGCGGAAACCTGGACCTTCAGGGCGATGCCTACAGCGACATGGCCGTGGGGGCTCCCGACGCCACCGTCAGCGGGCAGCAGAGCGGCGGGGTCTACATCTTCGTAGGCCCCTGAGCGCGGCCACCTTACTTCACAATCGTCACGGGGCGGCTGCAGTGGCGTAGGATGCGGTCGCTGACCGAGCCGAGCAGAAAGCGCTCACCGGGGGTCAGTCCACGGGCCCCCACCACCACCAGATCCACCTGCAGGTCCTCCGCCAGCTTGGTGATGATCTCGGTGGGGTCGCCCAGCTCTACGCGGGCATCCACCTGGCTTTTGGGTAGCGAGGCGGCAAAGGCCTCCAGGCTGCGCTGGGCCTCGATCAACTGTGCAGCCGAGGGCGAGGGCATTACGGAAACCCAGCCATCAAAGGGCAGGATCGGCACGGATGCGGGCAGGTGGATGGCGGTGACCAGGGTGACATGCGCCCCGGTCTGCTGCGCAAGCTGTTGGGCAAAGGTAGCGGCGCGGCGGGAGCCTTCCGAGCCGTCGATGGCGACGAGGATTTTTTTGAGCATGGGAGTCTATAACCCGGGGGGTGAGGGAGGAGGGGCCCCCTGGCGGCGAGACCACCACCACAGGGGGAGTACACCTAGAAGATAGGCAGCAAGGTCCTTCGCGTCAAAGCTGGTGCCGAAGATCAGGCGCAGCAGGGGGTGCAGGGCAGAGATCTGCCGGGGAATCGTCGTGAGCTGGGCCAGCTCCAACAGCCAGCACCAGGCCAGACTCATCCAGCTTGCACGCACTATGGTCAGGCGGGGAAGCAGCGCCAAAAGGGCCACCTGCACCAGCGTGGCGTACAGGGCCGTACTCACGACCTCTCCCAGCAGTCCGGGAAGTCCCTGCGACAAAAGACCGATGCCGACCAGCACCGGGAGTGCAACCACCCCTTTCCACCACATCCCCGCTGACCCCCCGACCCGTTAATCAGGCCGGATGACCATGCCCATCTCCCGCGCCTCCGTGATCCGCGAGCTCGACCGTCGGCTGATCGAAGAGGTGGGAATCGCCTCGCCGATCCTGATGGAGCATGCGGGGCACCTGTGGGCGAGGGAGCTGCGCGCCGCTTGCGGGGACCGGCCGACACTTGTGCTATGCGGGCCGGGAAACAATGGGGGTGATGGCTATGTGGTGGCACGTCACCTGCACCTTGCGGGTATTCCGGTGCGTGCTGTTCCGCTTTTCCCTCCCCGAAGTGCAGAATGTATTCTACATTACAAAGTTTGTGAGCGGCTGGGAATCGTCGGAGCTGCGCAGGGATTTGCTTCAGAAAGTGTGGTGGATGCGATCTTCGGCACCGGGCAGCGGGCCCCGATGGCCGCGCTGCCGGCGCCTCCTCCTGGCCGCCTGGTGGCGCTGGATGTGCCCACGGGCATGGATGCCGACACCGGCCAGCGTCTGAGTGATTTTCCGCTTCCAGACTTGGTGATCACCATTGGTCGTCTCAAGCCCTTTCTCTTCGCCCACAGCTTCCCCTGGCGTTTTTGCGACATCGGCCTGGAGTGGGTGGCCACGGAGGCTCCAGAAGCAGAGCTGGTCCAGGATGTTCAGCCCGCTTCGGTGCCTTTGGGCAGCAACAAGTGGAGTGCGGGTCACGTCGGAATTCTGGCGGGGAGTGCGGAAAAGGGGGGGGCGGCGGTGCTCTGTGCGCTGGGGGCCCTGCACGGCGGGGCGGGACTGGTGACCCTGCTTTCTCCTCGCGAGAGCTGGGGCAGTTTGCGATCTCTGCCTCCAGAAGTCATGCTGGCAGAGCCGACGGCAGCGCTGGAAGGCATGGATGTGCTGGTGGTGGGGCCGGGCTTGGGCCGGGCACTGGATGCCCGGGTTCGCGAGCTGTGGCAGCACTGGCCGAAGACGCTGGTGGTGGATGCCGATGGACTTCGGGCCTTACACCCTGGCGAAGTGGCGGGTGGGCCGCGGCTGATAACCCCGCATCCCGGCGAGGCTGCGGCACTTCTGGGCCGGCCCTGGCGCGAGCTGGAGGCGGATCGTCTGTCCACAGCACGTCAGCTTGCGGATGGGTTCGGTGTGGCGATCTACAAGGGAATCCATCCCATTGTCGCTGCTCCCGGGCGTCCACTTCGGGTTATCCCTGGTGCGCGGCCGGCGCTGGGTACCGGCGGTAGTGGGGATGTGCTGGCGGGGCTCTGCGGCGCCATCGCCGCACGGCTACGCCCTCCGGGGGCGGCCGAGCTGGCTGTGGTTGCAGAGGAGGCGGCGTGGCGCCACCAGCAGGCGGGCGAGGGCCTTGGCCCGGGGGCGGGGGCCTCGGCCATTGCGCGCGCGCTGGTTCGCAGCGATTTTGCCGCGAAATGATCCACGGCGCTTGCACTGCCTTCCAGAATGCGCAAAACAGTGCGCCGTGCTCCGCTCCCTCCTCCATCGCCTTGTCTTTCTGCCCGGCCCCCACCTCCGCCCGGTGCTGCTGGGCAATGTGGTGCCCTGGTTGATCCTGGCGGGCTACCGCGTGGTGGTGGCCCTGCAGGAGGTTCCTGAGTCCACACTCCGCGATCTGTGGCGGACCAGCTATGGCGATACCGAGTGGTGGTGGGGCTGGGCCTTCGGCTGGGCACTGGCCCTGTCCTTTCTGGACCCCGGGGGTGTGGGGCCCTGGCGGCAGCGTCTGGCATGGGCCTCCCGCGTAGGGATGCACATCCTCACCACGTTTGTTTTTGTGATTTCGTTGCTTGACCTTCAGTTCTATGCGGTGACCGGCTCGCGCGGGGACTGGGATGCCATCGGTGTGCTCCTCTCTGACCTGCCGCAGTTCTGGCCGGTGGTCACCTCGGAGTTCAAGCTCTGGCATGGCATTCTGCTGTCGATTGCGGGCGTTTTTGCAGTGCTTCCGGCGCTCTGGCGGGCGCGGAGCGAGGGCTCCTGGTGGCGGGTCGGTGTCTGGCTGCTGATCCTGCCCATCGCCTATCTGGAGACCGAGGGCAGGCCCAAGCCGCGCCGGGAGCTGAAGACCCTGCAGGCCTCCGCACCCGAGCACCTGTACTGGGATGGGATCGAGCGGCTGGGGGAAGTGCTGATCCCGCCCGATCCGGCCGACCTTGCACCCCGTGTGGTGCGTCCCGGTCCCGATTTCCGCCCCTACAATGTGGTGGTGGTCTTCCTGGAGTCGGTGGGCGCCGCGCGCACCAGCCTGCACAACCCCACCCTGACCAACACCCCGCAGCTTCAAGAGCTGGCGAAGGATGCGCTGGTCTTTGATCAGCTCTATTCCGTGGTTCCGCACACCTCCAAGGCCCTGGTGTCGAGCCTGTGTGGGCACTGGCCCCACCTGGTGACCGATGTCCACGAGGCCCGCCCCGGGGGCCTTCCCGGTGCCTGCCTGCCCGAGTTGCTTGGTAGTCTGGGATACAAAACGTCTTTTTACCAGCCTGCCCGTGAAGAATTCGAGGATCGCTTCCGCCTCCTGCACCAGCTTGGCTTCGACCAGTACTGGGCGGTGGATGCGCTGCCCCCCGGTTTTGAAGAGGTCAACTACTTCGGCATCGAAGACAGGGCGATGCTGGCCCCCGGCCTGAACTGGTCGGCGCAGCAAAAAGATCCCTTTCTCGCTGTCTATCTGACCCTGACCTCTCACCACGACTACAAGGTGCCGGAGATCTGGCCCGTGGTGGACTATCCCGATGTCTCCGGAAAGCTGGAAGAACAGCTCAATTCCATCGCCTATGTGGATGATTTTGTTGGAAAATTGGTCCAGGGCTACAAGGACCGTGGGCTGTACGAGAACACCGTCTTTCTGGTGTTGGGGGATCACGGGGAGGCCTTTGGCGAGCATCGCCGCCATCAGCACGATCTGGTGATCTGGGAAGAGGGCATGCATGTGCCGGGAATGCTCTTTGGCGGCCCGCTGCGCGGTCGTGCGGAGCGGGTTCCGGGGGCCTGGTCCCAGGTCGACCTGCTCCCCACGCTGCTGACGCTGGTCGGGGCCGAGGTGCAGAGTGGCAGCTTTCCCGGGGCGGATATGCTGGCCCCGCCGCCCAATCGCGTGCTGATGCACTCCTGCTGGCGTAGCCACCGCTGCCTCGCCCGTCGTGAGGGAGAGAAGAAGTTTATCGACCACTATCGCGAGCGGAATGCGCAGTACTTCGACATTGCCGACGATCCCTTGGAGCGCAGGGACCGCATCGAGGAGCTTTCGGTGGAGGAGCGGGAGCGCTTGCGGTCCGAGGCCCGCGAGTGGCGCTCCCGCGTGAACGGCCGGTACGAAGCGATCCGGGCGGACTACCTGCAAAAACTCCCGCGCCTGGACTCCCGTCCGGCGGCAGCCACCTGGGGGGGCCGCATTTCCGCCTTGGGCTGTAGTGTGCAGACGCCGGTAGTGCCTTCGGGAGCTTCAGCCTGGGCAAGTTGTACCTGGCGCAGCTCAGAGCAACTGCGCGAAGGCTGGCAGGTGCGCACCCGTGTGCGTTCTGGGGATCAGGTTGCGGAAGATCGCTGGTTTCCCGTGGATGGTCTGCTGCCCACCTGGTCCTGGGAGCCGGGAATGGCCATCGACGACTCCATCCGCTTCAAGCTGCCTGCGGACTTCCCGGCGGGGGAGGCGGTGCTGGAAGTGGGCTGGGCACGTTTTGGGGGGCGGGTCAGCAGCCGGGACGATGGGGGGGACTGGTGGACGGTGGGAACTATCCAGGTGTTACCACGCTGACCGGTGAGTCTTCGTACCACTCCTGAGAGTGGCTCAGGCCGCCGGCGTCCATCCGCGACAGCTCTCCCCCATGATCCACCGCCTGCAGGAGGCCGTCGGAGCTTGGCGGAAGGCGGCTTTGGATGGTCTTGACCGCCGAGCGGGCCCGGCGGAGGTGGGGGCGGGGAACGGCCCGGAGGGCAGGAATGGCGGCGGCCGTGCCCATCCGCGCGAGCATGTCGATCGCGGCCTCCTGAAAGCGGGGGTCCGCCAGGGCGTCGATCAGCTCCGGCTCCCGACCCAGCTCGGCCAGGGCAGCCATACGCGCCATGGGGTCGGCCTGGCGTGTGAGCTCCTCCAGCACCTGCTGCCCACGGTCGCCACCCACCAGCGTGGCCCCGACCAGCCGCACCGAGGGGTGCGGATCTGCACAGGCCTGGCGCAGCAGGGGGGCCAGCGCCGTCCAGCCATCGGTGCGGGTCAGGGCGTCCTCAATCAGAAAAAGCAGGATTTCCCTGCGTACGCCCGCCAGGGGCTCCTCGGCCATCCGCGCGGGTAGCCGCTCCCGTTGGAAGGGTTGGGTGAGGCGCTCGGCCAGCTCCACCGCGTCCTCCAGACTGCGGGCCACCTCGGGTTGGGTGGCTTTTACACAGAGAATTCCTTCCTGATGGGCCACATCCATCCACCGGAGCATCAGCCGCAGGGTGGCATCCAGGCGGGCCTGCACCTCCCCGGGGGCGCCGTGGAAGAGGTAGAGGGCGTCGATCTCCGGATCCCCACAGCCGCGCCCGCCTTTTCCAGGGTTGTTCTTCGGAAAAATCTGGAGAGAGCGGTTTCCGGTGGGGATACGCAGCTCGATCAGCCCACTGGGGAGGCGGCGCGCCTCGACCTCCCAGCGACCGATGGCTCCCTTCCAGACTCCATCGCCGTGGGGGCGTAGCCCTCCCAAAGAGGGTGCTTCGGGGCGGCTTCCGCGACGAGAACCGGCCAGGGCGAACACCACCGAGAGGATCACCAGCAACTGCAATACCGCCGCGCTCCCCTCCGACATGGAGGGAAGGACCAGGAGCAGAACGAGGAATACGCTGGCGAGAGCCAGACCCAGGCGGGACATGGTGCCACTCCCTACGGCTTTTCAACCTCTCCACTTTACACTAAATGGGAGCGCCGTGGGGAGGACTTACAGGATCCTTACCACGGGGGCCTGATCCATCAGGATCTTCCCTGTCTTCAGGTCTCGTACGGTGGCCACCAGCCAGCGGTCGGCGCTGACCCCAAAGGCGAGGTCCAGGCGCGCACTGCGATCACCGGGAGTATGCGGCGGATCCAAGGCCCCGATGGTTGGATTATCCGCATTCAACGCAACCAACACGCCGTCGCCATCGGCCAACACCTTCAGGTTTCCGCCCGCGTCCCAGCCGAAGCGGCGCAACTCGGCAGCGCCGCGACCGATCTCGAAGATCTGGAGCTTGAAGATGGACTCGGGCTCGCCGCGGGCACAGGCGGGGACCATGGGCTGCCGCCAGTGCAGCGGATCGGTGGGGACGGGAGTGCCACGGGCCACCACCACGGTGTAGCGGGCCTCGCCGGTTTTGGGGTCCTGCGTCTGGAAGGCGTAGTCGTGGACCGTCAGATCTGCCTGGAGAAAAGCACCGGCCGCATGAGTTGTAGCCCCCAATACAACTGCCTCGAAGGGCTGCCAGGCGCGTACCCGATCCCGACCAAAACGTTGGTGAAAGAGGGGAACGACGCCGGGAAGTAGGGTGGAGCCCCCCACCAGGAGCACCTCGGCGGGGGAGCCTGCCACCTCGTCCAGAGAATTTTGTATGGCAGCATACAAACCCTGGCGCTCCAGTACCTCGTGGAGCTGGTCGCGGTGCACGGGCAGGTGCTGCCGCCCGCCGATGCGGGCACGCAGCCCGCGCAGCTCCTCTGGCGCCGTAAGAATAAACGTTTCCTCCTCTACAAAATGGAGGGACTCCTTCACCCGGCGGACCTCGGCCAACATCATGGTCAACCAGAGCTGCTCCGTCTCGTCCACCCCCTCCGGAAGCCGCAGGCCCAACTTTTCACAGAAGGCCTGGAGCAACCATCGATCGACCGCATCTCCGCCGATGGGCAGCCCCTTCTTCGCGCGCACCTCGCAGCGTCCGGCTTCCATACCGCGCGGGCTCAGGAGCACCGTGGTCGCGTGCATGGTTCCGCCGCCCATATCGAAGAGCAGGACCTCACGCGGCTGGTCCACGCCCAATGCGTAGCCCATTGCGGCGGCTACCGGCTCATCAATCAGCTTTAAGGTATGGATTCCCGCAGCTTTGGCGATGGCGTGCAGCTCCGCCCGGTAGCTGTCGTAGCTGTCCACGGGCAGGGTGATGGTCAGGCTACGGATGCGCTCGCCGGTCTGTCGTGCAGCAGCGGAACAGAGTTCCCGTACAAAGATCCCTGCGATTTCACGGGCCGAGTAGCGGCGGTCGCCGACACGGGCCAGCGTTCGGGTCGGCTGGGTGGCCAGGGCGGCCTTGAAGCCGGGCACAAAAGAAGGGGAGGGGAAGGACGGGTTCTGCTCCAGGGCGGGGCGGCCGATCAGCGCTTCGCGGCCCCAGAAAACCCGATCGCGCAGCCAGGGCAGCCCGCCCACGCGGGTCGTCAGGTCGGGCTCCAGAAGCTGCACGACACTGGGCACCATGCGCGGGGCGGTCAGGGCGTCCGCTCCGGCCGGACGTCGGGACAGTTCAGGCAATTCCAGAAGTTCTGGACGACGTTGCTCCATGTTAAAGCGGGCAAGGGCACTGTTGGTGGTGCCCAGGTCCAGTGCCCACGCACTCATGGGCGGCCCCAGCGGCGGCGAAGGGAGATCAGCAGCATGGATGCAGCCTAACCGGCGGCGGGGTTATAGGGGGAGGGTGAGTCGTCCCTACCGCGTCTGCATCGTCTGCTCCTCTGGGGGGCACCTTGCCCAATTACACTGCTTGGATGCCTGGTGGAAGGGAACCGAGCGCTTTTGGGTCACCTTTGACAAACCGGATGCCGTGAGCTTGCTGGAGGG
>JBEIQS010000024.1:0-45953 GCA_040376425.1 Alphaproteobacteria bacterium | reverse complement strand
TCGGCATCCTGCACACGCTGGAGAGCCTGGGCTACCACGACTTCCGGGTGGAGCTTCTCCCTGCCGATCCCGGCGAGCGTTTGCAGTTGAGCGGCCGATATTCCGAGGCTCCGCAGCGGGAGCTGCTGGTGGAGTCCAGTCTGGAGGTCCAGAGCCACGGCGATCTCCGGATCCTCTTTGTTCACTGGCTGACTCTTCGGCATCCAAAAGGAGCTTTTAAACGGCCACCCTTGCCGGGTCAACAGGTTCCTGGCCTGGGCATGGCCCGCGAAGCCGGTGAGCTTTTAGGCAGGATGGCGGCACGTTTGGGGCTGGCGGGCGTGGGCCTGCGTCCGGCCTGGCTGCATGTGGCCTACTCCGCGCGCTACCGCTACTATTTTGTGGATCCCGAGGTGCAGGGCCGTTTTGAGGCGCTGATGCGTGACCTGATTCCGCTCTTTCGCGGCGCCTCTGGCTTTGATCTGGCGGCCGCGAGCCGCGCCACCGCCGAGGGGAGGGTGTGGATCGAGCGGGATGGCGAGCGGATGCCCTGGCGTTGGGACCCGGCCTTGATGCTGGATCGGGAGCTGGGGGAGCGGGCGAAGGTGGAGGAGGAGAAGGGGCGGGTGCGGTTTGGGGTGGATCCGGCCCCTCACTGAACCCTTGCGCAAGCCCCCCCCACCGGATAGTCCCTGCCCGCGTGGAGAGCTTCGATGCGTGTGCTCGGGGTGGACCCTGGCAGCCGCAGCACCGGCTGGGGGCTGGTGGAGCGGGAGGCCGGGCGCTATCGGCTCGTAGCCGGCGGCGCGATCCGCACCGACAGCGATGCGCTCACCGGCGACCGCCTTCGCGAGATCTATGAGGGCTTGTTAGAGGTGATCGACCGCTACAAGCCCGAATGTGCAGCGATTGAGGCGATTTTTTCGCACAAGTCCTCCACCAGTGCCCTGAAGTTGGGGCAGGCCCGGGGGGTCGCGCTGCTCGCGCTGGCGCAGCGGGGGCTGGCGGTCCAGGAATACAATGCGATGACCGTCAAAAGCTCGGTTGCAGGCTCGGGAAGGGCCGACAAGGAGCAGATGCAGCGTATGGTCGGGCTGCTGTTGGGCGCTCCGGTGCCCGGCCCGCACGATGTCTCCGATGCCGTGGCCATCGCCATCACCCACCATGCGCACGGGTGGAAAAATATGCCGGGAGCTCCAAGATGATCGGAAGACTGCGCGGCACTGTGGCCGAGGTGGATGGCGAGCAGCTCATCCTGGATGTCGGGGGGGTCGGCTATGCCGTCCTGGTGCCGGAGCGTTTGTTGGCAACCCTGCGTGGCGACGTCACGCTGTGGATCTACACCGCCGTCCGCGAGGATGCGATCACCTTGTATGGCTTCGGGAATGCCGCCGAAAAAAAGGTGTTTGAACAACTGATCTCCGTCAGCCAGGTGGGCCCGCGCATCGGCCTCTCCGCACTTTCGGCCCTCTCTGTGGACGCCCTGGCCCAGGCCATCAATGGCGGCGATGTCCGCACCCTCTCCAGCATCTCTGGCATCGGAAAAAAGACCGCCGAACGCCTGATCCTGGAGCTGAAGGGCAAGCTCTCCGGCGGCGCTTCCACCGTCATTCACAGTCCCGACGATCCCCTGCCGCTGGCTTTGGGAAGGTTGGGCTACAAACCTTCGGAAATCGACAGCACCCTCCAGATCCTGAAGGAGCGTGGCATGAGCGCCGCACCGCTGCAGGCCCGCCTTGCCGAAGCCCTGCGTATCTTCGCCGGGGGTGGCGCATGAGCCGACTGGTGGACCCGGTGGAGCAGGAGGTGGTGGACCCCGCCCTGCGCCCGCGTCGTTTTGGCGACTACATTGGTCAGGAAAAAATAAAGGACAACCTGAAGGTCTATGTGCAGGCTGCCATGGCGCGCAGCGAAGCACTGGACCATGTCCTCCTCTCCGGCCCCCCGGGTCTTGGAAAAACCTCCCTCGCCCACATCATCGCGACTGAGCTGGGTGTTGGCCTGCGGACCGCCTCTGGACCTACCCTGGAACGTGGCGGGGACTTGGCCGCCATCCTCAACAGCCTGGGCCCCCGCGAGGTGCTGTTTATCGACGAAATCCACCGCCTTCCCCGTGCGGTGGAGGAAGTGCTCTACCCCGCCTTAGAAGACTTTCATATTGACATTGTGCTGGGTCAGGGCCCCGGCGCGCAGTCCGTGCGCCTGCCGCTGCCCCGCTTCACCCTGGTCGGTGCCACCACCCGCTCCGGTCTGCTCAGCAGCCCCCTGCGCGGTCGCTTCGGCATCCAGGCGGTGCTCGACTTCTACCAACCTTCCGAATTGCGCACCATCCTCCTCCAAAGTGCCGGTCGCCTAAGTCTGGAGCTGACAGAAGAGGCCGCCCTGGAGCTGGCCCGTCGCTCCCGGGGCACCCCGCGGATCGCCAACCGCCTGCTGCGTCGGGCGCGGGATTTTGCGCAGGTGCATCGCAACGGCGTCATCGATCTGGACCTGACCCGCATGGCGCTCCAGCGCCTGGATGTGGACGAGCGGGGCCTGGATGCGCTGGATCGTCGTATCCTGCACACCATTGCCGTTCGCTTCGATGGCGGTCCGGTGGGCCTCTCCAACCTCGCCGCCGCCATCGGCGAGGAGCCCGACACCATCGAGGAGGTCTGCGAGCCCTTTTTGATTCGCGAGGGGCTGCTGCAGCGCACCCCCCAGGGACGCATCCTCACCCAGTCCGGGCGGCGTGCGCTGGGTATTCCTGGAGTAAAGCCATGATTTTTGCGTGGGTGCTGGCCTGCAACGGCGCGGACCTCAGCGCTTTGACCGTCGCGGGCAAGCCTATTGCGGTGGAGATTGCCGATGATGGAGAAGAGCGCGCCATGGGTCTGATGTACCGGGAGAAGTTGCCCGAGGACCAGGGCATGCTGTTTGTGTACGACCGTGCGGAGCCACGCTCCTTCTGGATGAAGAACACACGCATTCCTCTTTCCATCGCTTTTATCGATTCAAATGGCGTAATCATCAGTATTTCCGATATGAAGCCGATGGATACGCATGGCACTGCCTCCAGTGGCCCCGCCCAGTATGCGCTTGAGGTAAACCAGGGTTGGTATACCCGAAATGGAGTCAAGGTCGGCGACAAGGTCGAGGGCATTCCGGCGGCCGGCAAGTGAGGCCACAGCAGACGCTGGCGCGCCCGTTTTCAGCCGAGGGAAGGGGGCTGCACTCCGGCGCGGCGGTGCGTCTCACCGCCCGACCGGCCCCTGCAAACAGTGGGCTTGTTTATGTTTTGGGTCCGCAGCGAATCCCCGCTCGGGTGCCCTTTGTGACCAACACTCAGCTTGCTACCACCCTGGGCCTTGCCGAACACCGCGTGTCGATGGTGGAGCACCTGGGAGCGGCGCTGTACACCGCCGGCGTGGACAACGTGGAGATAGAGGTAGAAGGCGGAGAAGTTCCGGTTCTGGATGGCACTGCCCGGCCCTGGGTGCAGGCCATTCAACAGGCGGGTGTGGAACTGCAGCCTGCGCCGGTCACCACCTATCGCATCCACAGGACGATTCGTGTTGAAGCTGGAGAAAGCTGGATCTCAGTGGAGCCTGCCGAGCACCTGCACCTGACGATGGGGGTGGCTTTTTCTCACCCCGCTATCGGAACGCAGCACTGGGCCGGCGGCCCCGGCGACTTTGCTGCTGAGCTTTCCTGGGCGCGCACCCTCGGTTTTTTGGCCGACGCGGAGAAGCTGCGCGCGCTGGGTCTCGCACGCGGGGCGGACCTGGAGAACACCCTGGTCTTCGGCGACGACGGCCCCCTGAACACGGAGGGACTGCGTGCCCCGGACGAGGTGGTGCGCCACAAGGCGCTGGATTTCTTCGGGGATCTCTCGCTGATCGGCGCGCCCGTGCTCGGCCACTTCCGGGCCTGGCGCTCGGGTCACAGCCTGCATCTGGCGCTGCTGCGGCGCCTTCTGGAGGAAGGGGCCTACGAAGCGCTGTAGGGACTGCTGCCGGTGGTCAGCGCGCGCACCCGTTGGATGTCGAAGGGCTTTTCGATATAGACGTTGCCGACCCGACTGAGGAACTCGGAGTGCTCTCGGCGGTCGGCATCCGCCGTCATGAAGACCACCCGGGCCGCCTGGTCCGGCGCAACGCGTAACAGTTCGTGATATAATTCCGCTCCTGACATTCCGGGCATCCGCAGGTCACAGAAGACCAGATCATAGCGGGCGCCATTTTGTAAGTGCTGGAGTGCCAGAATTGGCGAAGAAATAGTAGTTGTATCACCCTGATCGCGCAAGCTTCGTCGCAAGGCGGAACAGACTTTCTCCTCGTCATCAATGACCAGGACGCGGGGAGCGGGGTGGGGCATGTCGAGGTTTTCCACATCCACTCCTACGGCAATTTGGTGGAGAAGCTTGAGCCTCATGCGGTCACGCGCTAACCCTTCTGGTCGCAGGAGCCTGTGTGCCCATCGCCTTCTTTGACCTGGACCGCACCCTGATCAGCGTGAATTCAGGGCAGCTATGGGTGGCTTTTGAGCACCGGGAGGGTCGCATAAGTGCGGGTCAGGCCGCACGGGCTGCCCTGTGGATCTTCGGCTACCACCTGGGCTTCAGCCGAATGGAGCCCATTTTGGAGGAGGCTATCGCCACGCTGGCCGGCGAAGAGGAGACCGTGCTTCGGGAGCGCAGCCTCCGCTTCTATCGAAACGAAGTGGAAGCTACCTTTCGGCCCGGAGCGCGTCCGGCCCTCCAGCAGCACCAGCAGCAGGGGCACCACCTGGCCTTGCTCACCTCCTCCTCTCTCTATTTGAGCGAAGCGGTAGGGAAAAGCTTGGGAATACCCCATATCTGCTGCAACCACTTCCAGGTGCGCGACGGGCGCTTTACCGGCCGGCCAGAACGTCCGCTCTGTTTTGGCGCCGGGAAGTTGGCCCACGCCCTGCGTCTTGCGGAGCAGCTTGGCGAAAAGTTAGAGGATTCCTGGTTCTATACCGACTCCTACTCCGACCTTCCGGTGCTTTTGCGCGTGCGCAACCCCGTGGTGGTCAACCCGGACCCCGCCCTGGCTCGGGAGGCCCGGCGCCGGGGTTGGACGCAGGTGGACTGGGGAGCTTCGAAAATCTCGTAAAGTACCGTACAAAACATCTCTGGGGCTGCCGGAAAGCGGGACCGTCGCCTTGACTCCCCCCACATCCTGGCTAGCCTGTTGCTCTGGAGTGCCTATGTCTTCCTATAGCTTTGAATCTGTTGTTGCTGAGGCCACGCAAGCCGATCGCAGCGTCTACTTGCGCCGGGTGTTGAGCACCACGATGCTGGGCCTGGGCGTGTCCGGTATCACCAGCGTTGCCAGCGCGACCGTCATCGCAACGACGCCGCAGCTTCTCAGCGGCTACGCGCCGATGATTCTGATCCTGGGCTGCTGGGCCATCACCAACTTCGTGGCGCAGCCGATGGTGTTCGGCAGCGCCAAGTGGCCGGGCTTCTTCCTCGGTACTGCGGCTCAGGGCGTTGCCATGGGCTTCCTGCTCTTGGCGGCGATGATGGTCAGCGGTGCCAGCCTGGGCAACCCCTTCCTGCTCATCGGGTTGGCGGCGGGGCTCACCTTCTTCTCTGCCCTGGGAATGACCGCCTATGCGTGGTCCGCGCCCCGTGAGTTCTCGTTGATTGGCGCTGCACTTTCGGCGCTCAGCATCCCCATGCTGATCCTGATGGCGGTGTCCTTTGCCTTCCCCGCCCTCTTCGGCGGTGGCCTCGGCCTGGTGCTCTCCGCCGTCTTTGTGCTGATTTCTGCCGGCTCCCTGCTGTACCAGCTCAATGGCGTCATTCATCGCTTCACCACGTCCATGCACGTGGAAGGGGCCTACACCATTACGCTGGGCATCCTGGTTCTGTTCTGGAACATCCTGTCCCTGCTGATGCGCCTGAACCGCCGTTGATGTCTGGCCCAGAGGCGCCCTTCATCATTGGGCGCCTCGACGAGCGTGAAGCCTTGCTGGCCTGCCTGGAAGCAGGCCGCAATGTGCTTTTGGAGGGCCCGGTCGGGGTAGGCAAGACTGTGCTCGCTCGGTCGGTTGCCGATGTGTTGGGTCGAGCGATGGTTCGCGTAGATGGCGACGGTCGCTACACCGAAGCCCGCTTGGTCGGCAGTTTTGATCCCCCCGCGGTGTTGGCCCGGGGCTACCAGCCGGAGAGCTTTCTCGCCGGTCCATTGACGCGGGCCATGCAGGAAGGAGCATTACTTTTCCTGAATGAGCTGAACCGGATGCCGGAAGGGGTCCAGAACGTACTGTTGCCTGCCCTGGACGAGGGGCGGCTTCAGGTGCCCCATCTGGGGGAGATCCGGGCCAAAGCGGGCTTTGCGGTGGTTGCTACCCAGAACCCGGCGGAGTTTGTCGCGACGGGCTCCCTGTCTGAGGCGCTGCAGGATCGCTTCGAGCTGGTGCGTCTGGGCTACCAGAGCGAAGAGGAGGAGTGTGAGATCCTCCGCAAGGAATGCCGACGGGGGCCTTCCGACGGGCTGATTCGGAGCGCCGTGGCCCTGGTGCGCGCCACCCGCCAGGATCCCCGCCTGCGTCGGGGCGCGTCCGTGCGGGCTGCGATCTCCATCGCGGACATTGCGGTGGGTCTGGGCGGAGATCTGGGCCGGGCGGCATCTCTGGCGCTGCCCACCCGGATCGAGGCGCTGGAGCCGGGCCAGCTTCCCTCCGTCCTCTCCGATCTCAAAAAAAAACTGAGCGGAGTGCCGGCCTCCTGAGGCCACCCGGTGCCCAGCTCTCCTCCGATCCGGTAGATTGCTCCGTGGTCTCCGAGGGCCACGTCGCCGCACCGGAAGGCCAGGGGAGCCTGCCGGATGGCTGGGAGCTGGCCAAAAGTTGGCGCAAGCTGGGCGCGGAGCTGCCTGCGCCTCTGCGTCGGCGGGCGCGTGAGGCCGCCATTGATGCCATTCTCTGGCGGGCGCGGGAGCTGCTCCGTCATGCCTCCCGGCCCTCGGTGGTGGTGGAGGAGGGCTGGCCTGGTCCGGGCGAGATCGATTTGGATCGTAGCATCGATGCCGGTTTTCTCGCGCAGCCCGCGCTGATGCGGCCCGAACAACTGCGCCTCACCCAGCAGCGTCCACGGGCGCTGTCGCTGGTGACCATCCTGGACATGTCGCTGTCCATGACCGGAGAGAAGGTGGCGCTCATCGCTGTGGCCGTCGCAATTCTCCGCCTGAAGCTGGAGAAAGTAGGAGTTGTAGTCTTTAATACAACTGCGCAGAGGCTGGTGGGGGTGGAAGAGGAGCTGTCCCCGCGCGAAGTGGTGCGTCGGGTACTGGAGGTGCCCGCGCAGGGATACACCAATATTGAAGCGGGCTTGGAGCGGGCCCTGATAGAGCTTCGGGCCAGCCGGGAGCCAGACCGGGTGGGGCTGCTGCTCACCGACGGGCTGGCCAATGTGGGGCGCAACCCCGTGCCCGTCACCCGCCGCTTTCCGCGCTTGCATGTGGTGCACCTGGGCGATCACCACCCGCAGGGTGCCCGCAGTTGCCGCGAGATGGCCCAGGAAGGACGCGGAAGAGTGTACCGGGCGACGCGCTACGCCGACCTTCCCGGGGTGGTTCGCCGCGCCGTTCGTGAGCTTTTTCGGAGCTGAGGGCGTTAGAGGAGCTGCGTGGTGTCCTATAGGAGGAGGCTCGATGATCATCGCCCTTTTCAGCCTGGCGCTGGCGCAGCAGGTGCGGGTACAGGTGGATCCGCAGCTCGCGGCTCAGGCGGGCGTGGATCCCGACGAAGTGCAGCAGGTGATCGGTGATAAGGTTGATGGTACGCTGCATATCGAGGGGCATGAGGAGTTTCTGACCCGGATGGCCAACGCCAATGCGCTATCCACCAAGGGCATGGGCGTGGACTATGCCAGTAACCCCCAGCGTTTTGTGGTAGGGGCCTCCTTCGGCAGCTCGGAGAGTGGCATCGCACCGTCGCTAACTTGGGGTCCGGAACAGCTCCCCGAGGGGGGCTACTCCGTGCAGTTGTCGCTGATGGCAGCTTTGAACCTTGGCTTTCTCTCCGGTGACGAAAGTGTCCTCCGCCGCTTTGTGCTCTCGGTCAATGGGATGGCACTGAAGGGAAAGACGGGCGTTTTTGAGGCAGAAATGCAGAACCTGGGGGCACACCTGCAGGTCAAGGTGATCCGGCCACCGCATAGGGGAATTGTGGAGTGGGGCGGCCTGGATTTGACCAGCGGCTACGAGCTCTCCAACTACCACCTGCGGCTTTCGCAGACCATGCCCGTGAAGGCCGAGGGACTCCGCTGGGATGCCTCCGGTCAATTTTCCTTGGAGAGCACTGCGAATACGGTTCCGATAGAGCTATCTACGAATGTTCGTATTTCTGTTGTCGGGCTCTATACTGGGCTGGGCTGGGATTTTCGCCTCGGGGGCAGTCGCGCCACCACCGATCTCTCGTTGGGGGGACCCATTCAGGTGTCGTACCAGGGTAAGGAGCAGCGGCTGGGGCGGGTGGATGCCTCCATGGTTACACATGGCCTTGCTGAGGATGGATCTGCTCGCGTTTTTGGTGGCGTGCAAGCCAATATTTTCATGGTAAAGGTGTACGGCCAGTTGAACTGGGGCCCCTTGGATAAAAGCTTCGGCGGCCACCTCGGCTTGCGGGTGGCCTTGTAGCGGCGCGGCATCTCGTTTCGTGGTATCTTTTATCCTTGCCCCCAGTCGCCCCCTCCCCCCTGCTCCCTCCCCGAGATCGCCGCCTGGATGAGCTGGTGTTGCAGCTCTCTGCGCGCGGTGATCATCGCAATGTCGTGCGTGTAGTGGAGACCTGGGTGGTTGGCGGAAATCCGACCAGAAGGGCGCGTTTTGCGGAAGCGCGTGCCCTGTTTGCCCTCCGGCTCATGGACCGGGCCATGGCGCGCGCCCGCGAGGTCACGGAGAGCAATCCGGAAGACGTCGAGGCTCAGCGTCTCCTCGCCGAGATCTACCTGGAGCGGGGCTGGCCCTCCCATGCGCGGAAGATCCTCACCGCTCTCCGGGAGCATCGGGGAGGGGCCGATGTGGAGGAGCTGTGGAAGCGCGCGCAGGCGGAGCCGGTGCGGCTGGGTCAGCAGGCGCGGGAGATTGAGGGCACGGGGGATCCGGCTGCCCTGATCGGCTTGGCCGAGTATTTCCTCACCACCGGCTCATCCTTCCGGGCGCAGAGCATCCTGGAGAGATTGCGGCGGATTGACCCGGAAAATCGTCGGGTCCAGGACCTGCTCTGGGGTCTGAACGGCAACTTCACCAGCAAGGACAGCCCGGTCGACAAGCTCCTGGAAGAGCTGGGCGGGGCAGAGCTGGCGGAAGAACCTGAGCATACCGAGGCCAAGCAGGCCGCAGTCCTGATGGAGGAGGGGGCCAACTTTCCCTCCCTCTTCAAGGCGACGGTGCAGGCCAGTCGTCGGGACGATCGGGAGGAACACACCAGCTTTTCTCCCATCGCTACCCGCGAGCAGATGCTCGCCGCTCAGGAGGATACCGATCCCGGCAAAGATGCCGCGCAGATGGAAGCCGCCAATGTGCCCGGTCGCGCTGAGGACACGCAGATTATGTTGGTGTTGCGCCCTGGCGAGAACGCACAGCGGAAGCCTCTCCACGTTCGGAAGGAAGACAATCTGCGGGAAACGCTGAATCTCCGAGACTGGCAGGCATCCATGGGCGTGCAGCCATCGCCCGAGCGGGAAAGCTCCCGCTTGGAGGAGGAGGACGAAAACCTCGTTCAGCTCTCCCGGAGCGCCCCTGCGCCCGAGCCGCTGAACGAGCCCACGGAGTCGCGGAAGCGGCCGATGGAGGTCATCGAAAAGGTTCCGGTGCCTTCTTCGGGTTCTTCCGTCCTTTCTGATCCTGAGCCCGAGTCCGAGGAGGCCCCCCGACCTCCGCCCGCTGCCCCCGATATGGGCGCGCTGACCAAGCTGCTTGCGGCGTTGGTGGCGCTGATGGGATTCGCCTTTTTTGCCCTGATAGTGTTGATCTGGTTCCTCCAAGGCTGAGATGTTGCTCAGCCTGCTGCTGGTGCTGGTCGGCTGCGGATCCTCCCCACTGCCCCCCCGGGAGCTGAGTGTGGAGGCTGCGGAAGCCCTGGGAGAGGCCTCCCTGGAGGACTTGCGCGAAGAGGAACGGCGCTTGCTGAAGCGCCGGGAGAACGATGCAGATCCAGTTGCTGTGGATGCAGCGATAGCGACCATGCGCCTTGCCATGTTGGACTTTGAGGTCGCTCCGGACCGTCGCAAGCAGGCCGAGCTCTGGGTGGCCTCGCTGCCCCCCGAAGACCCCGCCTCTCGCCTGGTCCGCGTGGAGCTTGCCCTCCGCGACGGAGACCTCGCGACTGCGCGACGTTTTTTGGGAACCGGCGCGCCCTCTACGGACGAGGAGCGCCTGCTCTATGCGCGCATCGCCCTGGCCGGAGGGGAGCCGGGAGCGGCCCTCTCGTGGATGAACGGCGTCGCCGAGCTCTCGGCACTTCGGGTGCGCCTGCTGCGGGTACGGATCCTGCACGCGGCCGGTCGCCAGGAAGAAGGCGCTCAGGAGCTTCGTTCCATCCTTTTGGATCATCCCGATCACCTGCTGGCACAGGTGATGCGGGTGGAGCTGGGTGCCCCCGAGGTACAGGTGCAGCTCGCCGATCTGGTGCAGGTGCGCTACCGCCTGCCCGATCGCCTCCGGGCGCGGGTTCTGGGGGCCCAGGCCCGCGCACTGTTTTCGCGTGGAGACGTCGCTAAAGCCACCTCCGTTGCGGAGCTATCGCGTGCGACCGATGGCACCGATCCCGACGCACTCCTGGTGTTAGCGGCCGCTCACGCGCGAAAGGGGCAGCTTCGTGAGGCGCTGGCCGACCTCGGGTCGGCCTCCCCCGTGGCACCCGATGTGCTGGTGGCCCGTATCCTCCTCCTGCTGGACCTGGACCGCGTGGAACAGGCGGAAGCAGTCCTGAAAGAACAGGAGCGCCTCCAGGCTCAGGCAGCGCTGGTTCCGGGCCTGCTCTATCTGGTCCAGGCCGAGGGGCGTGGGGAGCGTCCGCAGGGGCCCACACCGCCGCCGCTGCGCCCGGTGCTGGTCTGGGCGGCTGCCCTCGCCTCGGCGTTGGCACTGGAGCCGGAGGCGGTGGACCGCCTCACCGATGCGATGAGCGCTGCCTCCTCCTCCTCCAACCCCTTCGAAAATGAGCTGGTGGCGCGTATCCAGATGCGCCGGGCAATTCTGGGCGGACCCGAACAGGGCAAGATCGACGCACGAGAGGCGGTGATTCGCTGGCCCGAAGATCCGGCCATGCATTTGCTTTTGGGGAGCTTCTACGAGGCATCCCCCAAAGCAACAAGCCGGGCCCTTGCGGCGGCCCACTACAACCGCGCTTGCTCGCTTGCGCCCGACTACGCCCGCGCCTGGTACGAAAGAGGCAGGTTCTACCAGGATGCGCCCGATGAGCGCACCCGGGATGCCTGGACCCGCTACCTGGCCTTGGACCCCAGCGGCCCGCGAGCACGGCGGGCCGCTGAATTCCTGGCCTCTACTGCACCGTCACGGTGATCGGGGCACTCATCGTCTGCGGGCTCAGGTCCGAGTGATCGTTGTTGGTCAGCCCCACCTGCAGGGTGTGGCTGCCAGGGGTGAGGCCGGTCATTTGAATCGATGATGCATAGCTGAACCCGTAGTAGAGGCCATCCAGGTACAGGTGGTAGTGACCTTCACCCGCCACATTTGTGGTGTTGGTGGTGGGGTCAACGAACGTAAAGTTACTTACACCGACGTTGGTGTAGAAAGTGCTGGTCACCACTTCGTTGTTGGCGGGCGAGGTGATGGTCACGTCCGTCGCGGTGGCGGACACATTGACCTTTCGGTAGTCTACAATACCAAGCTCAGCGTGGTCGTTGTTCGCCAACACCACCTTGATGGTGTGTTCGCCCGCCGGCAGGCTGTAGATCCAGTCGCTGGTCAGAGAAGTGTAGTTGTAGTAGGTACCGTCCACGTAGATGTGGATGTGGCCGTGGCCGGCCTCGTTGGTCCCGCCCACATGATCGCCGTCCAACGTGAAGTTGGTGACCGTGGTGTTCACGGGCACGGTGGCAGAGCCGAAGGGGGAGCCGTAGTCTGCCAGTGCCAGATAGGGACCGTCCGCAGGCACGGTGACGTCAATGCTGGAACAAGTCAGGTTATCCGTCCCGCAGGTGCCGCCCTCCTGCACCGGAAGGTGATCGTTGCCCACCAGCCGAACGGTGACGGTGTGGTTTCCGGGGCTGAGCCGAGTGGCGTAGGCCGTGGTGGGATCGTTGCCCAGGTCGTAGTAGGCGCCGTCCACTTCAATATGGTAGTGGCCGTGGCCGGTGGCATTGGGACTGCCGATGGGGTCCAGCGTGAAGTCACCAATCTGAAGCTGCATTTCTACTGAAGATCCGGGAACCGGCGAACCGCTCTGCGGGGCCAGGATCTGGATGGAGGGGCTGATCATCTCGATGGTCAGGCTGTCGGAGACCCCCAGCTCGGAGTGGTCGTTGTTCGCGAGGCGCACTTCGATGGTGTGGGGCCCACCGGTAAGGCCCAACAGCGTGTAGTCCAGATCGGCGGTGGCATCGATGTAGTTGCTGTCCACGTAGATGTGCGCGTGGCCCACCCCTTCGACCGCAGCCCCTCCGATGGCGGCCGGGTCCATGACGAAATTCTCGACGGTGTAGGTCAGGTCTACCTGCCCGCCGCTCAGTTGTGCGCCGTTGGTGGGGCTGGTGATGGTCACCGCAGCATCCGCGTCGGCGTCGGTGTCGGTATCGGTGTCCGTATCGGTATCCGTGTCGGTATCGGTATCGGACTCGGGCACACTCTCCTTTCCGGTCTCGGGGGGACAGCCGGTGAGGAGGAACAGGGTGGGGAGGAGGGGAAGCAGTCGGGTCATGGAAGGTCTCCTGGTGCCACTACGGGTGGCGATGAGAAAGGGATCATCTCGCCCACGAAGGCTGCCAGATTTTCTGAAGTCCGCCAGCGCCGGGCCCCAAGAACGGGCATAGTAGTATCCTGTACTACTTTTCTTGCGCCTTTTTTCACCAGATGAAGGGTTGGATCAACGCCGTGTATGATGGGCTCTTCTGAAATATTTAGGAACTACCTTTATTTCTGAGGAGCAAATTCGCGCCGCAAAGGTATCCCCAGCTTGGGAATTTTACAAACAGCTTTCTTTTGGTCGTGCCGATCCCTTTCCCGCTAAAATCCGTATCATCTCCACGGCGCCTTCCGCGCCCATGGAGGTCCCCGGATGAGAACCCTGCTTCTCCTGAGCAGCCTGAGCCTTTTGGTCGGCTGTCCTCCACCCAACGATACTGGTAAGGATACGGGGGAGCGCCCCACGGATCTGGACGCAGATGGATTTTCGGTGGGTGAAGACTGTAACGATAACGATGCGAACGTGAACCCGGCTGCGACGGAGGTCTGCGATGGCCAGGACAACAACTGCGATGCGTTGACCGATGACGCGGACCCCGCGGTAACCGGAGGAAGCAGCTTCTATGCGGATGCTGACGGGGATGGTGCTGGTGCAGGCACTGCTGTCACCGCCTGTGCTGCACCGGCCGGCTATGTCGCGGCCGATGGGGACTGCAACGATGCGGACGCAGCCATCAATGCCGATGCGTCGGAAGTCTGCGACGGGGTCGACAACGACTGTGACGGCTTGACCGACGACGCCGATCCCAGCCGCACCGGCGGCTCCACCTTCTACGCCGATCGCGACGGCGATGGCTACGGCGACCAGACCAGCCCGATAGTGGCCTGCGCCGCACCCAATGGCTATGTGAACGAGCCCGTGGATTGCGACGACGACTCCGCCGAGGCGCGGCCGGGTGGCAACGAAGTCTGCGACGGACGGGACAACGACTGCGACGGAAACACCGACGATGCGGACGCAGATGTCACCGGTCAACGTACGTTCTATGCAGACAATGACCTGGACGGCCACGGCACCGTGGCGGCCACCATCGAAGCCTGCAACGCGCCGGCGGGCTACGCCGCCGGGAGCGACGACTGCGACGATACCAATGGTGCTTTGTATCCGGGCAATGCCGAGATCTGCGATGGGCAGGACAACAACTGCGATGCCCTTGCCGACGACGATGACCCCAACCTGAGCGGGGCGACCACCTGGTACCAGGACAACGACGGCGACAGCTTTGGCGATGCCTCCACCGGCGTCGTCGCCTGCTCGGTCCTTGGCGTGGCCGATGCCAACGACTGTGACGACGCCGATCCCTTCATCAACCCCGACGCCATCGAGGTTTGCGACAGCAACGACGTGGACGAGGACTGCAACGGCGTGGCCGACGATTCCGACTTGGGTGTGGTGGGTGCGGGCACCTGGTACACCGACGCGGATGGGGACGGCTACGGCACGGGGAGTGCGACCGTCTCCTGCGAGGTTCTTCCGGGCGAAGCCCCTGCGGATGGCGACTGCGACGACGCCAACGCGGACTTGAACCCGGGGGCCGACGAGGTCTGCGATACGGTGGACAACGACTGCGACGGCTTGATCGACGACAACGACACCGCCGTGGTGGGTGGCGTCTGGTACATCGACCGCGACGGGGATGGCGCTGGGGATCCGGACAGCCAGGTGATCTCCTGCACCCAGCCCAGCGGCTATGTGTCCAATGCGAACGATCCGTTGGAGAATGCTGCGTTCTCCTCTCTCTCGGCCACGGTCGACCTGAGCGAAGCGGTGGATGTGGCAGCCAATGCCACCTCGGCCTACGCGGTAGGCTTCAATGCGGCGGGGGAGGCCACCGTCGTGGGTGTGGACCTGAGCACCGGCGCGGTGACCGAGATCTACAGCGGTGATCCTCTCGTACAGCCGACGGGTATCGCTCTCTCTCCCGATGGCACCACCTTGTATGTGGCCGATGCTGCGGCCGACACCGCCGGGGGCGACATCCTGGGCGATGTCTTCTCCGTGGATGTGCAGAGTGGCAGCCTGATCGAGCTGGGCGCCGGGGGCGTGGTGGACATGCCGGGCGATGTGGTGGTCTCTCCCGACGGACTTACACTGTATATTACGGGAAGAGACGACGTAACTGCCAACGAGCTGGATGGATTTCCCGCCATCTTCTCCATGGATGCCAACGGTGGCACGCCGGTGGTGGAGCATGTGGGCAGCCCCTTGGTGGAGCCTCTGGCCTTGGCGGTGAGTCCCGACGGCACCACGGTCTATGTGGTGGACGCGCGGGCCGCTTCGCAGAAGTCCGCGTTGCTGGCGATCTCCAACAACTTCTCCAGCAGCAGCACCCTGGCCACCGGCTTCAAGGTGGCTTTCCCGGCGGGCTTGGCGGTCAGCGAGGATGGAAGTTGGCTTTTCTATAGCCACATCCAGAGCTCTGGCATCACCGGCATCTCTCGGGATGGCAGCATCACCGAAGAGGTGAGCACCAGCGGACTGAAGCTGCCCACCGGAGTGGCATCCAGTGGCTTGAACCTGTACTTCTCGGATGTCTCCGACAGCGCTGCTGCCGACATCTACACCCTCTCTTACTGAATCGAGGCACCCATGCTCATCGCGATCCTCTTCGCAGCAAGCCCGAATGTCCTGGCCTCCTCCCACCGGGAAGCCCCCGCCATTTCGCGGGATCCTTCGGCCGATATCACCGACTTCTACATGTTTCGCAACCCTAACGACAGCAGCAAGGTGGTGTTCATCATGAACGTCCTGCCGCTGCAGGCGCCCTACAGCGGACCCAACTTCCACAACTTCGACGACGATGTGCTCTACCAGATCCACATCGACAACGAGGGGGATGGTCAGGAGGACATCAGCTTTCAGTTTCAGACCAGCACGACGTACAATATTCCTGACACCTTTCTCTACAACGACGGCGTGGCCTTTGGGGTAGGAAACGGCGGGGTGCAGGGGGTGGACGGCATCGAAGACGTGAATATCGCCCAGACCTACACCCTGACGCGCGTGGACGATGGGCAGTCCACGGTGATCGGGCAGGGCGATGTTGCGCCCGCCAATGTGGGGCCCCGTTCCATGATCGTCGGCGGCTACGATCCGACAGATTCTGCCGGTGGAATCATCACCACCACCCACACCTACTCTGCGACGGTGGGCGGCACCAACTACAGCTACTTCGCCGGTCCCCGGCAGGAGGAGTTCTTTGTGGATCTGGGTCGCACCTTCGACCTGCTGGGCGTGGGGGTAGCCACCAATTCCAACTCCCTGTACGGCTTCAACGTCCACTCCATTGCGATCGAAGTGGATGCGGACAGTCTTACCCGTGATGGGCAGGCTCCCAGTTCTGCACGGCAGAACGAGGTGATTGCCGCATGGTCCACGACCTCCCGGCGGGCGCTTACGGTTCGGCGTGCCGACGCCAGCCACAAAGACCGGGGGGAGTGGGTGCAGGTGTCGCGCTTGGGGATGCCGCTGGTGAACGAGGCGGTGCTGCCCATCAGCGAAAAAGACAAGTTTAACGCAAGCCATCCCAGCGATGATCTCCAGTTTTTGAGCTGGGTGGTGGAGCCTCTGCTGCCCATCTACATGAACGCGGTGTTGGGCACCCCGGATGCCAACCAGCTTGAGGCGGACGCGGATGCGGCCATCGACCTCACGGGGATTGGCCTGGAGTCGGCGTTGGTCGGGCGGGAAGATCTGGCGGTGACCTTCCTCACCGGCTACTCGCTGTTCTGCACCATGCCCGGCGGCTACAGCTTTGGTGGGGCGATTTCGGGGGAAAACAAGAGCTTCTCGGCCTTCGAGGCCCTTCGAATCAACCTGAGTGGCTGCGCGTCCTGGACCGCGAGTGGTCTGGGAGAGTTCCCGAACGGGCGCTACCTCACCGATGATGTGGTGGATGTGGAGCTGACCGCATTGGCGGGTTTCCTGGTAGGTTCCTACGGATCTCTGGTTTCGGATGGGGTCGGCAACAGCGGCTTGACGGTGCTGGACGACTTCCCCTTCATGGGGGATCCCTGGCCGGGGGCGACCTACTGAGCGTGGGCCGAGACCGGCAATAAAAAAGACCCGTGTTTCAGCACGGGTCTTTTTTGTATTACGCCGCTATTCGCAGCGTCGCGCTCCGCTCCAACGGCGGCGGGGGCTGCCGTTGGGGGCGAAGCCGGGTGGGGCGCGCAATGCTGTACCGCTCGGCCGCCGCCAGAGGCATCGGATCGCGGTAGCTGACATCGTACAGGCAAGGAAGTTCGTTCAGCATGTTGACTCCAGAGGCATCGCCTCGGTTGGGGGGAGGGGAGGGGGGGCCGTGGTACCGATGGTGTCGTCGCCGCACATCACCGCGTAGAAGACGGCCCCCAGCCAGGTTGATATGGGGGGCAAGGGCCAAAAAGCAGAAACCCCGGCTTGGGGCCGGGGCTTCGAGACGATCCGGGGGGATCGGCCTCAACGAGACCACAGCCAACCATCGCCACCTACGGGGCGGTCGCTTGCGACAATGTTGCGATGGCAGGAGAGGAAGGGCATCTACAGGCCGGGAAGAGAGGTTTTGTGACCCGTTGAGAGTAGCCCGGGTTGGGGCTGCGATCAAGGGTTTTTTCAGGAAAAAATTTCGTATTTCATAAGGTTGAACGTAAAGAAAAAAGCATGACCGGACCCCAGATGGGGCGAGCAATTTGGGCGGTGGGAAGAGGTGGGGCCACGACCTTTGCAGGAAAGGGGGCCACCAGCCGGGTGGAGGAGGGCACGTTCGCCAACCGGTCGCTGCGGTACAGGGGAGGAGGCACCCGGCCTCCTCTACGCGCCCACAGCATGGCTGGGATGAACCGGTCGATGGCGTGGTGCCAGACCGTGAATGTTCTACAATTTGCAGCCTATCCGAAGCCGCGGGGAGATGTCAAGCGCCGTTTTCAGCCGCGCCGTTCGTCGCGTCTCCGTAGTGCTTCCAAGAGCAAAAATTCGCTGTTCCCCTGAATATTTGTGCGATCCAGGTCGCCGAAGTGTACGGAGAAGCGCCCGTCGTCCAAGTCCACCATGGTGTACAGCGCCTCCACCCCTTCCCACGCGGCTCCCAGCTCGGCGGCCACGATGCGGCCCCCGCGCACCTGCACCATCCCGTCTTCCGCACTGCTGGTGATGTGGATCCACGCCGTGCGGCCCCCCATCATCAGCGTCTGCAGGAGCTCGACCAGCGGCAGGAAGCGGAGCTGTCCGCGCATCGCAGACTCCGCCGTGTGGCTGCGTCGGTCCAGCACCCGGCGCAGCTTGATCAGCAGTCCGTCCAGAGAAAATGGCCGTAAGAGTACGTCTTCTGCGCCCAATTCCAGGCCACGCGTCACATCGTTGGGGCTGGCACTCTCCGAGAGCAGGAAGACGGGGATGTCCCCCAGTTGCGCATCCCGCCGCAGCTCCAGTAGCAGCGTCGTCCCATCCTTTTTGGGCAGGCGCATGTTGGCGATCACCGCCGCTACCGGCAGCCGCCGAGCTGCCGCCATGGCCTGTTCGCCGTCGCCCACGGAGACCACCTGGAAGCCCACGCTCGTTAAGCGGGCCTCCAAGGCGGTGATCAGGCTGGTGTCCCGGTCGGCAAGCAGGATGGTCTCGGGCGGGCTGGACGGCGGCAGGGGTGTTCGACTGGCCAGCACCTCCCCCAGTGTGCGCAGCGTCGGGCCGTCATGCCGGGTGGCTTCCAGGCCAAAAGCGGCCAAGACATCCTCGCCATCCCGCAGACCCAGCCGCGCCGCCGCACGCGCGGTATACAGGATCTCCACCTCAAATATCCGCGTTGGCCCATCCAATCCAGCGATCCGGCGCTCCAAGGCCAGCAGGATGCTCTCCAGATCGTAGGGTGGCTCCAGCTCCCGCACCGCTTCCCGAACCAACATAAATCGTCCACCGTCGGCGGTGGGATCCTCCAAGCCCAGAAGCATCGCAGCCAACACCACCGCATCCTGTTGCTCCAGGGTCAGCTCCAGGCGACGGGCCATGTCCCGTGCAAGCTGGTACAGGCGCCGTAGCCGCTGTCGACCCTCGGGATCTCGACGCTCCAACGCCATAAAGCTGCGCTCGATCGTGCGGTGGAGCACGTCTCGGCTGCGGTCATAGGGGATCGCCGGCTGCGCGTCGGGCCCCCAGCTTGAAACCTCGCCCACGAGTAGTTGCGGGTGAAGCCTCTTCCATTGGGGAATATAGGCATCTACCAACATCCGCACCTCGGGACGGTGCAGCAGGCGCTCCACCCGGCCGGCGTGGAGCAGCGCCAGCACCTCCTCCGAGCTGCGCGCCACTGCCACCCGGGTCGGGTCCACCAGACCACACAGGCGGTCCGCAAGCTGCGGCACGGGCTCCCAGGCGACCGTCAGCGAGCGCAGAGCGGTATGGACACCCGAGTCTTCGCCGAGGGGAAGCAAGCGGTGGATCAGTGCTTCCAGTGCGGTACGAGGCGCAACAAAAAGTCGCAACCGCTCGGCGCCCGCCGCCTCCTGAGCCTGCCGTAGGGCATCCCCATCCGTGGGGTCGGCGGTAAGGAGCGAAAGAACACCTTTTCCTTCGTCCAGAAAGGTGGGCAGAAGGACGCGGCTGCGCATCAGGTTGGCCGGCAGCAGCGACAGGATCTCCGGGGAGACATTCAGCTTCCCAAGCCGATCCAGCGGCACCATGTTCAGACGGTACCGGGTGGCAAGACTGCGGGCCAACCCCTCCTCGTCGATCAGGCCCTGTATCAAAAGACGCTGGATAAAGCTCTCTTCTTCCTCGTCCGGCATCTCGGCGCGCGCCTCCGCAAGCTGCTCTCGGTTGAGCAGCCCCAGGTCGACAAAAATCTCGCTGAGTCCGGTTGCTTCCACCGCCCCTCCTTATCGGATCCCGGGGGTCCCCTCCAGAGCGGATTGGGTTATCCCTAGCAGATGGCTTCACCGACCCCTGATCGCTCTGTCGCTCTGGTCCGCACCGCGCTGGGTGCGCTGGTGCGCGAACGTCGTAGCGCAAAACTCTTAGAGGGAATGAATGCAGAGAAAGCAAGCCAGGTAGATGGACGCTTTAAGAATCAGTACCAGGAGTCCATTCAGGCGGCGTTGGCCCTCCATCCCCGTCTTCAACTGGATGTGATGCCGGACGCGATCTTCTTTACCGACCATCCTGTAATGGAAGCTACAGAACGTAAAGGCGACATGGTGGGGGTCCTCTACTCCGAAGGGGTGCGCGCCGTCGTGATCGAGTCGGGCGTGACCGCAGTGGAGCTGGATCAGCTTGCCGATATCTTGGTCACGGCCTGGCACGAGCGCAAAGAGAACGATGCGGACCTCGCGACAACCGTCTGGGAGTCGGACTTCACCCGGGTGCGCCTGGAGCTGGTGGAGCGCCTGACCGACGAGGTCACCGACGGCGACAGCCCCGCGGTACGTCGCGTGGAGGAGATGGTTGAAGCATTGGAAGCCGAGGCGGAAGCCGCAGAAGAGTCCGGCTTGATGCGTCAGGATGAGGTGGAGGTGCTCCTGCGGATGCGGGAAGATGTGGGCACGCGGACCCGAGCGGCGGATTTGAAGCTGGGCTTGGAGCTGGTGCCGCGCATTCAGGAGGACCTGGATTCCCTGCGCCTGGGGAAGGACCTCACGGGGGCCGAGCTTCCAGCGGTGATTGGTTTATGTATGCATGCGGTGCAGAGTTCGCAGCGGGTGGAGCTGCTGGGTCGGGCGATGATCGACTTTCTGGTCCGACAGATTTTGAGTGGGAATATGAGCACGGCGGGGCTACACCGACTGCTGGAGCTATCGGACCCTGAGTGTACGCCTCAGTTTCACGCGCGCGCGCCGGTCATCAGCGCGCTTGCGGAGTTCGCGGATGCGGAGGTGATCGAGCACTTGCGCCTCGCGGTGCCCCCTGAGGAGAATGCCGACTGGCGGGCGATTCTCTTCTGCCTCGGTACGGTGCTGACGGTGGAGGACCTGCTGCGGCAGGTGGTGATGGTGATGCCGGTTTGGGCCATCCGGGTGATTGCCGATGCCGTGGTGCTAAGAGAGCAGATGGATGAAGTCGATCTTTTTGACTCCGTACGCAGTCGTGTGCTGTCGGATGATTCGGGAAGGGTTCGGCTGGGGCTAGGGATGGCGGGGCGGGTGGACGATGCCCGCCTCGGAGAGCCCATTTTGGGAATCACCACAAACGCCGACCCCGAGATTCGCGAGGCTGCGCTCTACGCCTTGCGACGCTTTTCCTCCCAGCGCCTGCGGACGCGGGTGCAGGAGCTCTTTCTCGATCCGGCGGAGGGGGTGCGCATGGAGGTGCTGCGCCATGTGATCGCCGCCCGGGATACACAGCAGGCGCGCCGTATCGAGGCGCGGCTGTTGGATCCCGACGTGGAAAAGGCCTCTGAGGCGGAAATCAGGGCCTTGTGCATCTGCATGGCCCGCACCCTGCGGGGGGAGGCGGATGGAGCGCTGATGGCGCTGGCCCTGGGGCAGAAGCGCTCGCCCAACCCGCACACACAGCGGATGTCGCTCCAGGGATTACGTGCTTCGGGCTCCAAAAATGCCAGGTCAGCCTTGCAGCGCGTGGTGGGTGAGGTGCCCCGCCATGCCACCGAGGCCGAGGCTATCCTGCGGGAGATGGGCGCATGAGTATCGCGGATGTTTCCCGGCACAAGCGGGATCCGGCCACTGAGTCGTTGGTTCGGCGTTTTTGTGCGGTCAGCCACGCCACCCGCATTCATGCGGTTACCAACCGGGCGGTTGCTCGGCTTCTGGATTGGCTGATCCAGGATATGAATTCATTGGTTGCCACCCGAGGTGACTGCCGTATTGAGCTGGACGGCGGCTTTCCCTTTGTCAATGGGGTGCCGGTACGTGCCTCCCGCGAGCAGCGGGCGCAGCTTTCCGAGTTCTCCGACGTGATGCGGGCGCGCATGTGTGGGGGACTTCGCTTAAAAGGGCCCGCAAACCGGATGAATCTCTCTGCCTTTTTCAGTGGTGTGCGGGAGGACGCTTCTGATCGCGTGGTGTTTCAGTCCTGGCTGGACGGGCACGGTGCACAGGTGGTGGAGATGCTGCCTCCGCGCAAGCTGATGGCGGGCTCGGTGACCGGTTCCGGCTCCTCGGTGCGGGTGGCCGCCTCGGATGCACTACGCGGCTATGTGCGCGCGGCAAATGCAGTACAGCTTGCGACGAAGAACAAAAGCCTGGAGAAGATGCCTGCCCAGCTCTTTCGGGCGGTGCAGGACCTGGCTGATCTGGCCGTCGACGAGCCGGACCACCACCTGGCGCTGACCTCCCTACGCGAAGACGTCGCCGGAGAGTCGCGGCACCCCATTCAGGTGTGCATTCTTGCGATGGCCTTGGGCCAGCGCCTGGGTCTGGAGAAGCCGCTGCTGGTGGAATTGGGTTTTGCGGCCATGTTGGTGGGCGCCCTGTGCTCGGATGCGCCCGAACAACAGCGTCTGGAGGTGGCGGCTCGGCTTGTGAGCGGGCCCCGGCTGACCCCCGTGCGGGCCCGACGCTTGATGGTGGTGTACGAACACGCGCTGGAGCGTCCGCAGGGTCTCCACCTCTATTCGCGCATCGTCGCCATTGCAGTGGTGTACGACAAGCTGACCACCCGTACCGAGCAGCACAGTCCTCTGCTACCCGACGAGGCACTTTCCCAAATGGCCGCCTCGCCCCGCTTTGATCCGGAGCTGCTGGCTGCGTTCAATCGGGTGATCGGTCGCTATCCGCTGGGCTCTGCGGTGCGCCTGTCCTCGGGAGAGCTGGCGGTGATCCTACATAGTGCTTCGGACCCGGCCCGTGCCGATCGTCCGGTGGTACGTATCGTCCGCGATCCGGCGGGGCGCCCGCTGGGCCGGGTGGTGGATCTGGCCACCGACCCTCGGCAGATTCTGGGTCTGGTGGACCCTGAGCTTGCCGGTCTGGATGATACTTTTGCCTTTTTCCGCTGATTCGGAGCATCTTTGCCTCCAGTTGTAGTTTTGCTTACCGATTTTGGTCTGACGGATCCCTACGTAGGGGTGATGAAGGGGGTGATGTTGCACCTTTTTCCCACCTTGACCTTGGTGGATCTCAGTCACGGGGTACCTCCGCAGGATGTGCGTACCGGGGCACTCTTTTTGGAGTCGGCCTGGCGCTATTTCTCCGAGGGGACGGTGTTTTTGTGTGTGGTGGACCCGGGGGTGGGGGGGCCTCGCCGCCCAATGATCCTGCGCAGCGCGGGGCGCTTGTTCGTGGGGCCTGACAACGGCCTGTTGAGCCTGCTTCCCGATGGAGATTGGTGGGAGATCTCTGTGGAAGAACCCCTGGCATCACGCACTTTTCACGGGCGCGACCTCTTCGCGCCGGTGGCGGCCAAGCTGGCGATGGGCACCGAGCCGGGGCGACTGGGGCGCCCGGTTTCGGATCCGCAGCGGCTGTCGCTGCCTGAGGCCTTCGACGGTGAGGGTGAGATTCTGTACTTTGATGGCTACGGCAACGCCATCACCTCGCTGCGAGGGATCGACGTGGGCGAGGTGGAGGTGGCGGATCGCCGCCTGCCGGTGCGGCTGAGCTACGGCGCGGTGGCTGCGGGGCAGCCGCTGGCGCTGACCGGCTCCACCGGGCGCCTGGAGTTGGCGGTGCGAAATGGCTCGGCGCAGGCTGAGCTGGCGTTGGAGGTGGGGATGTCGGTGCGGGTGCATGCATGGAAGTAGCTTTGGAACAACGCTTGGAAAGCCTGAGAGTGATCCTGCGCGAGATGGGGCAGGTGCTGGTGGCCTTTTCCGGCGGGGTGGACTCGGCGCTGGTGTTGAAGGTGGCCGCAGAGGAGCTGGGGGACCGAGCTGTGGGCCTGACCGCCACCTCGCCGACGCTCCCGGCGGAAGAGGCAGCAGAGGCTGCCGTCTTTGCCGCCTCCATCGGCGCGCGTCACATTGTCGTGGATTCCGCCGAGCTGGAGCGCGAGGGCTACGCCCGCAATGGTGGGGACCGATGCTATTTTTGTAAGACAGAGCTGTTTCAGCTCTGCACGGACCGCGCCCAAAGCCTGGGTCTGCGCTGGGTGGCTGATGGCACCATTGTCGACGATCTGGGCGCTCATCGGCCCGGTCTGAAGGCCGCCGCAGAGCAGGCCGTGCGGCACCCGCTGGTGGAGGCGGGCATGACCAAGGCCGAGGTGCGGGCTGCTGCGCTGGCCTTGGGGCTTCCGCTGTGGGACAAGCCCTCCTTCGCCTGTCTGGGCTCGCGTTTTGCGGTTGGAACACGCGTGACTCTGGAGAGAGTCACGCGGGTAGGTCGTATTGAAAGTCTATTGCGAACCCTGGGCTTTCGGGGCTTTCGGGTTCGCTACCATGAAGCGGGTACGACGGAGATTTTGCGCATCGAGCTGGCGTTGGAACAGCTACCCCTGCTGGCCAGTGGTGACTTGAGAGAGGCGGTGGTGGGGGCCTGCAAGGCGGAAGGCTTTGGCTTCATCACCCTGGATCTGGAGGGCTACCGCAGCGGCAGTACGAACGGCGTGCCCCGGTGAAGCGTCTGAGTGTGGAGCTGGGTCTGCTGTGGCTGGGCACACTGCTGGCGATTCGCGGCGTGGTGGTCCTGCATGATCTGGGCGTCCACGAGGTGGTTCTGGCTCTGGTGCCCTTTTTGTTTGTGTATGCGCCGGTCTACCTCTGTCGCTATCGGGGTGTGGATCCCGATGGCTACGGGCTGGCGCTGCCTGCCTTTTCTGACGGTCAGGCATGGAAGGAAGCGGCGATTGAAGCAGGAAAGGTGATTGCAGCTATCGTTGTGCCCTGGCTGATCGGCTACCACCTCTACCAGAGCCTGATCTTCGGCTACGCGCCCGATCTTCGGCTTCCCAAAGATGTCTGGCTGCTGGTCCCCTACCACCTATTTTTTGTGGCTGTACCAGAAGAGTTTTTCTATCGTGGCTATATGCAGGGGCGGCTCAATGAGCTCCTGCCCCGTCCATGGACCCTCTTCGGGGTGGCGGTGGGCTGGAGTCTGCCGCTCACCGCGGTCATTTTCGCCTTTGGTCATTCTATCGTGACCTTCCGCTGGTGGCACTTCGCGATCTTCTTCCCCGCCCTTCTCTTTGGGTGGCTGCGGGAGAAGACGGGAAGTACGCTGGCAGGGGCCTTTTTCCACGCGTGGTGCAACATCACCGTGGCGCTGTTGGATGCGATGTACGGGCTGCGCTAAGCGCTTCAGCCTCCGAGCAGAAGCCCCGCCAGTACCAGCTCTTCGTCGGTGCAGCCCTCAGCCTTCAAGAAGGGTGCGGAGCCCTTGTAGAGCTGGTCACCACGAATTCTCCAGGCTACCTCTGAGGAATTGCCCTTGTAGACCATCCCGTTGTTGATCCGCCAGGCGACCTCGCTGCTGTTTCCGGCGTAGATGTTGCCACGGGTGATCCGGAAAATCTGCGTCTGCCCCGCCCCTTTGTAGACCCGCTCTCCCTTCCGATTGGCCAGCTGGGTCATGCTCGACCCCTCATACAGGCGCTCCCCATCCCAGCGCCCCAACACCACCGACGAGCCGGCTTTATAGATCGATCCAGGCATCATTTGCTCCTATGCGGGTGCATCCAACAGTTCTTCCATACGCTCTCCACCACCGAGGGCCTGCAGCGCCTCGTCGTGATCGTCTGCCACCCGGCCCACATAGAGCAGGGCATGGCGGAAGGTGGCGAGGTCCAGACCCTTGGCCAACAGCGTGTGGGTGAAGCAGAGCGTTTCGTCTTCAAAGAGTTGAAAAGATCCCATCAATACATGGGAATTCAAACGAAGCAGCCTGGTGAGCAGCTCCAGCTTGGGCCGGAAGCCCAACAGCAGCACCGCGGCCAGGCGCACATACTCCTGGCGGTCGTGGCTGAAGGTGGAGATCATCACCACCGCTGAGCCGTAGCGCACCAGAAAGATCCCTTCCTCTGTGGGTTCTGGGTCGATGTCCATCTGCACCAGATAGTCGCTGATGCGGTCCACCAACGGTTCCATCCTGCCTCCCGCACCTATGCTAAGCACGTCCCGGCGGTCGTCCTGCCCCGACTGAAAAGTAGTGTCGTTCCAGGGCTTGGAGGTGGTCAGAAAAGGAGGGGGGAGGGGGAGGAGGCGGCAGCGACTCGGCATCGGCGATGCAGTCCGCCAAGGCATCCAGGTCACCGGGGGGGTAGAGCCGCGACGGCTGCAGCTCGGGAATCCCCCCGATGTTCGGGGCGATCACGGGTGTGCCCATGGCCTGGGCCTCGCGGATCACCAACGGCGCATTTTCCGGCCAGATAGAGCCAAGAACCAGCGCTTTTGCTCCCCTCAGCAGTGGAAAGGGGTCGGCCACTGGCGGCTCCGGCCGAGGGGAGTCACTCTCCAGCTCCCGCAGATAGGCCAGATCCGACCCCGGCGGCCCGACTATCCGCAAGGGTAGGGGAGAGCCGGACTTTTTCCAGGCATTTCGCACCAGCGTCGGGTTCTTATGGGGGGCAAGTGTGCCCAGAAAGAGCAGGTAGTGGCGGGGGAGCTCCGGCAACACGGGAGCATCCACCCCCTGCGGCAGCACCTGCACGGGCCCCAGGCCGGCTGCCTCTGCCCGCTCTGCCAGATAGGCGCTGGGAGACAATAAGCGAACACATCTCTGTGCGAACGATTTCAGGGCCGCCTGGCGCCGGTCCACATGTGCCTGCGTCAGTGCGGTCGGGCGCGATGGCAGGCGCGCCCGCAGCGCCAACGGCAGCCTCTTCCACAGGCGATGGAGCTGCCCCGGCGATACCACCGCGCCCAGGCGCCCGGCGAGCCCAATCAGGTGCTCGGCGGCGGCCGGTTCACTTCCCCAGGCGCCCGCACAGGCCACACAGGCCGCTGATGGACCCGAGCATGGGCGTCCTTCGCGCAAAAGCAGCCCGCCGGCGGGGCACCAGCCCCAGGCATCGTGCAGGGTCCACAGCATGGGGACCGGGCTGCGGAAGGTGGTGGACAAAAAGAGCAGATGCTGCACATGGATCAGGTCTGGCCTGAAGTTTTTGATCTCCCGCTCCAGGATCCGGTCCAGGATGGGGTCGGACTCGCCGGCGACCAGCCCCCGGAACGGTCGGTTCTGGACCACCCGCAGCAGTCCCGGCGACCGACGCTCGGCGTAGAGCGGTGCCCCGGGCTCCCGGTGCGCCGCCACGGTATGAACCTGCCAGCCGCGCGCCTCCAGACCGGTGGCCACACGCTGCGCGTAGACTTCGGTTCCTGCCCGTTGTTCGGGCGGGTAGCCATGGACGAGCTGCAGCAGACGGGGCGGCGCCATTGCGGTGAGCTATCATGTCTGGATGCCGCCCTCCCTCCGGGTCCTGGTGGTGGATGACGAAGAGAACATCCGCCACATGCTGAAGCTGGTCCTCACCCGGGCCGGCTATCAGGTGCTGGGGGCCCCCAATGGTCGGGATGCGCTTCCGTTGGTGCGCGGTGCAGATGTGGTGCTCTGCGACATGCGGATGCCGGAAATGGACGGGTTGACCTTCCTGGGGCAGCTCCCGCCGGAGGCGCCCCCGGTGATCATGATGAGCGCCTACGGGGGGACCGAGGCGGCGTTGGAGGCCGTACGTCGGGGAGCCTACGACTACATCCCCAAGCCGCTGACCCCGGACGAGGTGGTGCTCACCCTGCGGAAGCTGGAGGAGCGGGAGAGTCTGGCGCGGGATCGCGGGCGCCTGGCCTTGGAAAACGCGCGCCTCTCGGAGCGGATGGGTGAGCCGGTAGAGGGCTTTGTTGGCCGTGCCCCTGCCATTCAGCCCGCTTTGCGGATGTTGGAGCGGGTGGCGCCTCACGACACCACCGTGCTGATCACCGGCGAAAGTGGCACGGGCAAAGAGCTGTGTGCCCGCGCGCTGCACCGACTGTCGCCTCGTCGGGAACGCCCTTTTGTGGCGGTGAATTGTGCGGCTATCCCGGAAAATCTGCTGGAGAGCGAGATGTTCGGCTACATGCGCGGGGCCTTCACCGGCGCCGTGGGCAACAAGCCGGGGCTTTTTGAAGATGCTCATGGTGGAACGCTATTTTTGGACGAGATCGGGGAGCTGCCCTTGGGCCTCCAGGCCAAGCTGCTGAGGGTGTTGGAGGATGGGAAGGTGCGTCGGCTGGGCGCACGCGCCGATGTAGAGATGGATGTGCGGATCGTGGCCGCCACCGCCCGTTCTTTGATGCCCCCGGCCTTCCGGGAGGACCTGTACTACCGCCTCGCAGTGGTGCACCTGCACCTTCCACCGTTGCGCGAGCGGCCGGAGGACGTGCCCCTGCTGGTGGAGCACCTGATCGGCAGCCTGTGCCAGCGGCTCCGGCTCCCGCGGCCCACGGTGGAGGCGGAGGCGATGCGAACGCTTCTGCTGTGCCGATGGCCAGGAAATGTACGCCAGCTTGAGAATACGCTAGAGCGTGCGCTTCTGCTCTGCGATCGAAACCACATCACCGTCGAAGATCTGCCGGTCAACATCCGCGAGCAGCCGCCGGCCCCGGTGGCCTTGGAGGGAGACTCGCTGTCCATCCCCCAGCGCACAGCCGCCTTGGAGCGCGAGCTGATTCAGCGGGCAATGCAGCGCACCAGTGGAAACAAGGCGGCAGCCGCACGTATTTTGGAGCTGTCCTACAAGGCACTTTTGTATAAGATCCGTGAGTACGGCCTGGAGGTGGGATGATCTTCTGGCTGCTGGCCTGCGGGGTGGGTGCGGATATCCGCGCCGGAAAAGAAGCCTTGGAAGAGGGGGATCTGGTGGTTGCGGAAGCTGCCTGGCGCGCCGCTCTGCAGAAGGAGCCCGGCAACCCTGAGGCGCTCTATGGGCTGGGCTGGACCTGGCACCTTGCGGGGCAGATTGAGCCCGCTCGATCCTCTTTTGACCAGTGCATCCGGCAACATCCCGACTTTGCGCCCTGCTACCGTGGCCTGGGCAGCGTGGCGATGGCGGAGGGCAACCCGGCCATGGCCCGCAAGCGCTTTGAAGAGGCGCTGACGCGTGCACCGAAGGATGCGGCCACTCAGCAGAGCATGGGTATTCTGGAGCTTTCCACAGGGCAACCGGCCGCCGCCCTGGCCCGCTTTGACCAGCTCCTGCTGGCCCAGCCCGATCGTTCGGCGCTGCAGCAGGGGCGGGCAGAGGCGCTGTTGGCCCTGGAGCGTGCGCCCGAGGCGGTGGAAGCGGCCACCCTCGCGCTCCAAAAAGCAGAAGACAAGCGGGAAAAACTGCTGGCACTGCTGAGTCGGGCGCGTGCGCTCACCGCGGTGACCTCCGACCGGGTGGACCGGGAGCGCTGTGCGGAGACTGCGCCGCCCATCTATGAAGTTTTGGAGGAAGCAAGCCGGAACCTGGACGAGGCGGAGGCAATCGGGGTGCTTCCCGGCGAGGTGCAGCAGGCCCGCCGGCTGATCCAGCGCCGCCGCGGTGCAGTGGACGATCTTTGCCCGGTGAACCAGGGAAGGAAGTCCCCAGGTGGGTAGATTTTTCCCATTCCCTCGGAGTGGTGGGGCCGGTCAGGTTGCCGATAGCGCGCTTGTAAGCCCTGCTGCCCCCTCCGCATCGACTCTTGAGCTTGCCGGCCCCATTCTTGCATGCAGACAAGGTGGCAAGGCAGGCTTCACGCTTCCAGAGCTGGCGGTTGTCATCGCGATTCTCGCGATTTTGGCCTCCATCGGCTGGTATGCAGTCCAGACCTCCCTCGCCCAGTTCCGCCTCTTGAAGATCGCCCGCCTCCTCCACTCGGATCTCCAGCAGCTACGGTCGCTGGCGATCAACAGCAACCGGCAGACCCGCCTTGTCCTGGTCTCCGGAGATGCGGTGTTGGATCCGACGGAACCTCAAGGCGGCGAGTGGTTGCTCCAGATCGGAAACCGCTCAGGTCTCAGCAACGAGTGGGACACCCTGCCCCCCAACGAGAACGGCGTGGAGGACGATGGTCTGGGAGAGCGCAGCCTCTACCCTGGCGGATCGATGGAAACCCCCTGGATCAGCCTCGCGGACGGCCCCCGGTTGGTCGGGCCCGGGCTGAACTGCGCCGGTGCTATCGTATTTTCGCCGCGAGGCTGGATCGAAAACCCCCCATCGGACTTCAGCTCTGGCTACATCACCTTGACCTTGGTCAACAAACGTGCCACTTTCGATGGTGGTATGGGGAGAGCCGACTTGCGCATCAGCCGCACCGGAATGATCCGGATCGAGACCGGAGAGCGAAGCTTGCTCCCTGAAAATCCAGTGGGCGCGGCGGAGGCGACTGCGCCATGAACCGCACCCTGCTCCATCGTCGGTCCGCGCTCACCCGTGGGTTTACCCTCGTCGAGGTCATGGTGGCCTCAGCGCTGCTGGGTGCGTCGTTGATCGTAATGTTTGGTTTTCATGCTCAGGCCGTTCGTTCCAATATGAATGCGAGGCGCCTGACGGACTGTACCTACCTCGCCCAGACTCAGATGGAGCGTCTCCAGGCCGCCGATTGGACCGCCACCAGCCAGCCCGCCTCGTTGCAGGATGCGGGCATGAGCGACGCGGACTACGACATGTGGAGTGCGCTGGAGCAGGGCACCGGCGTGGAAGTGAACGCCGCCAACAACGACGATGAGAGCCTCGGTCCGGTGATGTATTCCATCTCCTGGGATGTCACCCCCATGGACGCCGACTCCACCTGGCTGCGGCTGCGGGTGCGCTGTAACTACGAAGATGTGGCGACGGGTTTCTATCACGGAACCACGGTTTCCTCCTTCCGCTTCCGGGATTCATGATGTTGAAGCGCGCCGCCCGTTCAGGCTTCACCCTCATCGAGCTGATCATCGCCGTGGCGATCGGTGTTTTTGTTGTGGGCGCCATCTACAACGTCTTCACCAACCAGACCAAGCAGCTTCTCTATCAAGACATCCAGATGGAGATGCACCAGAACCTGCGCTTGGCCACCGACGTGCTGACCCGTACGTCGCGTATGGCGGGCTATGGTACTTCGGGGCGTACCTATGGCCTTCTTGGCTACACAAATGGTGCTGCCAGTGGCGATGCACCGATGCCCGCCATCGTCTCCTACAACAGTGCTGGCCCCAACGGCTCCGACGCGATCACGCTGGTGACCATGGAGCCCGGGCTCACCATGAACACCTCCTCGCGAACCGCACCGGATTGCTCCACCACCACATTGAGCTTTGAACCCACCGCCTTCAACAATGCGGCGCGGCTGGCGGCGTTGCAGGCCGGCGAGACCATTATGTGCCTGGACTATGCTGCGGTGGGCGAGTACCGCAGCTACCTGTGGCAGATCACGGCGGTGGATGCCACCGCGGGCGAGGTCTACGTCAGCTCCAACCAGAGCGCCTTTGTCGACTTCGACGGTCTGTGTGGCGGCAACCTGCCGTTGGTGATGACCTGCTCTCGGGCCGAAGTGGCCACCTTCTACATCGACGCGGACGGCACGGATGGCGTGGGTGCGGGCAGCGCCGAACACCCCGTCCTGATGATGGACTTGGACTTCTCCTCGCCCGATGCCAACGACGTGCCGGTGGTCGACCACATCGAAGACATGCAGATCGAGTATTGTCTGCGTTCGCCCATCGGTGGCACGAACTGCACCGCCGCCGCTGACTGGGTGAATAGTATCGACGACTACAACAATTCGATCGAGAGCGACGACCCGGATGACGTCTACATGATCCGGGTGAGCTTTGTCGTGAAGTCCGGCCGCGATGATCCGCAGAAGATGCGGATGAGTGCCCGCCCCGCCCTTGCGGACAACAGCGCCGGCAGCACCGAGGACTACTATTTTCGGCAGACCCTGAGCACTGAGGTCATGGTACGAAATATGCGCCTGCAGAACATGCAATGAGCAGACCCATGAAGCACGGACCCTTCCGCCCCCCGGCCCCGCTCTTTCGCGGTCAGCAGGGCTATGCCATGTTGGTGGCGTTGGTGCTGATCGCGGTGCTCACCGTGATCGGTGCCACGTCATTGTCGGTGGCCGGTGTGGACCAGCGCATCGCGCTGACCAACCAGCGGCACATGGTGGTCACGAACGCCGCCGATGCGGGTACGGCGCATGCGCGCTACCAGTTGGAGCACGAACAACCGGCGGATGAAGGCTGGGATACGGCGGACACGGGGGGCTTCTTTGTGCCCTCTTCCACCGGATCTGGCGACGATGCCGAGGCGATGTTCGTCGGTACAGAATTTGTGATGAACCAGGGAACCTACCGGGTAGACGCCGTCTTTTCGAAGTGCTCTGGTCCCCCACCGGGCTACAGCACCGAACAGGGACGGCAGGCCTTCCGTTCGGACTACTGGGATATGAAGTCAGAAGGCTGGTTCCGCCCGCCTTCTTCCTCTGCTGACTACGGCCAGAGGGCCGCCAACCCCATCCAGGCTACTGTGGTCTCCACCATCCGCAAGGTGGTGCAGGGACCCTGCAAGATCCGCTGAGGTAGACGATGACCTTACTCGCGTTGACCCTTCCTTCTCTCGTCTTTGCCGGCTCCGCAGGTACGGATGAGATGCTCTCGGACATCGAGCGGGTGCCGCCGACGGTCATTTTTGTGCTGGACCTGTCCGCCTCCATGGACAGCCCCTGCGACGGGAGCTCCTCGACGAGCTGTCTGGACGATGCCAAGGACGCCATTGATGCCGTGGCGCGCCATTTTGACTGGGCGCATTTTGGCGTGGTGGGCACCAGTTCCACCAGCGGTGACGATACCTACTATCCCATTGTTCCTGTAGGAAGCTCCTATTCAGAGCTCAGTGCCAAGCTTGCAACCGTCACCACGCATGGAAGTACGGTCACCACCCGCAACCTGGGAGAGGTGATCTTTGATCTGGCGGATACCTACCTCGCCCAGACCACCTACGACAATGGCGCGGACGACGACAAAGATGGCCTGACCGGCGACTGGGCGGAGTCTCCGGTGGAGTATTATTGTTCGGACACCTATGTGATCGTACTGACCATGGGCGAGCCCACGGACGACGATCAGGTGAACGACAATATCGGCAACCGCTCCACCTGGTCGCGCGCGCCGGTTCCCACCGACGTCACCTGTGATGCCTCTGGCACCACCGGCGTGAATCCTGATTTCTGGTGTTCCTACGACAATATTGTCTATCATGGCTGGAGCGCCGGAGACCTGCAGACCCTCACCGGCACCCAGAGCCTCGTGGTGCACACCGTCGGGTTGGGCCTGAGCAGCGGCGGCCTTGCCGATACCCTCTACACCAATGCCACCAACGGCACCGGCGGGGCGGCCCTCTACGACATCGCCAGTGACGGCGATGAAATCCTGGGCTCGATCCTGAATATGCTGGGTGACGTGCAGAGCGGCGTCTACAGCCGCTCCACCCCCGTCGTCAGCGCCGACGGTGCCTACATGATCTACACCTGGTACGAGATCACCGGCAGCAACCCCCTGCCGGAAGGGCACGTTCGCGCCTACGAATTGGACGATGACCCCGCCAGCGCCACCTATGGGCAGGTGGTGTATGGGGGGCCCACCGAGTACGGCGGCGCACTGTGGGACGGCGGCGACTTGCTGGTCAGCCGTCTGGTCCTCGCCAGCGAGTCCAACCCCGACGACCGCGACGGTGTGGGTCAGCGCGACATCTACTTCTTCAGTGACGACGCCTATGCCGGCCTGTCGTCCATGAGAAGCGAGGCAAACACCTACTACCACATGGGTTTTGACGCAGACTTCGTCCAGGCAGTGCGGACCAGCACCACCGGCGTCACCCCCTACCTGAACGACACCCCCGACCCGTCCAACATGCCCTGCGGCCTGTACTCCGGCTACGACCTGGACGGCGACTGTATGGTCGATGCCGACGACCTCCAGGCGATGGTGGACTTTGTTCGCGGTCTTCCCGAAGCAGAGTTCCGCTACCTGGACCTGGAGCGCGGCCGGTGGAAGCTTGCGGACTCTCCCTACGCCACACCCATTGTGGTGTCGGCGCGCAACGACATCTTCTCCACGGATCGCTCCTACCGGGCCTTCTTGGACTCGCTTGAGGCCGACGGGGTGCCCTCCGTCGTCATTGTGCCTGCCAACGACGGCATGTTGCACGCCTTCCGTCTGGAAGATGACCCGCTTACCATCGGTGAAGACGAGGCCGGTGAGGAGCTCTGGGCGTGGATCCCCGGCTACCTGGTGCAGAAGACCCGCACCGAGGAGTGGACCTCCGGCCTGCTGGACCTGATGTGGTACGGCAAGACCTTCCTCTTCGACGGAACACCGGCGGTCGAGGACGTGTGGATCGACAACAACGGTGATTCGACGCCGGACGAGGACGAGTGGCACCGGGTGCTGGTTGTGCAGCAGGGTCTGGGCGGGCCGGTCACACTGGCCTTGGATATCACCGATACGCAGAGCCCCGCCTTCCTGTGGGAGCAGACCAACTCCACCGATCGCACCGCCATGGGCTACACCATGGGCCAGCCGGTGATCGGCAATGTCTATGACGATCCTCACACCCCCGGTGATCGGTGGGTTGCGATGTGGGGTGGCGGTCGTGCCGTGGGCTTTACCGGCAGCACCAACGCCTACTATCGCTCGGCGGAGCCCAACTTCTATATGTGGGCCGTTGGCGATGCCTCCAATAGGGACTACGCGGACTACTTCGATCCGAACAATAACGGTACCCCCGATCTGGACGACGATACCTCCGACGACTACGTCCTGGCCGGTGACAACATCGGCTCCAAGCACCCGGACCCCACAGGCTACAGCTCGGGTCTGAACTACGACAGCGACGCGGCCCTTGAGTATGGCTATGTGTCGGCCGCGCTCGCGATGGTGGACGTGGATCAGGACGGCGACATCGACGTGGGCTACTTCCCCGTCAGCACCTCCTACCGGCCCACGGACGAGGGTGGGGGTGGCAAGACCGACGTACAGGATCCCGGTTCTTCCTGGATGTACAAGGTGGTCCTGAACTCCGCCGATCCCGACGACGTGGAGTGGTGTGAGTTCTACGACCCGCTGAATGGTACCGACGGCAGCAACGGGATTCCCGGCAATCGCCGCCCCGAAGTCTTCTACGCCGCCACCACCTCCTGGATGGACGACGGCGCGTTGGCCGTCTACTGGGGAACGGGCACCCCCTTCGACCGCTCCGGCACCGACTCCGGCTTCTTCTTCGCAATGCGCGACGAAGATCCCATGGATTGCTCCAGCAAGGCCACGCCCATCTCCTGTGATGGCAACGCGGGCTACTTCCCGCTGCCCAACTCCGGTGAGTCGTTGACCTCCTCGCCGATTGTGTACGCGGGGGTTGTGTACTTCACTACCTACACGCCGGATAGCGACCAGTGCGTCAACGGGGATGGTCGCTTGTATGGCCTCTACTACGACGACTGCTCCGGCGGCATTGACGATGATGGTGACGGCACCGGCGACAGCTTCTCTACGGACCCCGTCTCCGGCTACCTCTCCCAGCCTACGGTCACCAAGATGGGTACAGTGATCTACGGTGCGGCCACGCCTGCGACCGATGGCAGCAGTGCCGTGGTGGAGACGATCAACGCGGTCGGCACCGATGTGCTGGGTACCCGTACGATGGCCTGGATGGAGATGATGTAGGCCCGCGGCCTCATCCTCTTCGTTCTACCTGGGTTATCTTAGAAAAGGCTGAAGACGACGTAAGTTCTCGTTGGCCTGTACGTTTTGTGGGTCCTGTTGGAGTACCGCCTGGAACGACTCGGCGGCGAGCTTGTATTGTCCGCGCATGGCCTGCACCTGCCCCAGCCCCCCCCGGGCCAGGGTGTAGTCTGGGCGTAGCTCCAGGGCCGCCAGAAACGCGGACTCGGCTGGGTCAAGCTGGTTCAGCTCGGTGGCGGCTGCACCCTTGTAGAAGTAGGCATCGGCGTTGGGACCGCGCGAGAGGGCCCGCTCGGCCTGGGCCATGGCCAAGGGGGGCCGGTCGGTGGCCAGATAGAGCCGGGCCAACGCCAGATCGGGGAGTGGGGAAGGGGAGGAGGACGCGGCGCGGCGGGCGGCCGCCTGGCGCAGGAGTCGCTCCGCCTCCTCCACACGACCCTGCTCCAACAGGAAAAAGCCGAGGTTGTGGCTGGTGGTCCACAGCTCAGGATGCTGGCTCAGCGCGCGGCGGAGGGTCTTTTCCACCTCAATGCCCTCGCCCTTCTGCTTCCACGCCAACGCCAGCCCGTCCAAGCCCTCCAGTCTTCCTTCATCACGCTCCAGACAGGAATTGAAGGCGCTGATCGCGGCATCCCAGCGCTCCTTCGCCAGCTCCAGGCGTCCCTGCAGACACCAGAGCTCGGCGCTGCCGGGAAAGAGGGCCAGCCCGGTGGACAGCGACATCCCCGCCTTGGTCCAGTCTTTCTGTTCCATCGCCGCAGTGGTATCCCGCAGGTAGGGCGCTACCAGCGGTGCCAGCGCGCGCGCTCCCCCCGGCTCCTCGGACAGGATGCGGGCCTGCGCGAGCGCCTCGCCCGTTGCCCCCTGTGCAGCGGTCTCCAGCAAGCCCAAGAAGGCGGTGCGGGTCTTCACCCGGGCCGCACGTTCTGGGGGGGCATCCGCCAAAAAGTGCACATCCTGGTCCCGAAAGCGGCTCAGGTGAAGCTGCGGCGGCTGCCACAGCACCGGGCTCAGGAAGCGGCCCCCCCGCAGGTCCCAGTCTGGCAGGGAGGGGTTTTCCACCAGTGCCAGCGCGGAGAGGTCCAGTGCGCTTTCCAGGCCAAAGATCCGCATGTCGGTGCGACCGGCCTTTACACAGTGCTCCAGACGCTCCCAGGGGATTGGTGTGGGATGTACTGCCAGAATGGCGCTGTCCACCCCCGTCGGCGGCATCCACAGCGAGCTGTGGGCGGCGCCCGCGGTAAAACGTCGGATCACCCCGGAAAAGTCGCTGCGCTCCAGGTCCAGAAGGTGCAGCACCAAGATGCGGACCTCCGCATTGGGGGTCGCCACCGGCGCGGCCCAGGGGTTGCGAAGGATCTGCACCGACGCATCCGCCTCTCCCCCAAAACGGCCCATAAAGGAACCGGGAAGCTCCCAAATACGCACCCGCGGATCCACCCAAGCCTGCTGCAGCGCGGGCAGTGCCAGCGCCTGCGCCCGCAGCAGCCCCCCGTCCGGCGCGGCCACGTCGATCAGATCAAAACCCTGCCCCCGCAAGGCCAAGGTGCTCAGGCCCAGGTCGTCCCCGATCACCTGCACCGACCCATGTTTGGAGGCGAGACAGCCCGCCAGAAAGCCTCCAAAACGCTCAGCCTGCCCCAAGCGGCCCACGGTATCCACCGGCTGCCCGTCCAGCTCCAGGCGCAGCCGCTGCTCGCTCTGCCGCAGCCCGGTGCTGCCATACCAGCCCAACTTTCCATAGACCAACGGCCGATTTTCCCGCATCTTCGTCAGGCTTGCGCGCTCTGCCGGCGCCGCCGACCAGCTTCCGGAAATCCAGGGCGCCACCTGCTCCAACGGCAGGGTTGGCAGCAACACCAGCCCCCCTACTGCGGCCGCGGTCCCCTCCAGCATGCCCCCACCCCGGGAGCCCGCCAGCACCAGCCCCAAGCCCAGCCCGGCCACGCCGTACAAAATCAAGCCCGCGAAGGGGGTACTCTCCAACAAAAAATCGGGCTGAATCAGCGGCAGCAGACCCGCCAACCCCAGCGGCCACAGCCGCTTGGGCGCCATCGACCCCAGCCACACGGCCACCAGCCCAACGCTGAAGGCCCCCGGGCTCGGGTCGAACTGTTGACGTGTCAATACCCAAGCCATCGCGGTGAGGAGGACGAAGGCCCCCGCAATATACCGCAGTACACCATCATTTTTTTCGCCTTCCGGTACCGGTTGCAAGGCCCGCAGCGAGCCTGCCAGGACCGCCACCACAGCGGCCTCCACCAGCAGCACCGCCCCCATACGCCAGCGCAAATCCGACACCGGCAGCCAGCCGATGCCATTCAGCAGAAAATGGGCGAACACCGCGCCGATCGCCAAGGGAAGCGGCGGACGCAGCGGTGGCATCCAGCGATGAAGGGCCAGGCACAGAAGCACAGCGCCCAGGCTGGGCATCGGACCGTAGCCCAGCAGCGCCCAGGCGCCAGGCAGGGCGACCAGCAGCAGGGGAAACAGGCGCTGATCACGGGGGGGACTGGTCATAGGCACCCGATTGTCGGAAAGCTATCGCGCCGCCGTCTGTGCCGCAGGCTCCAGCGCCGTGAGGATGGGCGCCCGGAGCCCCGCGCGCACATTCACGCGGTGGACCGCGGTGACTTGCCAACCGGGCCCCGTCCACAGCCGGTCGTAGGGGTGCAGCGGCAACAGCGGCAGGGGACCCAGGCCGCGCGGCCAGTTGGGCGGCACGGGCACAGAAAGCAGTTGTAAACTGGCAAAGCTAGCCTGCAACTGGCGCCAGGTGGGCAGCACCGGGGCGTCGGCCAGGACCACCAAGGCCGGCGAGCTCAGCCCCCGCAGCAGGCTCAGCTCGGCCTCCCAACGCCGTCGTCCCTGCGCCCAGTCGGCCTCGCGCTCCGGTCCAGCATGCCACAGCGCCGCGACCGGCAGGACCGTATCCGGTGTGATCCCTGCAAAGGCAAGGTGGGCACTGCCCATCCGCCAGGCTTCCTCCTCTCCACAGACGTGAAAGGGACCGCGTGACAGGAGTGTGCGGCCCGGAAAGCCACCTTGCGGCGGGTCGATCTGGTACTCGCCCCCCAGCTCATTCTGCAGGAGAATGGCCAGATCCAGGTCATGCCCACCGGAAAGCAGCAGCAGGTCAGGCCGGAGCACCGTCGAAACTTCCAGTATCTCTTCCTGGCTTTCTCCGCCAGTGAGGGTCCACTGCAAGATGCGGACCCCATCCGCAGGCCACGGCGCGGCGGGCATGCAGCGTTCCAGCCGGCCGGCCCATTCCGGGGCTGCGATATCCATCGGCAGTGTCGCAAGTCGGTAGGGCAGGCGGACCGCAAAAAAAGCCAGTACTGCGCCCATAAAAATGGAAGCTGCTCGCAGGCGTCTACCCTGATACCAGCTTGCGTAGGCCGCCAGCACCACGGCCACATGGAGCAACGGTTCGGCCAGCAAAAAGAGGGCCGAAAGGCGGAATTGGTCGGCTCCCCAGCCGATGACCAGACCAGAAAGCAGGAGCACAAGGCCCGGAACGAGTGCGGAGAGAGGCACCCCGGCTGATAACATGCGCACCCCGGCGCCGCATGGGCCGGCGGGACTGCCGACAATTTTCATCTGCTTCGGCAAAGTTGACCGCGATGCAGCGAAGGAACTTGTTGAATCGTCCTTCGTGTTTTGACAGCCCCCCGGGGCCGGCTGTAGCATGTGCGGGTGGGCCCGCCCGGTCCGGTGGCGACGCCCCGCAAGACGGTGGAGGGAAGTTGCATTGCATCGAATTCCAGGGCCGCCTTGGCCGTGCGGAGGGACGTCCCGCATCGGCAGGAAGCTATGATCTGTATTTTCGGCTCTACACCGCAGCCGACGACGAGGACCCCATCTGGGAGGAGCATGTTCCGGGGGTGAACGTGCAGAGCGGTGGCCACTATCAGGTGCTGCTCGGTCGCACCAAGCCGATCGACCCGCGCTATTTTGAAAAAGGTCCCTGTGTGATCGGGGTCTCGGTGGTCAAGAACGGACGGGTCGGCGAAGAGGCGGCGGAGCGGTCGCTGGTGCTGGGTGGAGCCATGCAGGTGGCTGCCGAGCTGGCGGAGACCGAGGCCGAGCTGGGGGCCTTGCTGCTGCGCTTGCGTCGCCGTGTGAAAAAACTATGGAGAAAGGTTGGGAGTCTGGAGGGTGGTGGCGGTCCGCTCACCCCGATGCTGGCGCGGCTGGAAGCACTGGAGGGGCGGCTGGGCGCGATGGAGGGAGAGGACGGCCGTCTTACCAAGATCGAGGATGAACTTGAGGATCTGGTGGGCGCTGAGGGCGACCTCATCGACATCTATGAGCGTATCGAGCGGCTGGAGGGCAAGGGCCCCTCGCCGCGCCGCCTGGAGATGGACGACAACCCGCGGATGGCCGACCTGCACCGGCGCCTGGTCGCGGTGGAGGACAAGGTAGGCGCCTTGCCGGATGTGATGGGAGAAGCGGTAAAAAAGGGTGGCGACACCATGAGTGGGGCGCTCACCATCTCCAAGGGGGGGCTGCACATCACATCGGGAGGGTTGCACGCACGGGGTGCTGAAGTCAATAGTTTAGAGGCCAGTGTTCAGGTGAAGACCGGTAAGCTGATTGTGGATGCAATTGAGCTGCGCGGTGACCTGACGGTGGACAACACCCAGCGCACGCTCCAGGTGCGGGCGCTGGAGGGGCGCTCTGGCGGCAGCCGAAAAGATGGGGTGTTGGCCCTGAATACGCGCTCCGGGGCAGAGGTGGTGATCGGAAAGGCCGGGGACAGCGACGGGCTTCGGGTGCACGGCACCGTGCGCGGCGAGCAGCTCGAGAGCCGCGGTCAGGGCCTCGCGCAGGCCTTTGAGTCGGCCGACAGCCTGATGCCGGGCGAAGTTGCGGTCCTGCGAGAGGATGGCAAGGTGGGGCGCTCTCAAGGCGGGGATGCCACGGTGATCGGGGTCGTTGTAGAGACGGCCGGTCTGGTCACCGGCGCTCGGGCCGAAGGTGCCGCATTGGTGGCGGTGGCCGGTGTGGTGCGCTGCAAAGTGGAGGGTCGGGTGGTGGCCGGAGATCGGCTGGAGGGCGGCGCCGGTGGGATGGCGCGAAAGGCCACAGGTGCGGTGAGTCTGGGCCGGGCTCTGGGGGGCTGTGGTCCGGCGGGGGGCGAGCTGTGGGTGCTTTTGGGATAGAAGCTTGAAGGCGTAGAAAAAATGAATGAATCCTCATTCAGGTGGATTATTTCTCCCACGCAGGATCGGCTGTTCCTGTTCGGTGGGCTGCTGGTCAGTATGCTGTTGACGGTGGGTGCCCTGAGCACCACCTCGTTGGCGCCCTGGTGGTGGATTTGGATACTTCTGCTGGATGGCCCTCATATTTTCGCTACGTTGGCGCGCACCTATCTGGACCCGGAAGAGCGCCGAAGCCGAGGGCGCTTGCTGACAGGATCGCTGCTCTGGTTTCTGGTCGGGCCCGCCTGTTTGGGCATCGCGCTGTGGACCGGAAGTGGCCTTTCCGTGGTCATCTTCCTCACCTTCTGCAACCTGTGGGCCTGGTGGCATGTGCTTCGGCAACACCTGGGCTTTATGGGTTTGTACAAACGTGCGGGCGGAGAGACCGACCCTTCCGATGACCGCTGGGACCGGGCCGCGTTGTATACTGGCAGCATTGCGCCCTTCGTGGCCTTTGCCCTGCTTCATCCCGAGGCCCGGCCGATGTTGGGCCTCCAGGGAGCACCCACCTGGGAGTCTTCCGTGGCGTTGGTGCTGTGGGTGGGCACGGCCCTGGTGGTGGCGGGCTGGGGCTGGCGCTTGAGGGCGGTGCGCCGGGCCGGCCGCCCGGTAGCCGCCGCGAAAGTGCTCTATCTCGCACTGGTGCTGCTGTGGACTGCGGTGGTGTTGTCGCCCCCGGTGGCCAATCGGCTGCCGCTGGGGGGCATTTCTATCGCGGTCACCGCCTGGCACAATATCCAGTATCACGCGCTGGTCTGGCACTACAAACGCCGCCGCTATCAGAATGAACCGGAACGCTACGGTCTGGCGGCGCAGGTGGGCCGCCATTTTGCAATCTATGCGGCCGCGGGACTCCTGTTTACGCTGTCCTATCGCGTTCCCAACTGTTTGATGGGGGCGGGGCCCGGCTGTTATAGCAGTCCCGAGCCGCTCTTTGCCGGGTTGACCCTGGCGACGGTGGGGCAGGTGATCTTCTGGGGTGTGGCGTTGCATCATTATTTTGTGGATCAGTACATCTGGCGGCCCAGCAAAGATGCACGGCTTCGGTCGGACCTGGGCTTGGCCAGGGGCGGATGAGGGAAGGGGGGAGGAGGAGGCGATCTGGCATCCCTTTGCCCCGCCGCTGACCCCATCGGTTAAGGAGCCTGGATGGAACAAAGTCTTCCCTCCTGGGCCACTCAGCTCCGCAACCGCTACCTCTCCGGGGAATCCAGCGTCTTCTTGCTGCACGGCAACGTGCGCGATGTGCAGCCCTGGACCGAGGCCGATGGCAAGGTGGTCTACCTTGCTCTTCGGGACTTTCTGACCCGCTTTTTGGGTCGGTCGAAGGAGCCGGTGGTCCACTACAACGTGTCCGAGGGGCTGGAGTTCGGCGCCAAAGGTCAGGCGGCCCTGTTTAAAAAGGCCATCAACCTGCGGCGCACCGCCGAGGGGCGTGCGCTGGTCGAGGACTTGCCCTTCAGCCCGGGTCTGGTGCTGCCCATTCTGGAGGATCTGATCACCGACCCCACCCAACGCGCCGGGGTGGTGGTGGACTACCTGGAGATGATCGCGCCGAACGGGGATCTTTCCTTCCTGTCCGAGCCGGACAAGGCCAACCTGGTGACCCTGCAACGTCTGGGCGGCGATCCAGGCCTGCTCCACTCGGATAATCTGGTTATTTTTGTCACTGAAGTGTTGGGTGACATCAGCAGGCGTCTTACATCCTCGCCGCATATCAGCGCGCTGGAGATTCCACGCCCTGATCAGGAGACGCGCGCTGTCTTCCTGAAGCACCAGGATCTCCTGGATATCCGCTTGGAATTGAACCCGGAGCAGCTTTCAAAAGTCACGGCGGGGCTCACCCTGCTGCAGGTGCAGAGCGTGCTGCGGCAGGCGCGGCAGTCTGGCGAGGCGCTGACCTTTGCGATGGTGAATCGCCGAAAGAAGGCGATCATTGAGCAGGAATGTCACGGGCTCGTGGAGTTTGTGGACCCCAAGCATGGCTTCGCTGAGGTGGGCGGGATGGACGCCATCAAAACCGACCTGAACCGGCTGGCCGATTCCATCAAGGCCGGGCAGCGGGCACGGGTGCCGATGGGGCTTATTTTTGTGGGACCGATGGGTACCGGCAAGACTTTTGTTGCCGAGGCCTTCGCAAAAGAGAGCGGCCTGACCTGCCTCAAGTTCAAGAATTTTCGCGAGAAGTGGGTGGGGTCCACCGAGTCCAACCTGGAGAAGGTGCTGCAATTGATCGATGGCCTGGGCTATGCCCTGGTGATTATCGACGAGGCGGACCGCTCCTTGGCGTCGGGAGAGACGGATGGTGGCACATCCAGCCGTGTGATCGCACGGCTGAAGGAGTTTATGTCCGACACTTCGCACCGTGGGCGGGTGGTCATGCTGATGATGACCAACCGGCCGGACAAGCTGGATGTGGACCTGAAGCGTCCGGGGCGATTTGATGTGAAGATCCCCTTCTTCTTTGCCCAGACCGCCGAGGAGCGAAAGCAGATCCTGCAGGCGGTGTTCCGTCGGGGGAAGATTCTGTTGGAGCCCGGACTTTCGGTGGATGCCGCATCCGCCGCCACCGCGGGTTGGTCGGCGGCTGAGCTGGAATCGCTGGCGTTGACGGCTGCCAACTATGCGGCCTGGGACGGCCGCGAGCAGGTGAGCCAGCCGGACATGGATCGCGCCCTGGCCGATGTGATCCCAAGTCGCGATACCCGGATGTTGGAATATATGGAGATGTTGGCGGTCTTTGAATCTTCTTCGCGGCGCTATCTGCCGGAACACTACCAGGGCCTCCAGACCCACCAGGTGCAGGATCAGCTCGACCTGCTGCGCGTGCGGCTTGGAAGTCGGCTGTCGTGAGTATCCGGCATCTCCTTCTTGGCAGCTTGGCTTTTCTGCTTTTGGGTGCGGCGGTCGCTGTGGTGGGCGGCACCTATGTGTGGCTGGGGATCAGCAGCTTCAACCCACTTTTGCGCGAGACGGGCGGTATGGAGCTGAGCCCCGCGGGCGCACTGTTGGGGGTCAGCCCCGGGAGCAGCACTTCCGTCCCAGCCACCCCCGCGATGCCTGCTGAGTCCACCGACGCCGGATTGAACGGGCTTGCGGCGCCGGACGCCGATAGTGACGCCGCCACCACGCCGTCGGCCAACCTCGGCTTTGCAAAAACAGAGGATGGCCCAAAGAGGATCCGTGCTCTCCACGCTCCGGTGGACATGGCACTGACGCAGCTGGACGAGCCGCTGCTTCTGGGCAAGGACGGCGTGGGTACCCTTCGCCCCGTGGTCAAAAAGCTCACGGACTACGCTGGAGATCGCGTTCCCCTGGTGCTGGTCCATGGCATCAACGGGCAGCCCGGCGACCTGCAAGGTATCGCCGAGGGCCTGGACAGCGAGCGGGTTCAGCTCTATGTCTGGTGCTACGACGACTTTCACCGGAGCACCTCCACCAATGGGCGGGAGCTGGCCGACGAGCTGCAGCGCTTGCTGCGGCATACCGGGGCGGCGGAGCTGGAGCTGGTGGCACACTCGATGGGGGGGCTGGTTGCGCGCGTAGCGCTCAATGTATTGGAAGACCGTGGTGTTTTGTCCAAATTGTCATCGGTCCAGTTTGTCGCCATCGACTCCCCCTGGCATGGCTTCGGCGGTCCGTCGGACGATGGGGTGCAGCGCCTTTTCTTTGCCTTCTCCAAGCCTTTTTTGCCCGATGGTCTCGAAGACATGCGCGCGGGCTCCGCGATGTTCCGTGGGCGGGCCGACGGGCTGGACGAGGTAGCCCGGAAGGGAATCTTTGGGATCAAGCTCCCATCTTCCGTGCAGGTGCAGCTCGCCTTTGCCGAGCAGGGCGGCGCGGTGATGGATGTGGAGGAGTCCGGCCTCGTGGATCTGCTGTGGGTGGCCTACCGGGCGGGTCAAGCACCCGTTTTGACGAAAGCACAAGAGAACCAGCTTTTTGCGCTGCGGCAGGGGCCGGCCTTTGGCGAGCTGGAGCAGCAGTGGCAGGCGCTGGGACCGGAGCTTTCCCGGGCGCGGGTGAGCAGTGGAATTCGGTCACTGTATCCGTCTTTTCCGGGCGATCATACGGGGGTTTTATCCGATCCGGGATTGGTCGAATTCCTGCGCCAGACCCTTGCGCCACCATGAACAAAGGTATAGATTGACTGGACAGGAGTTCTCATGATCCAGCTCTACACCGTCCCCGGCGCCTGGGGCCTTTCCTCGGTCAGCCCCTTTTGTGCAAAACTGGAAACCTGGCTGCGGCTGGCCCAGCTTCGATTTGAGGTGCTCCCGGCGTCGATGACCAGCGCCCCCAAAGGGAAAGTACCCTATATCAAGCTGGAAGATGGCACGTTGATGGGGGATTCGGAGCTCATCATCGGCTACCTCACCCAGCGCTACAGCGTGCACCTCGACGCCTGGCTCAGTCCGGCCCAGCAGGCGCAAAGTCAGGCGGTGCGCCGGATGCTGGAGGAGGGGACCTATTGGTGCCTGGTGCACGAACGGTGGAACACAGAGGCTGGTTTTGCCGCCTATGCCCCGGTTTTTTTGAAGATGTTGCCGCCGGTGATCGGCAGTCTGATCCTGGGGCAGATCCGCCGCGACGTGCGCAGCAGCCTACGGGCGCAGGGGACCGGGCGGCACAAGCCGGAGGAGATCGCCGCGATCCTGCGGGCAGACGTTGCCGCGGTGGCGGATCTGTTGGGGGATCGGCTCTTTTTTCATGGTGACCAGCCCAGCTCGGTCGATGCCACCATCTATGCCATGCTCTCCGGGCTGGCCTCCTTCCCGGTGCCCGGCGCGGGCAGCGCCGAGCTGGCCAAACATCCCCACGTGGTGGCCTACCTCGCGCGCGTGCGGAAGAAGGCTTGGCCGGACGAAGCCTGATTGTTCGCCACTGAATGAAGCCTCATTCAGTGGCTTTTGAACTGGTGGGTACCCGGTGGGAAGGCCACTTCGAGGTGGCCGGCCTTCAGAATTTTGGCCTGGCAGGAGAGGCGGCTGCCCGCCTTCACCAGGGAAGCCTTGTCCAGGGTGTCCTCCTCGTCGTCGGAGGGGGTGGAGAGCAGGTTGCTGCCCTTCTCCACCCACACATGGCAGGTGGAGCAGGCACAGACCTCGCCGCAGGCATTCTCCATCACGAGGTCCAGGGCCATCCCGGCGTGCAGCACGGAAGTACCCAGGCGCACCTTGGCGGTCTTGCCATCGCGCTGGAAGTGGACCGTCGCAAAGGGGGCCCCTTCCGGGACATCCAGGACGTCGTGGTGGTCGTGATCGGACATCTCAGGCTCCCAGGTTCCGGTTCAAGTCTTGGG
>JBEIQS010000317.1:0-5162 GCA_040376425.1 Alphaproteobacteria bacterium | reverse complement strand
GTTTCGTCGTTTCACAGCCCCTGCCCTGGCCGGGGTCGTTAGGGGCCTGGAAGGTCCCTGACTCGGGAGAGTGCAGAGAGGGCGGAAAGCCCTCTTTGCAACGCTGTCACGGAGGCACTCCGCTAAAACAACCGCAGCCTTGGCTGCAAGCAACGCCTCGCGCAAAGCAGACCGCCTGTCGGGCCAACGACCTCCACGCTCACAACGAAGGCAGTCAAACCACAAGGCGCTGCATCAGCATCATGTATCATGTATCATGTATCACAGCCGTCTCCCCTCAGACCGGAGGCGCTGCACAGATCCGCTGCCGGATTTCTTCCGCACTTCCGGTGGCAAAAAGGCTTACCCAGCGAGACAGCGCCGCAGCGGATTGGGGGCCCAGAGCATCTTGGAGCTCGGGCGGGATGGCGCCAAAGCGGGCGGTGTACACCGAAACCAGGGTGGCCCGCATGGCCAGGGCTGCTCCCACCTCCTTGCCCTCCGCAATCCCCTCGGCCTTGCCCTCCGCAATCCCCTCGGCCTTGCCCTCCGCAATCCCCTCGGCCTTGCCCTCTGCAATCCCCTCGGCCTTGCCCTCCGCCTTGCCCTCCTCAAAAACCTCCTCCAAGCCGGAATAGCCTGCCCGTGCCAGGCTGTTCCGCAGCACCGTCTCCCGGGCGGCACCCGGTTCATACAAGGCCTCCACCGGCACCGGATTCGCGAGGATCCCCGGGGCCAGGAGTGTTGTTCCCGGGCCAAAAATCTCCTTCTTCCCGTCGGGGGTGTACACCTCCACATGGCGGGGCACGTCCATCCGCACCACCCATACCAGTTTTACGCCGTTTTCCAGGTACTCCCGTATTTTTTTCTTCAGATCGGCCTTGTCCTGGCCACGATCTGCATACTCCACAGCCAAGGGGGGGGCTTCCTTCAGCCAGCCGTCTTTGGGGGGGCCGGGAAGGACGGCTACGTCGGGTGCACGCAGCATGTCTGGCTTGGGGCTGAAGCCTACTTCTGTGGCTGCATATTCCACGGCCGGATCACTCTGCAGTACCGCTGTACCCAGACTTTGGGCCGAAGCCCCACGCGAAAGGGTGGGCAGGCACATCATCGCTTCGCCGTCGGAGAGCTCGACCGGCGCTTTGTTGCGGATCATGTCGGAGGTCATCCGGTAGCCGGGGGCGAGCATCCGCATAGGCATGAACACCTCGTGAGAGTTGTAGCCCGGTGCCCGGATCGTCGCCACCCCGATCCCCTTGCACACCAGCGCAGTAGCTCATATACTCACCTGATGCGTCCTGAAGTCGTCCGCATAGATGAATATGTGACCAGTCCGGTCCCGCGGAACAGGGCCGTATTGTCGCTGGCCCAGCTTCGCGAGCAGTTCAAGCCCGGCCACACGCAGGCGCGTTTGCCCATGGGCAGCGAGGGGCTGGAAGCCTGGCTGGGGGGCTGGCCGCAGCCGGGTGTGGTAGAAATTACTGGTGTCTTGGGCAGCGGACGCCTCTCACCTGTGCTTCCAGCATTACGACGACTACAGGAGCAGGGGCGCCCCCTGGCGCTGGTGGATCCGCTCTCCCGCCTCTTCCCACCCGGTCTGGGGTTGGAGCGCTGTCTCCTGCTGCGGCCCCCGCCCACCCAAGCGGCATGGACGGTGGAGCAATTGTTGCGCTCCGGCGCCCTGGATGCCGTGCTGTTGGTGGATGGGGGCAGGTTGGGCAAGGCCGGGCCCCGCCTGCTGCGGGCGGCGGAAGCGGGGCGTTGTACCTTGTGGGTGCTCTCCGAACAGCCAGAGGCTGAGCTGCCTGCCACCCTGCGTCTGGAGGCCCGCGGCTGGCTGGGGGATGGCCGCCTGCGCCTTCACTGTAGCCGTGGGCGCGGTGGGGCAGAGGGGGAGCGTTGGCTGCCGCCCGAGGTGCTGAGTGGTGGGTAGCCGCCCCTTTCTGGCCATCCACCTTCCTGACTTCCGTCTGATCCGCGCCGGTCTGGACCCCGCCGGGCCGGTGCTGTTGCACCGCTTCGAGCGCAGTGCGGAGCGGGTGGTGGTGGCCTCGCAGAGCTGCCAAAAGATGGGGATCTCTGTAGGGATGAGCCTCGCGGAAGCACGAGCACTGCTGCCCGAGCTGAAGGCTCTGCCCCTGGGGAGCGAGGATCGCGATCTGGAGGAGCTGGGCGAGCACCTCCGTCGCTTCACCCCCTCTGTTCGGGTGCTCCCTCCCGAGGATCTTCTCCTGGAAGATGCTCCACTGCTGGAGCTACGGCTGCAACTGGCCCGCTTGGGTCAGCCGGCGCGCCTGGTGCGGGCGCAGCAGCCCCGGGTGGCCCTGTTGTTGGCCCGCTGCCTGCCCGCCGACCAGGAGGTGGAGGATCCCCTGCCCATCCTGCAGGCCCTCCCCATCCAGGTGCTCTGCAACCTTCCCCCACTGGAAAAAGACGATCTGGCCTTGGAAAAACTCCCCGCCTTTGCCGAGGCGCTGCAGGATGTGGGCATCCGCAGCCTGGGGCAGCTTGCGGCGCTGCCCTATGCCTCCGTGGCCGGTCGTTTTGGGGCTTCCGCCGGGCGTCTGTGGCTGTTGGCCTCTGCACGGATGGAGCCCCCCAAGGCGGTGCTTCTTCCCCCTCAGCCGGCCGAGCTGCCGCCCCTCCGTCAGCTCTTCGATGATCCGGTGGAGCAGGCAGGGTCGCTCTTATTTGTGTTGCGGGCGCTGGTGGCGGAGCTGTGTGCCTTTCTGATAGAGCGCGATCAGGTGCTGCTTCGGCTGGACCTCTGCCTGGAACTGGAGGATGGCAGCCTGGTGCAGCGCCCCCTTCGCCCCTCCTGGCCCACCCGCCGCCAGGATGTGCTCCTGCGCCTGGGCCGCAGCAGCCTGGAGGGCATCGTCCTCTCCTCGCCAGTGCTGGCTCTGGAGCTACAGCCGGGGGGACTTGCGCCCTTTCGGCCCACCGGGGTGGGCCTTTGGGAGCGTGCGGAGGCCGCCGAGTCTCTCCCGGTGCTGTTGAGCCGCCTCCAGGAAGTGCTCGGGATCGACGCGGTGGGTCAAAATACGGTGCAGGACCGCTGGCTGCCGGAGGAGAGCTGGAAGCTGCTGCCCGTGGGAGAAACCGAGCCGCCCCCGCCAGAGATCCGCTGGGATCCCGCCCTTCCGCACCGCCTTGCTGAGGGGCCCCGGCCGCGCCCGGAGTGGCTCCTGCCGGAGGCGGAGGCGATGCGGGTGTTGGTGGCGCCCTCGGGCAGGCCCCGCGCCTGGATGCAGGGTGGCAAGTGGCAGGCTTTTGGCAGGGTGGAAGGCCCAGAGCGGCTGAAGGGAGGCTGGTGGGAAGAGCGTTGGGAGCGCGACTATTGGACGGTGGAGGTGCCCGGTGCCGGGGCTTCCCGCCACGCCTGGCTCTTTCGCACCGGAGATCGCTGGTTTCTCCATGGTTGGTGGGAGCGGCCGCTGCCGATGCCGGAGGCAGAGGAGCTGCCGCCCATCCCCGATCCCCTGGTCTATGCCGAGCTGATCTGCCGCTCCTCCTTCTCTTTTACCGAAGGTGCATCCTCTCCTGAGGAGCTGGTCCAAGAGGCAAAGCGCCTGGGCCTGGTGGGCATGGCGCTCACTGACCGCGATGGGGTCTATGGAGCGGTGCGCTTCCACAAAGCCTGTAAGGAGCAGGGGATCAAGGGGGTTCAAGGAGCGCTGTTGACCCTCCGTCTCAGCGAGCAGCGGGTGGACGAGGGCGGCGCCTCGGCCTCGCTGGTCATCCTGGTCATGGATCGCCAGGGCTGGGCAAATCTGTGTCGCCTGATCAGTGCCGCGCGGGCCGAGAGCCCGAAGGGGAGGGGAGAGCTTCCTTTTCCGAAGCTGCTGGAGCGCCACAGTGGCCTGGTTCTGCTGGCCCGGGGAGACTGGCCGGAGGAGTTTTTGTCGCAGCTCCAACGTCTGGTGGGGGATCGCCTGTATCGGGCGGTATCCCGGCACTATGCACCCGAGGAGGAGGATCGGGTTGCGGCCCTGGTGGCGGGGGACATCCCGGTGGTGGCCGTGGGCGATGTACTTTTTCACCGCGAAGAACGCCAGCCTTTGCAGGATGTGCTCACCGCCATCCGTCTGGCCACCCGCGTGGACAACCTGGGCACCCGCGTGGGCGCCTCGGCCGAGCGGGCGCTGCCCGACGCCCGGAAGATGCTCCGTCGCTTCCGCCGTTGGCCGGAGCTGATCCCTCGCAGCAGCGAAATCCTGGATCGCTGTACCTTTACCCTGGACGAGCTGCGCTACAGCTACCCGCGTGAGGTGGTGCCCCGGGGCTACAGCCCCCAGGCCTGGCTCCGCGAGCTGTGTGCGCGAAATCTTGCGATTATTTATGTAAATGATATCAAAGCGTGGAAAAAGGTGGGTGCACAGGTGGAGCACGAGCTGGGCGTGATCGCTCAGCTCGACTTTGCCTCCTACTTTTTGACCATCCAGGATCTGGTGCAATTTGCCAGGAAAAAGGGCATTCTCTGTCAGGGGCGTGGATCGGCGGCCAACTCTGCGGTATGTTTTGTATTGGGGATTACACCTGTAGATCCAGCAACTTCCAGCCTGCTTTTTGAGCGCTTCATCTCCCCCGAGCGCGCCGAGCCCCCCGACATCGACGTGGACTTTGAGCACGAGCGCCGGGAGGAGGTGATCCAATATGTCTACGAAAAATACGGCCGTGACCGCGCGGGAATGGTGAATGAGGTCATCTGCTGGCGGGGACGGATGGCGGTGCGCGATGTGGGGCGGGCCCTGGGGCTGGGCCTGGATCAGATCGATCGCCTCGCCAAAAACCTGGATCACTGGGGAATAGAGCCACCAAGCCCGGAGCGCCTGCGCGAAGCAGGGCTGGATCCCAGCGATCCCCGCCTCCTGCTCCTCCACGAGCGCACCCGGGACATCCATAGCTTTCCCCGGCATACTTCCATCCATGTTGGGGGCTTTGTGATCGCCGATGAGCCGCTCATCGATCGTGTGCCCATCGAGCCCGCCACCATGGAGGGGCGCACCGTCATCCAGTGGGACAAAGACGACGTAGATGCTGTGGGTTTTGTCAAAGTGGATGTGCTGGCGCTGGGGATGCTGACCGCCATCCGCAAAGCCTTCAACCTGATCCAGCAAAGTCAGGGACCCAGCTACACCCTGGCAAATATTCCCCGCGAAGATCCAGCGGTCTACGACATG
>JBEIQS010000013.1:0-57508 GCA_040376425.1 Alphaproteobacteria bacterium | reverse complement strand
TGTAGACTGGGAAGAAGTCCGCCTTGCTCCTTGTGAACCGGGCGGTGCCCGTAGCTGCATCTGGGTGGCAGAGACTGGCGACAATGCCCGGGTCCGCAGCGATGTGGCGCTGCTGCGGGTTGAGGAGCCAGATGAGCTTTCGGCCCGTAGCTGCTTGAAAGCACAGCGTTTTCCGGTGCATTATCCTGACGGTCCGCAGGATGTGGAGGCGGTCTATTTTGGGGAGGACGGCCTGCCGCGCCTGATCAGCAAGCTCCGTGACGGCACTGCGGTGTTCTATCGGATGACCGGCTTGGAAAAGCCCGCGTTGGAGATAGAGGATTCATGGGTGATGACCCTGGACGGCCAGCTACGGCCGCCGGCCGAAGGCCCGCTGCCGTACCGGGTGACCGCGGCCGACGGGTCGGCGGGTCGGCTTGTGGTGCGCACCTACGAGGCGACCCTTCTGATCGCCGGCGGACAGGTCTGCACCACCGAGGCGCCGGTGGAGGTGCAGGGAGAGTCTGTGGCCTTGGACCCGCGTGATGGCGCGCTCTGGTGGGTGTCGGAGGGGGAACGGCCGGTGTTGTACCGGGCGGAGCGTCGGTCGCCATAGCGGGAGTCGCGCGCAGCACACCGCGCCACGGCGGCAGCGATGCCAGACCGCCGGTGTCTACGGCGCCGATCCACGATGCCAGACCGCCTCCTCCTCTTCCCCCCTTCCTCTACTTGTCATAATATACCTTATCAGAAGTTCTGCAGCGCAGCAGAAGGGCCCGGTTTCGCGCCCCTTCCGCCCGGGTTATGGCGTCGGTGGATGTTCTGGACCCTGCTGGCCTGTGTGGATCTTGCCTGGGTAGAGCCTGCGGCCACGCTGCAGATCACGCCCGCCTCCCTGGTCTTTCCGGACACGGCGCTGGGTGCGTCGGTCAGTCAGACCGTGGAGATCGAGAACACCGGTGACCGGGCACAGCGGCTGGATCTGCTGGTAGAGGCCCCCTTCTATGCGCCCTCGGCTCTGGATGTCCCCGTGGGCCGCACGGAGCTTGCGGTTTCCTTTCGTCCGGCTGCACATGGTCCGGCCGCCGGCACCTTGCGGCTGCTTGGACCCTCGCTGCGCCTGGACCTGCCTCTGAGCGGCCGCGCGGCCGACGATGCCGATGCGGATGGCAGCCCGGACAGCCTGGACTGTGGGCCCACGGACCCGTCGCGCTACCCGGGCGCCAACGACCCCTGTGGGGACGGTCTGGACCAGGACTGTGACGGTGTGGATAGCCAGGACTGCGACGGCGACGGCGCGCTGCCACCGCTGGACTGCGATGATGCCGATTCTTCAGTCTTTCCTGGGGCTTCAGAGGCAATTGTGGATGGACTGGATCAGGACTGCGACGGCGCTGTGGACGAGGCCGCGCTGGTGGTTGGCGAGCTGCTGATCACCGAGCTGCATCCGGGCGGGCCGGCCTGGGTGGAGCTGTGCTCTCTGGCCAGTCGGGACATCGTCTTGAGTGCCTTGGAGCTGCGCTTTTCTGGGCAGTCCCGGCGCCTGCCAGCCGGGCAACTTGCGGCGGGTGCCTGTGCCGCGATCTGTGAAGCCTCGGGTTGTAGCTTCAAGCTCGATTTTCCGGCCCTGGACCACAGCGGTGGCTCGGTGCAACTTGTGGGCGATCAGCTTCTGGATCAGGTGGATTGGACGGGCTGGTCGGATCCGGGCGTCGGGAGCTGGTCTCTGGACGCGTCGGTGCGCAGTCCCGGGGGCAACGACCCCGCCACGGCCTGGTGCGTGGGCCGTGGGAGTCCCGGTCAGCTCAATGCCGCCTGTCCCTAGTTGAAGGGACTCACCCAGGGGTCGGTCGCCACCGGCTTTGGGGGCGTTCCCCGACCCCGCATGGCGTAGAGGATCCCGGCGTTGCTCAAGGCATAGATCTCGCTGCCTTCGATGGCGGGCTTGCCGAGGATGCCGCCCAACAGCACGTTGGCATCCAGGCTCCAGATCAGCTTGCCGGTTTCAGGATTCAGCAGGTACAACGAACCATCGCTGTTGGAGACCAGCACGCCCAGGGGGCAAAGCTGCGGGGTGCCCATCGTACCGGAGGTCACCCGCTCAGTAGGCTCGGTGGGCTGGCCGCTCAGGTTCAAGTTGAAGGACAGTCCCGGGATGTCGGCCTGCCATTCCCAGGCGATATCTCCGCTTCGCAGGTCGATCTTTCGGAGGACACCGTCGGTGCCGCCGTGGTAGAGCTTGTCGCCTGCCAGCGTCATGGTGGAGGCGCTGCCCAGATCCTGGCGCCACCGCACCATGCGGCTGGTGGTGTCGAGCCCCAACAGCGGCCCCGAAAATCCGCCTGCTACCATGATATCTGGCGTCCACATCAGGGGGGCGATAATGTCCGGCCAAGCCCCCTCCCCCACCGGCAAAGTCCAGTGCTCCGCCCAGTCTTCCTTGCCGATGCCGACGATCGCGCCATCGGAAAATCCGGCCAGAACCTCTGTTCCTGCCATGGTCACCGAGGGGGCGCCGTAGAGCGACAACTTTGCAGCGCGGTTGGTGTCCACCCGGTGGTTGTACAGCGAAATGGTGCTTCCATTGCGGCGATCCAGCTTGTAGACCACGTCGTCCACAGTGCTGACATAGAGCAGCTCGCCGTCCACGACCACGCTGGACAGGATCGGTGCGCCGGCATGCCGCGCCCAGAGCTGCTCGTAGCTGTCCTCCAGGAAACAGGAGACGTAGCCTGCCATATCCGTGACGTAGATCTTGCCATCGGCGAAGACCGGGGCGGAGGCTACGGGGCCGTAGGTGGTGAGGCTGCGGAGCAGGGTTCCGTCGCCACGCGAAAGGATCAGTAGCGCGCTGGTCCCAGAATAGCCGACGTAGATCTTTCCATCTCGGACTACTGGTGCGGCAGGCTCGGAGCGGCTGGCGCTATTCGGGGGGGGGCCGGGCAGCGGTCGCGACCACAACAGCAGCGGTGCGGCGGTCATCGGTGCGGATTCCGCCATCGGCAGCGGTTTTACGTCGGGGTCAAAGCCCCCCTGAAGAAAAGCCAGGAGCAGGGCGCTCAACTGCCACTCTCCAGGCCCAGACCTTCCAGATCGGCGCGGGTGGCCTGCGGAAACTTCTGCTTGAAGGCAGCGAAGCTGGTTTTGGCCTCTTCGGTCTTGCCCAGCGCAAGCTGCGTGCGGATCAGGGTGGCGTAGGCTTCCTGGCCCAGGACCCCTTCCCGCTTCTGGCTTTCTTCCAGAAGAATCTGCAGGGCGCGGTCGTTTTCAGCCTTGTCCAGGAGCACATTCACCAGGCTCATCTTGGCAGCAAAGCCCACCGCGTCGGGCGCGCCGGCGGCTGCGGCCTTTTCCATTGCGGCCATGCGCTTTTCTTCATTCCCTGCCCGCTTCCAGGCATCTGCAGCCCGGCTCCAGGCCAGGACCGCGGCCGAACCGGAAGCGTCCGCGGCGGCCTTCTCATAGAGCTCGGCCCCCGTTTGCAGATCTTTCATGCGCCCGGCATCGCTGGGGTCGTCCGCAGGTCCGAAGCCCATCGCTGCCAGCGGGTTGGGCTTGGGCATCTTGTGATCGATCACCGCGATGGCGCCAAAATCTTCTTCCAACGCCGAGGTGCGGAAGGACTGCCAGGCGCCGTAGCCCAGGGCCCCCAAGAGCACCACGCCGATGAAATAGCCAAGATATTTGGCGTTGTCCGTCACAAAATCGGACAGGCTGGTTTGAATCTTGAAGAGGATATCCTCGTCGGGCCTCGGCGCGGTCTCAGGCTTGGGTGCCTCGGCTGCCTTCTCTTCTTCCGGAGTGTCCGCCACGATATCCCTCTGGCCCGGGCTCTTTTGCCCTCAAGCGGCCGCCCCCTAACCTGTTTCAACGGGTTGCGCACCAGCAGGTTAGGCGCAGCTATGAGCCTTCTTCCCATACGACCCGGCCCCGTCCGCAGCTCCCGGCCGGACGTGGACGGCAACCGCTCCTGGTGGACCTTGGGGCAGCCGTCCTATGTCCCCTCCCCTCCCCTGTGCGAAAATGTCGTTGCAGACATGGTTATTATCGGGGGCGGCTTCACTGGGATGTCCACCGCCTGGCATGTGGCCCGCCGATTCCCGGATCGTCGGGTTGCACTGATCGAAGCACGCGAGGTTGGTAATGGTGCATCCGGCCGAAATGGCGGCATGATGCTCAACTGGATGAATGGCGTGTCCTCCTCCCAACCGGAGCTGACCCGCCTGGTCTACCAGACCACCAAGGCTGGGATCGACGACATCGTAAGCCTGATTGAAGGCGAGAAATTGGCGGTGCCCTATCGCCGCGATGGCTGCTTGGAGCTGATCACCAACCCCCAGCGGGCGGAGGCCGCCGCTCAGGAAGTGCAGCGCCTGCAATCCTGGGGCATCGGGGTGGAGTGGTTGGATGCACGCGCGGTTCGGAAATATATCCGCGCCGAAGGGGTCTATGGCGGGATCTTCGATCGCTCGGTGGGCCAGGTCCATGGCCTGGCGCTTCTGCGCGAGATGAAGAAAAAAATGCCGGAGAATGTTGTTTTCTACGAAAACAGTCCGGTCTTGAAAGTGGAGGAGGGCGCGTCGATCCTGGTCAGCACCGCGCAGGGCAGCGTACGGGCGCCCGTGATGGTGCTGGGTACCAATGGCTATACCCCTCGGCTGGGCTACTTCCGCTCGCGGATTTGCCCCATGCACTCTCACATTATTGCCACTGACCCGCTGCCGCCAGAGGCCTGGGAGGCGCTGGGATGGGGCCAATTCGCGGGCTTCTGTGACGATCTGGACCGCATCGCCTATGGCAGTATGTCTCCCGACGGATCTCTGATCTTCGGGGGCGGCGGCAATTATGCCTATGCGTATCGCTACAACAATGGGACCAGCTATCCAGAAGAGGATGCTCAAGCCGGATTTGAAGGCATCCGCCGTCGTTTGATGCAGTATCTTCCGGGACTGGAGCGGCTGCCGCTGCGGCGTACATGGACCGGCACACTTGGGGTCACCCTGGATCGGAGCTGCACCATGGGGGTGCGCGGCGAGTATAAAAATGTCTATTATGCCCTTGGCTATTCCGGCCATGGTGTGACCCTGGCCAACCTCGCCGGCAAAGTGCTCTGCGATCTCTACAGCGACAACCATGAAGCGTGGAAAAACCAGCCTTTTTATCAGAATTCGCTCTATCCGATGCCCGGAGAGCCCCTGCGTTGGATCGGCTACCAGCTCTTCACCCGCCTGACCGGTCGCTCGCCCCGGCGTCGCTCCTGAGTCCCGGGCGAGTTCCCACAGACGGGTGGGTGTTTCGGCGCGATTGTTTCATTTGAAACGTGTTTCATCGTGTTTCAGGATTAAAATAGAGTAGGATGAACTTTCGCCTTCCACAGGCGGTAGTTGGCACGGATCTTGCTTATAGCCTGCCTCGTGGAGGCAGAATGAAACAGCTTGTGATCCTGGGCGCTGGAACGGCGGGCACCATGATGGCCAATCGGCTGGTGCGACGCTTGGACCCCGCCCTCTGGTCCATTCGGTTGGTGGACCGCGACAATGATCACCTGTACCAGCCGGGCCTCCTCCTGGTGCCCTTTGGCAGCTACGACCCGCGGGATCTGGTGCGGCCACGCACTCAGTTTGTGGCGCCGGGCGTGGAGCTGTGCCTGGCCGGGATCGAGCGGGTGGACCCGGAGGCACGCCAGGTGCGCCTTGGCGATGGACAGCGGATTTCCTACGATATTCTGGTGATCGCCACCGGCGCCGCGCTGCAGCCAGAGCTGACCGAAGGGCTCACCGGGCCGGGCTGGCGTCGCAACGGCTTCGACTTCTACACGCTGGAAGGAGCGACCGCCCTGGCGGCCGCCTTGGAGCGATTTGAAGGTGGTCGTATCGTGCTGAATGTGGCGGAGAACCCCATCAAGTGCCCGGTGGCGCCATTGGAGTTTCTCTTCCTGGCCGACGCCTTTTTTCAGGAGCGCGGGCGCCGGAGCAAGGTGGAGCTGATCTACGCCACGCCGCTGGAGGGCGCATTCACCAAGCCCAAGGCCTCTGCCCTGTTGGGTGACATGCTCTCCAAGCGGAACATCTATGTAGAAACCGACTTTCTGGTATCGCGGGTGGATGGGGATGCGGGAAAGATCCAGTCCTGGGACGGTCGCTCCCTTCCCTATGACCTGTTGGTGGAAGTGCCTGTTCATGGAGGTATAGAGCCGATCCGGGCCTCCGGCCTGGGGGATGCCCAAGGCTGGGTGCCCACCGACCCCCACAGCCTCCAAAGTAAGGATCATCCCGAGATCTTCGTGCTCGGCGATGCCACCAACCTGCCGGTGTCCAAGGCGGGCAGTGTGGCCCACTTCCAGGGCGAGGTGCTCACAGAGAATATTCTGCGATACATCCGGGATCTTCCTCTCCTTCCCGACTTCGACGGCCACGCAAATTGCTTTATCGAGACCGGGCACGGCAAGGCGATGCTGATCGACTTCAACTACAAAACCGAGCCCCTCCCCGGCCGTTTTCCCCTCCCCGGCCTCGGGCCTTTCACCCTTCTGGAAGAGAGCGCGGTCAACCACTGGGGGAAACTGGGTTTCCGCTGGATCTACTGGAATATGTTGCTGAGGGGCGAGGACCTGCCCCTGGATCATCGGATGCTGCTTGCCGGCAAGTGGAGCTGACATGGAGACCACAATGGAAGGAAATGATCGGCTACTTCAGGAGCTTCAACGCCTCAACAGCCGCCTGGACCGCATGGAGCAGCAACTGAGCGCGCTCCAGGCCACCGCGCAGCCGGTGCAGGACTTGCTGCAGGAAATGGGCCCCATTGGAAAGGAGATGATGCGCAGTGGCACCGAGAAGCTGGGAGCATTGGAAAAACGCGGCTATTTCGCGTTCGGCTCCGAGCTTCTGACGATGGTGGATCAGGTGGTGAGCCAGACCAGCCCCGAGGACCTGCGGGCCCTGGGCGCGAGCCTGAGCGGCATTCTGGCCGCGGCGCGCAGCCTGACCCAGCCGGAGGTGGTGGAGCTGGCGGCGGAGGCGGGCGCCTTGGTGCAGCATCCTGAGCAGGTGAAGCCGCTGGGAATCTGGGGCATGATGGGCGCAAGCCGGGACGAAGAGGTGCAGCGCGGACTGGCTGTGCTCTTTGAATTGCTGCGCCGGATGGGCCATGTGGGCCAGGCCGTGCGCGGGCGAGGTCAGGACGCAGCGAAGGCCGTGAAGGCGCTGCCGCCACCCTCTTGCCAGGTCAACAGTAGCAACGAAAAACTGGCGAATCGCCTTGCACCTCGCCGTGCGCGTGGGACCACGGATCCTGTTGCCTCCCCTCCCTCCCCTGTCCTCCCCTCTGTGGAGCCTGCCACCGTTGATCCATCTCTTTGGACCAAGGCTATTGCGGAGTCCACTGCCACGGAGCTGGGTGTGGTCCTGGGCCCCGACCACTGGCGGGTGATCGACTTCGTGCGTGCCGACTTTGCCGCCCACGGCGCATCGCCAAATATTCGCCGGATCACGATGGGCACCGGACTATCCACCCGCGATCTCTATACCCTTTTCCCCAAAGCCCCCGGCAAGAGTGCCGCGCGGGTGGCCGGGGTTCCCAAGCCTGCGGGCTGCATATAGGAGCACCATGTCTGCGAACCGAAAAGTGGCGATCATTTGCTCAAAAGGTGGCTTGGACGAAGCCTATCCGGCCCTGATCCTTGCCAATGCTGCGCGCCAGTCCGGCATCGATGCCTTCGTCTTCTTCACCTTCTGGGGCCTGGACGTGATCACCGAGGCCAAGGTGGATCATCTGCACGTCAACCTTGTCGGCAACCCGACGGCTCCGGTACCCACCATGCTGGCCAGCCTGCCGGGCATGGAGATGCTGGCGGCCAGCATGATGAAGAAGCAGATGGAGGCATTGAACCTACCTTCTGCAAGGGAGATGCTCCAGATTCTGGACGAGTCCGGTGCCGAGCTCTACGCCTGCGAGCTGGCGATGGAGATGATGAAGCTCCAGAAAAAGGATCTTTTGCCGCAGGTAAAGGACGTGATCACGGCGGGCGACTTCTACGAGTTGGCCGACGGCGCCCAGATCATCTTCACCTGATCAGTGCACCATCTCGTCGTCCAGGCTTTCAAGCTGGACCTTCAGCTCCTCGAAGCGGGCGCGGCTGAACCAGGAGCCCAGCCCGCGGGGCTTGGGGTGCCTCATCACATGAAGCACCTCCGGCTTGTCGGCGAGGTTGCCTGTTGCATCCAGGTTCTGCACGGAGAACCACCAGCGGCCGTCGGGCCACTCCAAAAAGGTGCCTGCCACCCGCTCAACCGGCCCACCGTGGCGGCGCCGGTCCAGCACACCGACCAGGGCCATGGCTTCCAGTCCCTCCAACGAAGCAAAAGCAGCGATGGCCCGATGGGCCTGACGCCCCAGGCGCAGCAGCGGCAGCACATCGACCACCCGGACCACGTCCGGGAACACCAGCACCAACGAGGGTCGCGGCAGTCGCCGGGCCCCCTCAATGGGGCGCAGCCTCTCCTGGAGAAGGCTCATCAAACGTTGGCCCAGTGCGTCTTCCTCGTCGGGATAGAAGGCCGTTCGGGCCTGGGTGTGGATGCGGAGTCGCAGTGACATCGCGCAGCCTCTATCCCGTTTGTGAGAAGCCCTCCAGATCGGCGGCGCCGGGATAGATCGCGGCGGCAAGGAGTCAGCGATGGCCGTACAGCTGGTGGCACAGGGCGATGTGGCCGTGATTACGATGGATGATGGCAGGGCAAATGCCATGAATCCGACCTTTTTGGGCGAGCTGAATGGCTGCCTGGACCAGAGCAGCGGGGCCGCTGCGATCCTGATCGCGGGACGCGCGGGCAATTTTTCCGGCGGGCTGGATCTGAAGCTGCTTCCGACGCTCTCCTCGGAGGGCCGGCGGGAGGCGGTAGAGCTGTTTACCACGGTGATGATGCGGATCTGGGAGTTTCCCCGCCCCACTGTGGCAGCGGTGACCGGGCACGCTCTGGCGGGGGGGGCGATTCTGGCGCTGACTGCGGACATCCGCTATTTTCTTGCGGGAGGCTATCGCTTTGGCCTGATCGAAGTGCCGATGGGGGTACCGCTTCCCGGCTTTGCGATTGAAATGGCCTCCAGCGTCGTGAGCGGAGTCACGTTGACAGAGCTGGTTGCGCATGGTCGAACCTACACTTCTGACGAAACCTTTGCTGCCGGAATCGCACAGGCCACCTACCCCGCGGAGCGTCTGCTGGAGGCGGGCTTGGAGCGGGCGTCGCAGCTTGCGAAGTTGCCCGGTGATGCCTATGCATCTACCAAAGCCCGGATGCGCGCGGATTCACTGCGACGCGCCCGTGCCGCTGTGGCGACGGAGACCGATCTCTTCATGTCCGCCTTTGAGGCGATGCTGCAGCGGCAGCGGCGTTCTTGAGCTCCGGGTTTTCAGGCCGAGGTGGCTGAATGTTTTGGGGGTTGCTGGATGTAAGGACGGCGCCGCGCTACCGTTTCTCCTGACGGAGTGGTCCATGCGCCGAATTTTTCTTGCCGCCCTGTTGGCTCTTCCTGTCCCTGCCGCAGCCTTCTGCGGCTTTTTTGTGAGCGGTGCGGGCGAGTCGCTGTAGGCCAACGCCACGATGGTGGTGATGATGCGCGAGGGGACGCGGACGATTCTGTCGATGCAGAATAACTACCAAGGTCCACCACAGGATTTTGCGATGGTGATCCCGGTGCCGGTGGTGTTGCAAAAGGAGAACGTGCGCACCCTGCCCAAGGAGGTCTTCGGGCATGTGGATACCTTGGCGGCGCCTCGCCTCGTGGAGTATTGGGAGCAGGATCCCTGCTATCAACCTCGCTATGAGGAGCTCTCGGCCTTGGCGGGGCGGCCTGCACCTGTACCCACCGGCGGATCAGCCTTGCGGTCAAAGTCCTATGGTGTGACGATCGAAGCGCAGTTTTCGGTCGGGGAGTACGATATCGTGATCCTGTCCGCGAAGGACTCGGGGGGCCTGGAAGGATGGTTGAAGGCAGAGAAGTACAACATTCCCGCCGGTTCCGGGGATGTGCTTCGGCCCTATGTGCAGGCGGGGACGCGCTTCTTTGTGGCCAAGGTGGATGTGGAGCGGGTGAAGTTTGAGGGAGATCGCGCTCTTCTTTCGCCGCTGCGCTTCCACTATGACAGCGATCGTTTTGAGCTGCCGGTGCGCTTGGGCCTGCTCAACAGCCAGGGGGTCCAGGATCTTATCGTGCACATCCTTGCGCCGGGAGCGCGCTACGAAGTGGCGAATTACCGGAACGTGACCATTCCAACAAATCTGCGTGCTGATGACTCGGTGCGGAGCGACTTCGGAGCCTACTACGAGGACATCTTTCGCGAGTCCATCTGGGGCCACCCCGATACGGTGGTAACAGAGTATTCCTGGGATTCTTCCTCCTGTGATCCCTGCCCCACCCCGCCCTTGACCGCACAGGATCTGCTCAGCCTGGGGGCCGACGTGCTGCCCGGCCAGCCCACCGGCGGTATGGTGCTCACCCGGCTCCACTATCGCTACACCAAAGAAACGCTCGGGGAAGACCTGATTTTCCGGAAGGCCGAGGGTCTGGTGGGTGGCATCGGCATCCCCAATCAAGAGGGGAATCTTTCCAGCGAGCCGCAGAAGAATGGCAATTGGAACATGTTTCAAGGTCGCTATGTGATGCTGAATCCGTGGACCGGCCCCATTGCCTGTGACAACCCGGTGCGTGGCCGCTGGGGCGGTCCGCTGTCGGGGGGCGAGGCCCGTCCAATTGCGGCACCAAACAAAATTCTCAGCAGCGGAGCGGTGCCGGCGATGGCGCCCCCCACCCGCTCGCGCACGGGCAATCCCGCCTTCCCGGACACACGGGGAACGCCGGGCAACACCATCCCCGAGGCAGGCGGGAGCACCATTCCCGAGGCAGGTGGGAGCACCATTCCTGAGGTCGGCGGGGCGCAGGATGGCAACAATTCCGGCAGTTCAGGCAATCCTTCCAATAACATGGCGGGCAATAGCTCAACCATTCCCGAGGCGGGTGGCCCGGCTCCGGCGGCCCCTACACCGTCGGCCCGCTGTGAATCAGCCGGTGGCCTGTCCGGCCTGGCGATGCTGGTGGGCCTGCTGGGGCTGCGGCGTCGGAAGTGATGAAGCACCTTTGGCCGGTGATCGCGGTGGTGGCCTGCGCGGCCACTCCGTTGGAACCCGCTTCCAAAATCCCAAAGGACGATGGCCCGTTTTACCCATCACTGGCACAGGTCCAGGGGAGCTTTGATGCCGCTCAGATGGACGATGTGGCGTCCTGCCTGGAGTGCCACCCCGATGCCGTGCACCAGTGGCAGTCCAGCGCCCATGCGCATGCCTCCTTCGGCAATCCCTGGTACCGGACGCTGGTGGATGACCTGCGGGAAAAGCAGGGTTTTGCCGCAAGCCGTCACTGTGGTGGCTGCCATGATCCGCTGCTGTTGCTTTCCGGGCGGATGGATCGGGCGATTGAGCCGGGAGAAGCACAGGCTCTCTCGGGGGTGACCTGTCTGGTCTGTCATTCTGTAGCAAAGGCTACGGTCGATGGAAACGGGAGCTACGTACTCGATACTTCTCCCGTGCCCTATCCCGAGGTGGGGGACGAGGAAAGCATCGCTGCCCATCGCGCCCGGTTGGCCATGGAGCCACTGCGTACGCCGACCCTGTGTGCGTCTTGCCATCGGGGTTTTTTGGGTCCCCATACCGGAAGTCCCGAGGTATTGGGCGGCATCGACGAGCCGGGTCAGTGGCGGGCGTCGGCCTGGGCGGGCAGCCATGCGGCGCGTCTGGAGCCGGAGGAGCTGCCACGTCGGGAGTGCCGGAGCTGCCACATGCCGGAAGTGGAGGCCAGAGAGGGCGACGAAGCTGGTCCCATGCTGTCTTCGCACCGCTTTGCCGGCGGCCACAGCGCTCTTGCGGCAGCAACGGGAGATGCGGCACAGCTTGCCGCAGTGGAGGTGATGAGTCGCAGCGCCGCCACCGTGGATCTATGGGAGGAGGCCGGTCTTGCGACGGTGGTGATCCGCAATGTTGGGGTTGGTCACCGGTTTCCCGGCGGCGCGCGTGACATGAAGAACATCTGGGTGCAGCTCCGGGTGGAGGACAAAGGGGGGCATCTCCTCACCGGTCTGGGCCTGGCAGGCAGCGCCGACAGCTATACGCTGCAGACGGTGGTGCTGGACGAGGCGGGCAGACCAGAACTGTTACACCGTGTGCAGAACTTTCGTACATTGGGTTGGGATCACACCATTGCCGCGCGGGATGCGGGGATGGTGGAGTTTGTGCTGCCTCCCCTCCCCCCCTCCTACCGGCTGCAGGCCCGCCTGATCGCGGAGCGGCACCGGACCGAGGTGCAGGAGCTGGTCTGTACCGCCATGAAGGCGCCGCGCGCCATGGCTTTTGCGGAGCAGGCCCGACGAGAAGGCAGGGCGGTCTTGGATGGCTGTGCCGAAGAGCCTTGGTTGGAGCTGGCTTCCGCGGCCATCTGGGTGGGAACTGCCCTTCCGGCCGAGGGAGGAGCGGCGCGGAGCGCGCGCGACCGCCGCTACGATCGCGCCATGGCGATGTTGCACCTTCCCGGGGAGCGTTTGGAGGAAATCTACTCATGGGTAGATAATGACTTCCCATCTTCGGTCGCGCTGAAAGCGACTGCCCTCGCCAACCAGGGCCGCCTGGAAGAGAGCCTCCGTGTGGTCGAAGAGTTGCGACGTATGGGGCAGCGTGGCCCGGCCTTGGATCGCATCGAGGCCCTGGCCTATGGGCAGGTGTGGCGCTGGCCCGAGGCGGCCGCCGCAGCGGCTGCGGTGAGCCTGGGCGCGCCGGGCGACAGCGGGGCCTGGCGGGAGCTGGCGCGGGCCCGCGGCAGTGCGGGGGACGCCGGCGGCAGCCTGGAGGCGGCGGTGGCCGGGCTGGCGCTGGCCCCGCGGGATCTCGCCATGCTCCGTTCGCAGGCGTTGGCCCTCCAGCAGCTTGGTGCACCGGCGGAGGCGGCGGTGGCCGCATGGTTGCGCTACCAGGGCCCGCAGAGCGATGAGGCGCTGAAACTGGCCTGTGATCAGCAGGTGGAAGGCTGCTTTCAGCAGCGTCAGCCGGTGGTGCGCCTGACGGTGCCGCCGCCCTAGCGGTAGCCGTGGGCCTGAAACCAGCGCCAGGCCTTCTCCACGCTCTCCCGCAGGGGGGTGCGCGGAACGCCAAGCTCCTCCCAGGATCTTTTGCCACTCCGGTAGCGCTGCTCCTGCATGGCCAGCAGCACATGCCGTTCCAGCCCGGCGAAGCGGTGGGTGTCCACCTGCTGGAGCAGGGAGCCTACCCGTCCGGCCAGCCGCAGCCCCAGCGACGGTACTGGAAGCAGCGGTGCTCGGCCACCCACAACCTCCGCACAGAGCGCCATAAATTCGCGGTAGGCCAGGTTGTGGTTGCCCAGCAGGTAGCGCCGTCCCGGCTGCCCCCGGTCCATGGCGGCGAGGTGGCCCACCGCGCAGTCATCGGCGTCGATAAAGCACTTTCCCCCTCTGGGATAAAAGGGAACCGGATGGCGGGCCAGGGTCAGCAGGAGCTGCCCGGAGGTGGGCTTGATGTCCCAGGCCCCCAGCACATAGTCGGGGTTGACGGTCACCCCGCCGGCCTCGGCGGTCAATCGCTCCCCCTCCAACTTGCTGTCATGGTAGCTTCGAAGTGGACCTTTTTTGCCATAGATGCGGTCCACGTCGATGGGGCTGTCCTCGTCGCCGGGGCGATCCAGGGGCCCAAATCCTACCGTTACGGACGAGGAGCACAGTAGAAAACGGGGCACACCCGCCAACTTCTGAGCGCCTAACAGCGCAGCGGTCGCGTCCACATGCAGCTCCCGCATCCGCCCTTCCCCGCCGGGGGCCGGATCAAAGGTGCCGGCGATGTGGAAGATGCCGGCGCAGCCCTCGGCCGCACGCGCCAGGGCGTCCACATCGGTCAGCGGCGCAGCCACCGTTTCGATCGGCAACCCTTCGAGGCAGATATTGGGCTTCCGAAGTACACAACGCACCTGATCGCCCCGTGCGAGCAGGTGCCGGACCACATTCGCGCCGACAAAGCCGGTGCCCCCGGTCAGGAGATAGCGCATAAACCTCCGCTTTCCCCCGCCGGGGGGCATTCCTCACTTGTTGCGGAACATCAGCTCGCGCGCGATGATCAGGCGCTGGATCTGGGAAGTACCCTCGTAGATCTGGAAGATCTTGGCATCCCGCATCAGCTTCTCCACGGGGTACTCCTTGGAGTAGCCGTAGCCGCCGTAGATCTGCACCGCGTTGGTGGTGGTCTTCATGACCACGTCGGCGCAGAAGGCCTTGGCGTAGGAGGAGTGCATCGTGTTGCGCTGGTGGTTGTCCTTCATAGAGGCTGCCTTGTAGCACAGCAAGCGGCCCGCCTCGATCTCCATCGCCATTTCGGCCAGCATGAACTGGATGGCCTGGTGCTGGGCGATGGGCACTCCGAAGGCCTTGCGGTCCATGGAGTAGTCGCGGGCATACTCAAAAGCGGCGCGGGCAACGCCGATTGCGGCGCCGGCGACGGAGGGGCGGGTGTAGTCGAAGGCGGCCATGGCCAGCTTCCATCCATCACCGACTTTGCCGACCACGTTGGCTTCGGGCACTTCCACGTTGTCGAAAGTGACGCCACGGGTGTCGGAGCAGCGCTGCCCCATGTTGTACTCTTTCTTGCCGGGCTCTACGCCGGTCCAGCCCCGCTCCACGATGAAGGCGGTCATGCCGCCGCTGGCCTTTTTGGCCGGATCGGTCAGCGCGACCACGAAGTACCAGTCGGCCACGCCGGCGTTGGTGATCCACATCTTGGAGCCGTTCAGGATCCACTTGTCGCCCTGCTTTACGGCGGTGGTCTTGAGACCCTGCACGTCAGAGCCTGCACCGGGCTCGGTTACGGCATAGGCGGCCATTTTGGGGCGCTCGCCGTCGGCAAGCGGGGCACACATGGGGGCAAGATACTTCTCCTTCAGGGCGGGAGAAGCGCCAAGAATCACCGGCTGCTGCGCCAAGCCGTTGGCCTCCATGGCGGTGCCGATACCCGAGCAACCCCAGGCCAGCTCCTCGGCGATCACGATGCCGTCCACCGCGCCCAGGCCCATGCCACCGAAGTCGGGCTCCACATGGGTGTTCAAAAGGCCGGCCGAGTGGGCGGCGACCAGAGCATCCCAAGGATATTCGCCAGTTTCATCGTGGTGTGCGGCCACGGGGCGCATCACGTCCTTGGCGAAGGCGTGAGCGGCTTCCTGAAGGGCCTTCTGGTCGTCGGAGAGGTCAAAGGAAAGGGACATCGGCGCTCCTGAGTGGGCAGCGGCTCTAACCCGAAGCACCGGGTCGGGGCACCGGTCGGATTCAATTTTCGGTCTGCTCCATCGGCAGCTCTTTCCAGGCGGCAAACAACACCCGGCAGCTCAACACCAACTGCGCGAGGCTCAGCAGCCCGGTGGCCAGGGTGCTTGCATCGGGGTGCAGCTCGGCTCCAAGCTGCGCCAGGGTGGCCACCATGGTAAGGGCGACGGCCACAATGGCGTTGGTGGCGTCCGGATGCCGCCCCCGCCGCCGGAAGGCCTCCCCCACCACCAGCAGGGTGGCACAGGCCAGGGCCCGCTCGCCCAGCTCCAGCGCGAGGCCCCACTCCCATCGCAACATCCCCGCGTTGGCCAGCAGCTTGCCCACCGCAACGTACAGCCACAACGGCACGGCAATCCACAGGCCTCTCCGGGTGTTCCACGCCACCAGCCCAAGGGCGATCACTACGCCAAAACGGAGGATATCCGAGAGATAGCGGTTGGATAGGTTGATCCCCTGGCCGACTTCAAGCAGTCCCGCGCTGCTGACGATGCCCGACCAGGGCGCCAGGGCCAGGAGCGCCATGGTGGTCAGCGCGGCCAACAGGGGCGCAAAGGCCTGGAAGACAAAGAGGAGGCCCAGCCCGGTGGACAGTGGTCCGGCGTACAGTTCCGGCTCTTTTCGAGGGAGGGGGCGGTACAGGTTCATGCTTCCTCCAGTGCCATCGTACGGCGTTTTCGATGTGCGTTCCGTGAAGAATGCGTGAGAATGGAGGAGAGAATTGGCGGCGGGGCACTGGTCAACGGGGGCCCGGTGCTTATCGGTTCACCATGGAAAGTGCCGTACCCGCATCCATCGATACCATGCCCACTCCCAACCCCGATGCCTTGATGTTCAAGGTGCAGGAGGCCTTGGTTTCAGGGGGCACCTACGAGTTCAAGAACATGGCGATGGCGAGCAATTCGCCGCTGGCCCGTCGCATCTTCGATCTGGCCGGTGTGACCTCGGTCCTGGTCGCGCCGCGCTTTGCGACGGTCACCAAGGAGGAGGAGGTAACCTGGCCGGAGCTGGTTCCGCAGATCAAGGCGGCGATGCGGGATTTTCTGGACTCCGGCGACATGGCGGTGGAGGAGCGGGATGCTCCCGCCTTTGCCTCGGACGACCCGCTGGAGCGTCGGGTGGTCGAGCTGCTGGACGAGTTCATCCGCCCGGCGGTAGCCCAGGATGGCGGCGACATCCTCTATCGGGGAATGGACGACGGCTATGTGCTGGTCCACCTGATCGGCTCCTGCTCGACCTGTCCCTCCTCCACGGCCACCCTGTTCATGGGGGTGGAGAGAATGTTGATGGAGGAAATCCCTGAAGTCAAGGGTGTGCGTCGGGTTGATAGCTGAATAAGGGTGCGCGACACTCGAAAATGGGTTAGCGCCCCAAGCTGAGAGGAACAACATGCCGAGTCTGAGCGAAGTTCTGGCCGATCCTGCTAAGCGGAAGCGGGTGATCGACGACGGGGTGGCGGTGGTGGAGGCGGAAGTGGCCGACAAGTCCGGTCTCTCTGGTATGGCCATCAAGGCGGCCTTTGGGATGGTGCAGAAGGTCAAGCCCGGCTTTGTAGGCGGGGCACTGAACCACCTGATGCCGGATTTTGCAGTGCAGATTGACCCCATCTGGGCAGACTGCCAGAAGAGTGGCATGGATGCACGCCGCTATTTCGTCACCAACGCCAACCGAATTGCTGACTCGCTGCTTCGGGTCACCGATGACCGTGCTAAGACTGCGGTCGGCCCCGTGCGCAGCACCTACGATAAGCTCCGCCCGGAAGCCAGCAAGCACGTGCAGGCGGCGATGCCGCGTCTGGCAGATCTGGTGAAAAAGCACGCGAGCTGAGGGTCAGGGCAGCCGGAGCACGGTGTATTTTCCGGCTTTGCCAACCTCTTTGTAGCCCTTCTCCAGCGCCGAGGATTTCAGCTCGGGTCGTTTGCTGGTGACAACGAGGACGTTCGGCGGCTGCTCGCGGAGGGCCTTTTCATGTTCGGTGATCCACGCTTTCTTCATCGGATAGCGGAGGCGATGGTCCACCAGGGCAAAATCAGCCACAAAGCGTGAGGGGCAGCGGGTCCCAGTAAGGATGTTGATGGTCGGGTCGAAGCCGCGCTCGCACAGACTATCCCCCGGCTCCTTGTTCCGGTTGACGATGCCGGCCACGCGCTCCAGAATTGCGGCGTTGAAGTTACCACCGTGGGTGGATCGGAAGGCGCCAAGGAACCGGTCTCTGCTCATGGAGCCCAGGGTGTACTTGATGGCTGTGGGCACATAGCGTGGGTAATTCCATTTTCCGTTTCGGAACCAACCGGGGGCGTTGAAAAAGCCTAGGGCAAGTACCAGGATCGTCAGGATCAGTGCCGGTCCCCTCCCCCACTCCGCCGGTCTCCCCCGGCGCAGAAGACTGGCCCCCCACAGAGCAGCCCCAGCGGCAAAGGGGGGGGCCACGGTCCAGTGGTAGGGATACAGCTTGCCCTGCCAGAACACCGAGGCGATGGCAGCCCCAAACAGCACGAACAGCCAGGCGCTCGGTTCAAGCTTCCGCTCTTTGATAGCTAAAAAGAGTCCACCCGCGACCAGCATGCCGTAGAGCAGGGTGTAGGGCAGTGCCCAGCGCAGCCACAACCGGTCCGTGCCCAGGACCACGGACTCTTTGTCCATGTAAGAGAGGTTGTACGTGATCAATGCTTCGTAGAGCCTCTCCCATTCCCCCGCCAGGATCCAGGGGACCAGCACCACTGCTGGAAGCAGCGATCCCGCCAGGAAAAGGAGCAGGGTCGAAAGCTGCCGCCGCTGTGCGAGCGCGGCCAAGGCAACCACCACAATCATCGGGAGCGACGGGAACTTGAAGATGAACGCAAGGCCCCCGAAAAGGCCGGCGTAGAGAGGTTGCTGCTTCAGCGCCTGTTGCATCGCAAGGCAGATGAACAGAACCTCCCAAACCTCCAGTTGTCCGGTATGCCAAAAGTCAAAGCAGGTGACGTGGAAGCCCACCACCAGCAGTGCAGCGATCCCTCCCCCGAAGCCCTCCGGACCGATGGCGATACGGGCCAACGTGCGCCCGATCCACAGCAGTGCGCCCAGCTCCAGGACCCGGATAGCCCAGGTTTGGACTCCAAAAAGAAGATAGGTGAGCCCATAGATCAGGTAGATGCCGGGTGGCTTCTGATCAAAGGAGTCGACGTAGGGCAGGTGGCCCTCCATCCACCCCCATGCCACATAGGCATAGAGCGCTTGGTCCCTGCCATAGGGATACAGAAGCGTCGGAAGTGCATAGATGATTGCCAGGACGTAGCCCAGCAGATCCCAGCGTCGGAGTGGAGAGAGCATCAGGTTGCGCCCTGTAACCTGATTGCCCGCCGAGGCTCCCGTGATGTTGGAGGTACTGCGACGAAAAATGAATGGGCATTCAGTCCGTGGAGAGCAGGTACATCCAGGTTTCATTCCCAACGGTGGCGGCCGTCGGTCCCAGCGCGGAAAGACCCAGCTCCCCCTCGTCTTGCCACTGTCGTTGGTCGGTGGAGCTCGCCACGCGCAGAATGTTGGGATCCCGATGGTAGAGCATGGTTTTTCCCGCTTTGACCACCGCGTCGGGCAGCATCGGGGTGTAGCCCAGCTCCATCGCGAAGGGCTCGAAGCTCCGTCCGCCGTCGGTAGAACGCCCCGGCGAGCCCATATATAGGTAGCATGCCGGTTCTTCGGTACACCACACGGCAGGATCGGTGCCTGGCCCGTCGACGGACCACACCACACCCTGCTGCTCCCAGTGGATCAGGTCGTCCGAGGTGGCCATGTACAGCGCATGGGGCGCCGGTGTCGCAAAGGGGTCCGGTGTGTCCGCACAGACCCGGTCCACCGGGACGCCCAGGTAGTACAGTTGATAGGACCCGTCCGGCATGCGGACGATGTCCGGGTCCACCATGTACAAAGGCAGATCGCCGCTGAACTGAAGCGCAACCTCTTCAAAGTTTGCGCCGTCGCGCGATGTAGCGGCGGCCAGACCACCAAAACCCCGCAGGCCGGGGCCGACCGCCTCGCCCGCGGCCGCCTTGTTTCGCAGGCGCTGCAGGTCCCCATCCACATAAAATATCCACAGACTGCCATCCGGTGTGTAGACCAGCTCGGGCACGGAGGCTTGCTGGAGCACCGTCGCTTCTTCTCCCGAAAAGTGGACCCCGTCCGTGGACTTCATCGGGCCCCATACCCAGTGCCGCCAGGGCCCGAGATTCCCGGGCATGTACTCCTCGATCAGCTGATCCAGCTCGGCGATCTCCCCCGCTGTTGCCCTTCCCAGGAGCAGGTGATGCCCCAAGATGTTGAACGGGGTGGAGATCGGCCAGGTCTGGTCGGTGCAGTCCGGCCCGGGCTCCACCGGCGGATCGGAGTCGGTTGGAGAGTCGGCGGCCGAATCCTTTTCAACCGGGACCGATTCGGATGCGCTGCTGGTGCAGGCTACCAACCACCACGGCGCCATGGCCTCTCCTCCTTTACGGTGGATTCATAACCCGGACAATGTGATACACTCGCGCGGCGTAGGAAGGGTTGGGAATGAGCGTGGCGATCCCGTGGCTGGATCGGGTACTTCAACGGAAAGAAGAGCGGGCTGATCTTCTGGATACTCCCCCTTGGAGCGATGATTTCCGATGGCAGGAGCTGTTGGCCCTGGTGGAAGACTGTCAGGTGTATAAGATCGTACCGGGAGCCCTGATCTGCCGGGAAGGCGCCATGGAGTCCTTTCTCGGCGTGGTGTTGCAGGGGCGCTTGGAGGTGCGCAAGCTGGACTCCGAGGGCGTGGAGAAGACCATCGCCAGCCTGGGCGCGGGCCGTGCCTTTGGAGAGATGTCGGTGATCGATGCAGAGCCGCGCTCGGCGACCTTGGTCGCGAGTGAGCCCGGACTACTCCTGGTTCTCACAGGAGAGTCCTTTGCTGCCCTCTCGGAGAATCACCCGCGGGTGGCCTTGAAGCTGCTGCAGCGTATCGCCCGCACCCTCAGCCAGCGCCTACGCCATACCAGTGGCCAGCTCGCCGACTACATGCAGGGCTTTTAGCCGCGGAAGGCTTGGGGCAACACGCCGGTGAGCAGCTTCCACAGACCAGCGTCGTGCTCAAACTCCACCAGTGCCTTGGTGAGTGGCGTCAGATTTTTGTGGCCTGCCGCCCACAGGGGCGCGGGGGCAATCCGGAAGGGGGCACGCAGCACGCAGTGGTGCGGCTCGTCAATCAACATCGTATTGTGCACGGTGCCGACGCCCGATCGGATATCTTCCAGGGGGTGGCCCGGATAGGCGCCCCAGGTCAGCGAGCAGCTTCCGAAGATCACCCCGGGCCACACATTCACGCCGATACCGCCGAAGCGGAGCGAAGCGATGGCCTGATCCACCTCTTTCGGATGCTGCTTTTCCGTCTTGGGATGTACGAGCATACAGCAGGACAGGCTGCCCCAGCAGTCCCCGTTGGCGAAGCGCACCCCCTCCTTCAGGAAGGCGGCGGCATCGTTCGCCTGGAGCGTCACCTCAGAGAGTACGCCGCAGAAGGCTTCGTTCGTCAGAGCATATTCGCCCGCCTTGGGCTGGACGTTGGGGATCCAGGTCCAGGGTACCACTTCGGCGGCGGCAGGGATCAGCGGCTTGGCCTGCGGATAGTGGTCCAGGAAGGCCTGATAGCGCTCCATCGCACCCGGATAGTACGCGCGCCGCGGAGGCATGGCGGCCAGTGACGCCTGCAGCTTGCTGAGGAAGGCCTCGCGTTGCTTCCAGCCGGAGGCGGTGACAATCACCTTCGCAGCGTTACAGTTGAAGCTTCCGTTGTTGCCGACCATCCCCGCAACATGACGGGCCTGGAAGTCCAGATCGGACTCCGACCAGTCTCCAGGCACCACCAGTACGGGCGTCACACAGCCCAGCTCCGAGGTGATGGGCTTCTTCAGGACTGGATCGTGGTTGGCCTTCCGGCGCGCCTGCTCGGCGGGCGGGCCCCACACGATGGCATCGTGGGTGCGATCCGAGCCGGTGATGTGGACACTATCCACTTTGCTGTGGTGGCAAAGGAATCCACCGATCTCTGCACCACCACTGACAAATGCCATGAAGCCGGCATCCACCAGCGGTTGCATGGCCCGCTCCCAGTGGGGCCCCAAGTAGGCGTTGACCGGGTTTGTTTTGACAATAACAACTTCATCATCTACAAACAATTTGTAGAGGGCATCGGTGGGTCCGATGGAGGCCACGTTCCCGGCCCCCAGCACCAGGGCGACCTTGCCCGGCCCAAAGTGACCGGCGGCCTTTTCCCGATACAGCTTGCCCTGGGTGGGCTCTTTCCCTGGTTCCAGCCAGATTTCTCCCTGGAAACCTGTGTACATCAGGTTTTCCAGCAGGCCGACGGGAAAGACCTTGACGGTGGTCCAACCGTCGGCACGCCGCTTCACGTTGGACAGCTTGGGCGCTGCCCCCTGCTCCAGACTCTCGGCCAGCATCCTGAGGTTTCGCAGGGTGACCATGACGCCTGCGACCCACTCCTCGCCCACCTGTTCCTCGGTCAGTCCCTTCGCCCGGCCCGCATCGGCCACCCACGCCGGCCCCACCGCGTAGGTGGTCTCGATGCAGGCCCGCAACAGGCGAATCCGCTCAGAAATCGGCGTTTTAACCCAGGTATCTTTGCGTGCGTGCAGCCCGTCCAACAGGGCCTCCGCCTGAGCAAAAGTGGTGGGATGCAGAAGCGGAGGAGGCTCTGGGAATGCGGGAGAGGACATGATTTTTCCTAACCCGGGATGGCGGTTGCGGCATGTCTTTGCGAAATCTGAGCACCCGGATCGGGAGGGATCGAATAGGTCTCCCACATGAAGCTGGAAATCCGCTGGGACGATCAGCACCTGCTTCTCACCGCCCTGGAGCTGGAGGAGGAGGTCCGCGATGGCCGAATTCCTGCCGACGCGGAGGCCCGTTCGGTGGGCACCGGCGATTATCTACCGTTGAGTAGATTTCCGGAGCTGCGGTTGGCCTTGGAGGCGCCCAATGCCCGGTTGGCTGCCGCTCTTCGGCGGAAGACCTTGCCGATCATCCCCGTGGTGTTGGGTCTGCTGTTGCTGGCAGGGGCCTCTTTTGATCCGCGTCCCCTCTCGGTGGGCTGGGTGCCCACGCTGTTAGACGGCCGGAGCTGGACGGTGTTCAGCTATCCCTTTGTCCATGTGAGCGGTGTGCACCTGCTGGCCAACCTGCCGATTGTGTTGTACTCCGCCTGGCGGGTACAGCGGGCGCTGGGGTCGATGAGCAGCCTGCTGGTGGCTTCGTCGGGACTACTATGTTCTTCGGCGGCAGTGCTGCTGGTGGGAAGTGAGCGTGTAGCGGGTGCTTCTGGCTTGGCCTGGGCCTATATCGCTGCGCAGGTGGTGATTGGGCTGCGCTGGGGGGTGGCCGTGCCTGCGGGGCAGCGCGGCTTCTACGGGATGGGAAATCTGGTTCTTGCATTGCCGCTTTTTCTGGCTGGATTTGGGGCGGAGCGGGTGTCGCAGCTTGCCCATGTGGGGGGAGCGCTGGGCGGCGGACTGGCCTGTCTGTGGCTGGCACCGGAGAGTCGAGTCGGCCAGGCCTCCTACGGCAAAAGACGGATGTTGAACGGTGCCTATGCGCTGGTTTTGCTGCTGCTCAACGGGCTGCTTCCCCAGCCGGCCGCCACCTGGCGCTTGCAGGGCCGCGAGGTGGAGCTGACCGGTACCGGTCTACGGATCCGGATGCCCGGAGACTGGGTGGAAAGCCAGGAGCTTCCCGGTCTATGGGCGCGCGCCCCGGCGGAGAGTCCAAAGGAGGCCGTTTTTGTAGAGATGTCCTGGGGCCCGGGCCCCGGCCGCCCTCCGCCGGAGGAGTGGCAATGGAGGATGGGGGCGCAGGTTATCGAGCAGGAAGCTCCACCATCGCTGGGAACGGCCTGGATCGGGCACCAGTATCGCTTGCAGGCATCCGATGGCGCGTGGGGGCTGGTGGAGTATCGCCTTCGGCGAGGAGAGCAGAGGATTCGTGCCGGCTATCTACTTCGGCACGACGCTACGCCGGTTCGTTGGCAACACATGGAGGCGATCCTGCGCAGCCTGGAGGTCGGTGACCCGCCCGAGCTTCAAGCGGCCCGGCGGCAATGGGAGAAGGATCCCGACCAGCGCCAGCCCGCGCTGACCTACGTGCGGGAGCTACAGCGTATCGGCCAGGATGGCCTGGCAAATCAGCTTCTTGCATCGCTACAATAGCTGATCAGGTATCGTCTTCACCGTCGCAATTCGAGTCCACGCCGTCGCTGGTGTTTTCGTGGGCCCCGGGGTAGCGAGAGGAGTCCTGATCGTCGCAGTCGTCGCCGGTGTAGTAGCCATCATCGTCGGCATCCACCAGGACCTCGGAGTCAATCTTCTCCTCTTCAAAGGTAATGGAGTCACAGGCGAACAGATATAGAAACAGAGCCATCGCTACCTCCTCCCTCTCCACTAACCTGCCACTTCGGCATCCTGCTCTCCCAGATCCGGAAAGACTTCGCTGATCTGGCGGATGGCCGCCACTTTCTGGTCGAGCAGCTCCCATTGGTTGGTATGGGAGATGGCATCCCACAGGGCCTCCACTTCGGTGATCAGCATGGAAGGCGGATGATCGTTCTGAAACAGCGGGTGATGGAGCCGCTCGGGATGACGGGGGGCGTGCTGTTCCAGTTGTTCGCGGAAGGCGACAAAGGACGGTCCGGTATAGATTTTTGCCGTGGGCGCAACGGCCGCTCGCGCCTCGCTGGCCAGGCCTCCGTACCAGTCGAAAAAGAGCTGGTCCCAACCGACGCGGCTGTGCTCGGCGAAGCTGAGGAGGCGCTGGACCAGGCGGGTGTCCTGTGCGGGCCCGGCGGAGTGCAGCCCGAGGCGCCGCAGCAGCCGCCGCTGGAAGGCGGACTGCAGGGCCGGCTCGTATACCTCCAGCGCCCTGGCCAATTCGGGCGCCGGAACCAGCAGCTCTAACGCCCGGGCAAGCTGTTGCAGGTTCCAGCCCACCATCGTGGCCTGCCGACCGTAGGCGTAGAGCCCACCCTCGTCGAAATAGGCTGCGACAAAGTCAGGATCGTAGTTTGGAATGAAGCGCCACGGACCGTAGTCGAAGCTCTCTCCGGTGATGTTCATATTGTCTGTATTTAGGACGCCATGCACAAAGCCGGCCACCATCCACCCCGCCACCGTCTCCGCCGTTCGCCGCGCCACCGCAGCCAGGAGCGCGACCGGGTTGGCCTCCTCCTGCGGGTAGTAGTGCTCCTGCACAAATGCAACCAGACGCTCCATACGCGCCCGATCCTTGTACCAGGCCAGTCGCTGAAAGGTGCCGAAGCGGATGTGCGAGTGGGACAAGCGCACCATCACGGAGGCCCGTGTTGGGGAGGGTTCATCGTAGCGGACCAACTCTTCCCCGGTTTCCACCAGGGAAAAAATCCTACAGGTTGGCACGCCGAGCGCCTGCAGCAGCTCGGCCGCCAGGACCTCGCGCAGGCCCCCCTTCAGCGTCAGCCGTCCATCGCCACCGCGCGACCAGGGGGTGGTGCCGCTGCCTTTGGTGCCCAGATCCAGCAATCGTCTCTGATGATCCCTGAGCTGCGCATGCAGAAAACCACGCCCATCCCCGAGCTGTGGGTTGTAGTGGGTGAATTGGTGGCCATGGTAGCGTAGCGCAAGTGGTTTCGAGAGATTGTCTGGTAAAGGCTTAAAACTACTGAAATAGTCCATCCACGCAGCATCGCTCAGACCCTCCAGACCCACCTCGGCGGCGGCGCGCTGGTTGCGAAAGCGGAGGCGGGGCTGTGGAAAAACGGCCGCCTCCACCTCATCATAGTAGCCTCCGTCGAGGGAGCGAATCCGGGGATCGGGATAGTACATGTGCGCCCTCCGCTGAACGATGCTCTGGAGCCCTGATGGCCTTGCCCGCAGATTTCGAAAAAGAGTGCCTCTATCGACCCTCTTCCTGGTTCGTCCACGACATGATCGCGGTGAGCGAGAAAGCTGTGGTGGCGCATACGGACACCACCCGGCTCGGCGAGCTGGTGGGCAGTCAGAACGAATTACCGGGTCATCCCCTGCATGTACCGGGGGCCGTGATGGTGCAAATCACCGGGACTTTGGGCAACCTGCACGCGGTCTACGGCCTGGGTCTGCGGGTCAGCGAGGGCTGGGTGGGCTTCGGCACCCACGTGCGTAGCGCGCGTTTTCCCTCCATCGGCACCATCGGCCCGGGGATGGAGGTGGCCCTGGAAGCGCAGCGGGTCCGTCGTATCCGGGGGCGCTGGTTCGTGGAGTACCAGTTCACCTATACGCAGGAAGGACGTGTGATCTACCAGTCCGAACAGTCGGCCGTGTGGGCACCCGGGTCGATCATCGGCTCTATGGGCTGAGGTCCAGCCATTTTTCAAGTCGTTCCAAAGTTTTAGGACCAATTCCCTTGACCCGGTCGAGGTCTTTGATGCTGCGGTAGGGACGCCCGGCGATGATACGTTGTGCAAGGGTGGGGCCGATGCCCGGCAATGCTTCCAGCTCCGCCTGAGTGGCGCGATTGACCGGTACTTTTCGTCCCAAGGCTCGGTAGGCGGTGGTGCCACCTTCGGCCGTTGGGCCGGCCGGCTCCCCCGGTGTGCCGATGGTTGCCCCCAAAAGCCAGCCGCCAAACAGGACCACCCGGTCCCCGTCCACGAAGTCCTGGCTGCGCCACTGCGGCGGCGCCTGCCCGCCGGCCAGGGCCACTGCGCCCAGATCTCCCAGGTCATACCACGCGTTATCCAGCCGAACCACCGGTCCGCCCAGCTCCAGTGGAGCGAGGACACGCAGCCCGGTGTGCAGGCTGAGCAGGAAAAAGAAGAGGGCAGCGACGCCGATGGTGCCTCGAAGCTCAGACATCTTCCAGCTCCCGATGATCGGCGCCGGTGGCCCGGAATGTCAGGCGGCGCCCCTCCCCCTCCTCCTGCAGCTCCACCTCCAGCCGGTCGGTGGGCCAGTGGTCCTCAAAACGCGCGGCCCACTCCACCACCCAGACGCCGTCGTCCAGGCGTTCCTCCAGCCCCAAGGCCAGGACTTCCTCGGTACGCTCCAGGCGGTACAGGTCCACATGGCGCAGCGGCACCCGTGCGTCGGGATACTCGGAGATCAGGATGAAGGTGGGGCTTTGTACCGGACCCTCTATGCCCAGACCGGCGGCAATTCCCTGGGTAAAGCATGTTTTTCCGGCACCCAGGTCCCCGTGGAGCAGGATCAGGTGCCCCGGACGCAGCTTGGCGGCCAGGCGCTGCCCCAAGGCGCGGGTTTCAGAGGGATCGGCGGAGGAATAGCTGCGCATGCACCCTGGATGTACATGTCCCCCGCTACCGTCAAGGGGGCCGACGCAATACATTGCGACGTGCCTGAAAGAATCCTCCTCGTTGAAGATGATCCCTCCATTCTGAAGGGTCTTGAGCTGAACCTGGGCTTGGAAGGCTACGACCTTCGGCAGGCCTGCACGGGCCCGGAGGGGGTCCGTGTGGCAACGGACTGGCGACCGGACCTGATCCTGCTGGACCTGATGCTGCCGGGCATCGACGGCTACGAAGTGTGTCGGCAGGTGCGAAAGGCCGGCCTTGCATGCCCGATCATCATCCTCTCTGCCCGCGGTGCCGAGGCGGACAAAGTGCTCGGCCTGGAGATTGGAGCCGATGATTTTGTCACCAAGCCCTTCGGTCTGGCGGAGCTGCTGGCGCGGGTGAAGGCGCAGCTACGTCGAACCCGCCAGGCGGCGCCCACCGGGATCCTCCGCTTTGGCGATGTGGAGGTGGATGGCGTGGCCGGAGAGGTGCGCCGCGCCGGAAAGCCCGTGGAGATGACCGCCAAAGAGCTGAAATTATTGGAGTTTTTTACCCGACGGGAAGGGCGGGTGGTGACCCGGCAGATGATCCTGGATGGGGTCTGGGGCGAGGAGTACTTCGGCACCGACCGCACCGTGGACAACTTCATCACCCGCCTGCGGCAAAAGCTCGATAGCCCGGATGAGCCCCGCTACTTCCAGACCGTTCGCGGAATTGGCTATAAATTCCGAGGAGATAGTCGATGATCTCTCGAATCTTCTTGAGCCTGTGGGTGGCCTGCGCTCCGAAGGTGGAGGTGGCCGTGGCCCCTGCGCCCCCGGCGCCCAAGGTAGAGCAGGTTCAAGCTGCCATCGCACCCAACAGCCACCACAATGGCCAACAGCCGGGCCCCGCCCTGCGCCGCTCGCCTGTGGAGGCCTGGGCCATGCAGTTGGACGGGCCGATCACGGTCCCGATTTTCTCCGATGGCAAGCGCTTTTTTGCGGTGGGTGGTGGGAGTGTCTATGCCGTGCAGGACGGCAAGCTGCTGTGGAAGCAGAAGAACGGCGCACGCGCAGCCGTTCTGGTGAACGATGGACTGGCGGTGACCGCTGCGGACCGCATCCTGATCCTGGATCCGCTGAGCGGGGAGCAGAAAAGAGAAGAGGCCGCACCTGGAATTGTCGGTGCGGTGGAGCAATTGGGCGAGCAGTTGATCTGGGTGTCGGAAAAGGGTGCCGTACACACCGGCAAGGAGACGGTGGAGCTTGGCCAGACCCCCGCCGGGCACATCGCTGCTGAGGGGAGCATCGCCTATCTTGCGACGGTTCAGGGCGAGCTTTTTGCGATCTCCGGCGGCGCGATCGCCTGGAATGCCCTGCTGCCCGGAGCCGCCTGCGGCGGGCCCACGGTGGGCCCGGACGCCATCTATGTGCCCCTGGCTTCCTCAGCGGCGGGTGGTGGTGGCGTGGTGGCCTTCAGCAAGGACGGCAACGAACTCTGGCGCTTCAAGACAGACTATCAGCCGGGGGGCAGCCTGTCCGTGGGGGAGTTTCTGTGGATTCCCGATCGGGACGGCGTGCTCTATGCGCTCCAGCCGCTCACCGGAAAAAAAGTGTGGACTTCCGAAGGTTTTGGTGAGTACCGCACTCAGGGCATGTGGGTGGACCGCTCGCTCTATGCCGGAAACGGGGATGGCCGCCTGTACCGGGTGGACCTGGATGATGGCGGCACCGCCTGGTCGGTGAACCTGGGCTCGGCGGTGACCGGTGATCCTGCCCTTTCCGGCGGTCTGCTGGTAGTGGGCACGGCGGCCGGGCGGCTGGTGGGACTGGTCGAGGGCTACTGAGTGGAGCTTCGGCTTGAGGAGGGCTGCTGGGAGCTTTTGGCCCCGGGAGAGCCCCATTGGATCGGTGGAGACGGGCACCGCCTGGGATGGGTGGTCGACGATCTGCTGTTCTTTTTTGAGCCGGGGGCCCCAGCGGTGGAAGCGCTGCGGCTGCCTGGCACTATCGAAGGGGTGGCCGTGGGGCCGTCGCACTGGTCGGTTGCGACGGAGCTGGGCGTGTTTCGGGTAGACCCGGAGGCACCATTCATCGAGTCGGAGCTGCCCCTCACCGTGGAGCCCGGCGAACAGCTCTGGCTGGGGCTGGATCTGGTGGTGCAGTCCGGCCGGCGTCAGCAGGCCTGGCGCCTCGCCGATGGGCGCGCGTGGCTCTTGCCCACCCACCTGCTGGATGTGCCGGTGCTGCGCCCCTGGTCGGCGGGACTGGGGACAGTGTGGTGCCGGGGATCGCAGCTCGGTCGTGGGCGAGAGACGGTGGGGGATTTTGATGGCCTGACCTCGATCGTTGCGGGACCGGGCGGAGCGCTGCTGGCACAGACCACTGCCGGACTGTGGGGAAGCTGCGGGGCGGGAGCCGGAGGCGTGTTCGGGCCGATCTCCTTGGACCACGCCGTGTTTTCGGCGGATGGAGGGCGGGTGGCGCTGCGGGGCGCGCTGCTGGACCTGCGGAGCGGTGGGGCGCACGAAGCGCCGGCCGGGGTGCCGATCGGGCCGTGGGGACGCGGCTGGCTTTATCTACTGGAGGGTAGAATTGTCTGCTGGACACCCGGGGATAATCTACGGGTGAGTAGATTATGGAGCAAAGAGGAGTCTTGGACCAGATTTTTTCGTCGGAGCAACCTTTCCCTGGCGGCAGGCGGTCTCACCGGTCCCGGCGGGGCCCTCTGGGAGCTGGGCACCGCACAGCCCGTGCGAACGGAGCTCCCCCATTGGGTGGCTTGGGACGGGCAGCGGCTGGGTTGGATGGACGAGGAGGAGATCGGCCTGTTGGAGGGGCCTCGGATGGCGCACCGGCTGCTGGCGGGTGGGGACCGGCTGGATCACCTGTGCTGGGACAAAGATGTCTTGGAAGGTCGGAGCCTGGACGGCGAACGGGTGCGCTGGTCGCCCGAGGGGGGGCTGCAGCGGGGGCGGGCCTGGCCGCGTCGGATGGTGCCGCGCAGGCTTGATCCCGACTATCCGCTCGCGATCGCAGGGCGGTGGCAGGATCTGGCGTGGACTGCCGGTGGCATGCTTCTTCGACGGCGACAAATCGGTTAGACACCCTGCATGTTTTTCCTGCTGCCCCTGGTCTTTGCGCGCGACCCGCTCATTTATACCGGCTCCCCTACTGAGGCGGTGCGTCGGGTTTCCGATGCAACCGGAATCCCCCCGTGGGAGCTGGACCCTCAATCATTGGACATGGGTGTGAAGCAGGCGGTGGTGGTGGGGGCTCCGGCAACGGTGTGTACCAGCGCGGTGGATACTGCGGCCAGCATTCGGGACGGGGTCAGTCGTGCCGAGAGCAAGATCTCCTACTCGGAGTATGCGGCGGCGCGTCAGGATCTTCTGGCTGCCGCCGCGGCGTTGCGCTGCCTGCACGAACCTGCGGAGGCCTCTGTGGCGTCCCGCCTGTACCTGCTGTTGGGGGTGGCGCAGGAGCTGCTTGGCGAGAAAGATGCGGCTAATAAGGCTTTTTCGCGGGCGCTGCTCTTTTCGCCGGGTCTGGCCTTCGACAGCCGCCTGCCCCCTCCCGCCCGAGCGCGTTTCGAATCCGTCGCAGCCACCAAAATTCCCAGCGTCACCCTCACTATCTCGGGGTCCAGCCCGGCGCCCTTGTGGGTGGATGGGCGGGCCGCAGCTCCCGAGCAGGGGCGCCTGTCGCTCCCCGCGGGGATTCACCTCCTCCAGTTGTTGAGCCCCGGCAGCCACCCGATCGAGCTGAACCTGAGCGGGGAAGCCACCCTGCTGCTTCCCGGCGCGCTGTCTTCCGAGGAGCTGCGTCAGCCGGGTCCGGTTTGGGACGTGCTGGTATCGGCCCACGATCCCGATGGGGGGCGGGCCTTCTGGGTTTCAGATAGCGGCGCATGGGTGGGACCGGGGTCCTGGAACGCCCTGCCGCGCGTGTCGGTGCAGTCACGACGGCAGTTGGCCACCGGCCTGATCGCTTCTGGGGCCACGGCCCTCGTGCTCGGAGGGGGCGCCTCGGCCGTGAGCTATGGCTGGGCAGCCGGCGTTGCTGCGGATGCACCGACGGATAATCTGGATCGGAAGTACAAGGAGGGCATGTTCAGCAATGCGCGAGCCTGGGCCTACGGCGGCCTTGGGGCGGCGGCGGCGGGCCTGGGCCTGCTGGGTGCGGGGGTGGGCCTGTGGGTGGCCCCTTTGCCGCAGATGGACCTCGCCCTCCTTCCCACGGCGGATGGCGCAACTTTTGTAGCAAGGGTTACCAGATGAGCCTATTCCTGCTGCTCCTCGCCTGCTATCCCGAGCTGAAGCCGGCTTTGGAATCCTCTGTTCCTGACTCCACGATGGTGGATTCCGAGGACTCCGCCGCCTGCGGGGGGGCGGGCTTTGTGGCCCTGTACCCCGACACCGATGACGACGGCTTCGGGACCGGTGTGGCCGAGCAGCAGTGCGCGGACACCCCCGGCTTCAGTGCGGTCGATGGGGACTGTGACGATGGAAATGGCGCAATCCACCCCGGCCGCACCGAGGACTGCGGGGACGGCATCGATCAGAACTGTGACGCCCAGGCGGACAATGACGGCAAGGAGTTGCTGTATTCCGACGCGGATGGCGATGGCCACGGGTCTGATTCCAGCCGGTTGGCCTGCCCGGGCGTGGGTCATTCCACGCTCGACGACGACTGTAATGACACCGACGGGACCATCTACCCCGGTGCGACCGAGATTTGTGGCGATGGCATCGATCAGGACTGTGAAGCTGGTGCCTGCCGCGACGTGGGCCAGCAGGATGTGGATGTGTTCATCGACGAAGATGATGGAAGTCTGACGGTCAATCTGTTCCGCACCGGTGATCTGGACGGGGATGGGCTGGATGACATCGCCCTTGGCAATTTCAAGGACTATTGTATTCCCGGGCCCGAAGTTAAAATGCTGACGAACCTGAATCGGAGCTATGTCGAGGCCCGCGCGGTGACGGGCTTCACGGCCTTCGACAGCTCCTCGGTCTGCGGGGCGGCCTTTACCTACACCGGCTCCACCCACGTGCTGGCGGTTTCCAGCGGCGACGACACGGCCCAGACGGCGGAGCTCCCAACCACCACCTTCTACGGACTCTCCGGCACGGACCCCAGCCTGTGGGGCAGTCTGACGAGCAACGACGCGGTGGAGCACAGCTTCGGCATCACCTCTCGCCCGCTGGACGACCTGAATGGTGACGGACTGGGCGAGCTGGCGGTGGGCTCTCCGTACATGTCCACGGGGGGTGCCGGCGGCGAGGGCCGGATCTGGATTCTGGATCCCACGCTGATTGGCACCGAGTTCAATGGAAGCTACGAGGACAATGCCCTGGGCATTCAAGGCAACACCTTGAATGCCTATCTGGGCACCGATGTCGCAAGTGCCGATGTGGACGGGGATGGAAGTTTCGAGGTGCTCACGGTGGTCGCGGGCTATGACGCGCGCAGTGATGGTTTGGGTGCCGTGATGATTTTTGATGTCTCACGCCTGTCCTCGCTGGCCGGCGAGGAGCTGGACAGCCTGGATGCGGACGCGACCTACTTCGACTCAGTGCCGGACGCAATCTGGAACAACTCGGTGTTGGTGGCGGGTGATTTGAACGACAACGGCGTGGCCGAGGTGGCCCTGACCTACAGCGGCTCGTCCACGGGTGTGTCGGGGGTGGTGGTTTCGGAGGATCTGAGCCTGGGTCAGTTTACTGACCTGCCGGTCGAGCGGATTTTGGAAGGAGATGGCGCCGATCCAGAGGCGGGACCTGACCTGGCGGTGCTGGACTACGATGGCGATGGCGTGCTGGACCTGTTCTATGGCCGGCGCAACAGCCAGGCCTCCGGCATCAGAGAGGTGCATGGTCTCTACGGTCCCGATCTGGTGGACGAAGTGTTTTTCCCAGGTACACAGACCACCTTCGGGTTCCGCCTTATGGCCCTCGGGGATGTGCAGGGCGATGGCAAAGAGGATCTGGGTATCGGCGTGGGGGGATGGGGAGAGGCCTATGTGATCAGCCACAGCGCCGACTAGCTTTTCTACTGAACCCCTGGACAGCATTCAAATGAATAGCTATAGGGGACAGCCCTTGTCTCTCCTGTGCTCTCCCCTCCCCTTCGTTGACGTGCTATACGGGTGCCCGCCATGGACCTCTTCAGTGAAACGCCCGTTTCTCTCTTGGACGCCGCGCGGGATCGCTACATCCACTACGCGTTGTCCGTTATCCACGCACGCGCGCTGCCGGATGTGCGCGATGGGTTAAAGCCGGTACAACGTCGTATTCTGTACGCGATGTACCATAACCTGGGCCTGATCCACACTGGACGCTACCGGAAGTCGGCTGCCGTGGTGGGCGAGGTGATGGCGAAATACCATCCCCACGGCGATAGCGCGATCTACGAAGCCATGGTGCGGATGGCGCAGGATTTTTCGCTCCTTCACCCGCTGGTAGATGGCCAAGGCAATTTCGGCAGCCTGGACGGCGATAACGCTGCGGCCATGCGCTACACCGAGGCACGCCTGCGGCCGCTGGCCGAAGACCTTCTCTCTGAGATCAAGTCCAAGACCGTCGACTACAGGCCCACCTACGACGGTCAGGGCTTTGAACCCATCGTTTTGCCCGCTCAGGTGCCCAACCTGCTCATCAACGGGGCCGAGGGCATCGCGGTGGGTATGGCCACCCGTATCCCGCCGCACAACTTGCGGGAAGTGCTGGATGCCTGTCTGCTTCTCCTGGATCGCCCCCATGTTGACGTGGAGGAGCTGTGCCGCAAGGTACAGGGGCCCGACTTCCCCACCGGGGGCGAGATCATCTCCAGCCCCGGCGAGCTGCGGCAGGTCTACGAAGAGGGCCAAGGGCCGGTAAAAATCCGTGCCACCTGGACCACCGAACAGCGGGGGAAGAAGCACTGCATCCTCATCACCTCTGTCCCCTACGGCCTTGTGAAGGGCCCCCTGGTGGAGAAGCTGGGCGAGCTGGTGGCGCAGCGCCGCATTCCCCAGCTCGTGGATGTGAAGGATGAATCCACCACCGACGTACGGATTGTGCTGGAGCTGCGCGGCCCCGGCGATGCCGAGGCGGCGATGGCCTGGCTCTACCGGCACACCCCGCTGCAGGGCTTCTTCCACGTCAACCTGACCTGTCTGGTGCCGACGGAGAATCCCGAGATCGGTGCGCCGGAGCGCCTGAATCTGAAGCAGCTTTTGGAGCACTGGCTGGCCTTCCGGCTGCTCACGCTGCGGCGCCGCCTGAGCCATGAGCTGGCCCAGCTCCGCGAGCGTATCCACGTCCTGACCGCCTACGAGCGCATTTTTGACGCCTTGGACGAGGTGATCCGCATTATCCGCGCCTCCGAAGGCAAGCGGGATGCGGCCGAAAAGCTGATGGATCGCTTCGACCTGGACGACGTGCAGGTGGAAGCCATCCTGGAGCTGAAGCTGTATCGCCTCGCCCGCCTGGAATTGCTGGTGATCCGCCAGGAGTTGGCGGAGAAGCGGGCCGCCGCCGAGCGCCTGGACAGTATCCTGGCGTCGGAATCGGAGATGAAGGCCTTGATGCGCTCCGAGCTGGTGACCCTGCGAAAACAGCATGGTAAAGCACGGCAAACCCTGCTTCGCGGCGAAAGTGCCGAAGTGGCCTACGACGAAAACGCCTACATTGTAGCCGAGGATACAATTGTGGTGGCGACCCGGGACGGCTGGATCAAGCGGCAGGCCTCGGTGTCGTCGGTGGAGAAGGTGCGGGTGCGTGAGGGCGACGCGGTGTTGTGGGCGGCACGCTGCTCCACCGCTTCCAATGTGGCATTCTTCACGACGGCCGGCGGTGGCTATGTGCTGCGGGCCGACACGGTGCCCGCCACCACGGGCCATGGCGAGCCGGTGCAGCGCCACTTCGCCTTTGCGGATCGGGAGTCCGTGGTGGGGATGGTCAGCCACGATCCTCGCAATCTGCCCGAAGTGGAGAGCGCTGGAGAGGAGGATGCAGGGCCCTGGTTGGTGGCCGCCACACGGCAGGGGCGTATCGTCCGCGTTCCGCTGTCCGTTCATCGAGAGGTCTCCAATCGCAACGGACGGAGATTTTTGAAGGTGGAAGAGGGAGATTTGGTGCTCGCTGCCTTCTCCTCGGACGGAACGGAGCATGTTTGTCTTGCGACGCGAGACGGCCACGGCCTCTGCTTCCCCGTTGCGGATGTGCCGGTGGTCAAGGGTGTGGGCAAGGGTGTGACCGCCATCGAGCTGAAAGAGGGCGATGAAGTTCTGGCCTTTGAGCTGACCCGTGAAGGGGCCACCGGCCCCATCGTGTTGTCCGGCGTGGGCATCGCCGAGGTGATCTGTCCGGACCGCCACTCGGCTGGCCGTGGCGCCAAGGGCAAGAAGATCGTGAAGAAAGGCGTGTTTTCCCTTTGGAAGAGAAACCCTGAGCTGCTCCTGGATCAGGGTGCAGAGTCCGAGGCCCGGCCTCGGGAGGAGAGCTGATCATGGCCAGTACCGGCTATTCTGCCGCTTCGATCCAGGTTCTGGAGGGTTTGGATCCCGTTCGGAAGCGTCCGGGCATGTACATTGGCGGCACCGGGGCCGACGGCTTCCACCACTTGTTGTGGGAGATCGTGGACAATGCGGTAGACGAGGCGATGAACGGCCACGCCACCCGCATCGACGTGCGCCTGCACGCCGATGGTCGCAGTGCCACGGTCACCGATGATGGTCGCGGCATCCCCGTGGACCAGCACCCCATCCACAAAAAACCGGCCTTGGAGCTCATCCTCACCACCCTGCACTCCGGCGCGAAGTTCGAGGAGGGATCCTACAAAACCTCCGGCGGTCTACATGGGGTGGGTTCTTCGGTGGTAAACGCCCTCTCTGAGGAGCTGATCGCCACTGTGAAGCGCGACGGCGGGGAGTTTCGTATGGCCTTTCGCCGGGGGCGGCCACGGGGACCGCTGGAGCGCATCGGGGATGCGCCCCGTGCGACCGGCACAACCGTCCGTTTTGTCCCCGATCCCGAGGTGTTCGGCGACCTGCGCTTTGAGGCGGACCGGGTGCGCGAGCGCCTGGAAACCACCTCGTTTCTACATCGTGGTCTGAAGATTCGCTTCTTTGATGAGGGTAAAAAGACCACCGAAGAGTTTTACCATCCCGATGGTATCCGGGAATACATTTCTGCCCTGGCCAAGAAGACCAACCGGCATGTGGTGCAGGCGGAGCCCTTCTTTGTGGAGCGCCGGGGCGACCTGCGGGTGGAGGTGGCGGTCACCTTCACGGACGGCACCCGCGAGCTGTTCAGCTCCTTCGCCAACGGCATCCCCACCCCCAACGGCGGCACCCACGAGCAGGGCGCCCGCGATGCGCTGGTGAAGGCCATCCGCACCTATGTGGACACGCACGAGCTGGCCCCGCGGGGGATCACGCTGACCGCAGAGGACATCCGCGAGGGTGCCCTGGCCATCACCTCCGTCTTCTTGCAGGATCCTCAGTTTCAAGGACAGACCAAGGATCGCCTGAATAACCCGGAGGTCCGTGCGATTGTAGAGGGCGTGCTGCGCCCCGCCTACGAGCAGTACCTGAACGGGCACCGCACCATCGCCGACTTGATCGTGGCGCGGGTGGTGCAGGCCGCGCGCGCCCGCCAGGCCCGCGCCACCGCCGAAGATCAGGTTCGTCGGAAGACCCCCACCTCCGGTCGGCTCAATCTGCCCGGGAAGTTGGCAGATTGTTCCACCACTGATCCGCGCCGCGCCGAGCTGTTCATCGTAGAGGGTGACAGCGCTGGTGGCTCCGCCAAACAGGGCCGTGATCGCGACTATCAGGCCATCCTTCCGCTGCGCGGCAAGGTGCTGAATTCGGAGCAGGCCAACCTGAAAAAGGTGATGGAGAACGAAGAGCTTTCCAACGTGGCAGCGGCCCTGGGCTGTGGGCTGGGCAAGGACTTTGACTCGGCCCGACTCCGCTACCAGAAGGTGGTGCTGCTGATGGATGCTGATCACGATGGCAGCCACATCGCGACGCTACTCCTCACCTTCTTTTACCGCTACATTCCTGGACTTATCGAGAAGGGTCACCTGTTCATCGCTCAGCCCCCGCTGTATCGCGTGGATGTGGGCCAGCAGACCCTCTGGGCGGCGGACGATGCGGAGAAGGAACGCATCCTCAAAAAGCTTGGCGGACGTGGAAAACCCGAGATTACCCGGTTCAAGGGCCTTGGCGAAATGCCGCCCAAGACCCTCTACGAGACGACGCTTGACCCCCGCAAGCGCAAGCTGCTGCGGGTGTCGATTCCCGACGGTCTGCACACCGATACCGATCGCATGATTGGGGAGCTGATGGGGCGCGATCCCGCGCCGCGGTTGCGGGAAATCCGTGAGCGCCTGGACTCGGTGGATCAGCTGGATGCCTGAGGTGGCGCGCCTGGGGCCCGGGTAGGCGCGCCGATGCGCGATGGGTGCATGTACCCCAGCCTTCTGGTGGGGGTGCTGACCTGGCCCTTCTGGGGGCTGGCGGGCCTGCTTCGGTCGCTGCGCTTTGAGCATCGCTTCGCCATGGCCCGGGACATTCGGAGCTTTGATGGGGAGCATCTGGTGGGGAGCGAGGGCGAGGTGGTGGCTCTGGAGGAGGTGCTGCGGGCGCGGGCATGGACCTACTCCATTCTCAGCATGGCCTCCGGGGCCGAGGAGCTGGTGGGTCTGGAGCTGAACCTGCGCGACGGCCGCCTCCGTCGCTACAAGGGGATTCGCCTGGACGGGATCTTCAAGGCCTTGGTGACGGCCGGAAAAGTAGCCCCAGAGATGGAGGAAGGCGGAGATTCCGGAGGGATCGCTCGGCCGTTCTTCCTGCTGTTCTGGATGGTGGTGTTGGGCGGCGGACTGCTTTGTGCCGCCGGTCGGGCCGGCTGAGGTGTCTGCCCACTGAATCGCCGGTACGTGCGGCGGCTCACCGTTCATGCGTCGAAGGCGTTATCCAGCCACCGCACGGTGCCATTGGCAAGGTTGACCCAGGCGATCGTGAAGCAGGCCTCCCGAATACCCGGCCGGCTGTCCAGCCAAAGCTCCGCCGCGCGGGCCATACGGCGCCGTTGGGCAGGACTCACCGCCTCGTCAGTAAGGGGGCCTTCACGGCGCCGCACCTTCACTTCTACAAAGCGAACCCGATCCTCTTTCTGGACGATCAGGTCCACTTCTGCACCGACGGAACGCCAATTCCGGGCAACAATCGTCCACCCCGCTCCTTGGAGCAGGGTGGCCACCTTGTCTTCCCCGGCGCGTCCCCGAAGATGACGAGGATCGGTACTAATTCCGGGCGACTTCCTTCAGACGGGCAGCCTTGCCGAAGCGGCCGCGCAGGAAGTACAGGCGGGACCGGCGGACAGAGTGGCGTACCTTGACTTCCACCTTCTCCAGCGTGGGAGAATACAGGGGGAAGATACGCTCGACGCCCACGCCGAAGCTCACCTTGCGGACGGTGAACATGCTGCGGGTGCCGGTACCCTTCAGGGAGATAATGGTGCCTTCGTACACCTGGATGCGCACTTTCTCACCGTCCTTGATGCGGACGTGCACGCGGACTTCGTCGCCGGGGCGCAGGGCAACATCGCGTTTGGTGATATTCTCTTGTTCGACAGTCTGAAGAAGGTTCATCGTGATTCTCGCGTGGCGGCCGAATTATCCGATACCTGGTCGGGTGTCAACCCTTTTGCTGGTCCGGGAGCGATGACGGCCAAAACTTCCTCGCCAGAAAGCAGCACCACCGGCACATTGTGTCCCCCGGCCCGTCCGGGAGTAATACCCTGGCGGAGACGACGCACCTCGCCATCGCTGAGCTGCAGCGCCGGTAGATGCTGCAGCAAGCGCTGCGGCGGCTGGATCCAGCGTCGCAAGCTTTCCTCCACTTGTTCGCGGGGGAACCAGGGTATACGCTGCTCTCCTCGTGCGGGCCGCAGGACCTTGGTCCACACCGGATCCCCGGCCGCCGCCTCTGCAAGCTGGGAGAGGGTCATCGCTCCGGGCAGCAGAAAGTCGCCGGAGCGGGTGCGCCGCAAGGCTTCCAGGTGCGCCACGGTTCCCAGTGCAACCCCCAGTTCTTCTGCCAGTACGCGTGCGTAGGTGCCGCGGCTGCACTGGATCAGCACCCGCAGGCGTCCCTCCTCCAGCTCCAGCAGCTCCATCCCATAGACCTCGATGGGGCGGGCGTTGACCGTGACCTCTTTTCCGGCCCGCGCGTAGTCATAGAGCGGGCGTCCCTGGACTTTGATCGCAGAATAGCGGGGCGGCATCTGCATCCGCTTGCCGACGAACCCGGCGACCACCTTCTCCACCTGCTTCCGTTCCAGTACCGGGATCGGCTTCTGCTCGATCACGGTTCCGGTGGGATCCCCGGTATCGGTCGCCTCCCCCAGGCGCACCCAGGCGTCGTACTCTTTCAGGCTCTCGTCCAGATACTGGATAAGGCGGGTCGCCTTGCCCAATGCCAACGGGAGGACGCCGGTTGCGAAGGGATCAAGGGTGCCGGTATGCCCGACTTTGGGCGCACCGGTGACCGCACGCACCACCGCCACCACGTCGTGGGAGGTCAGGCCAGGGGGCTTGTCGACAACAAGAAAACCGTCAAGCATCCTTGGCTCCTGGCTCTTCACTGTCCTCTGCCGGCGGCGGCAGGTGCGCCAGCAGGTCCTGGATCCGCTCGGAGTGCTCAAAGTTGAGATCCCGCTCGAAGCGTAGCTCGGGCGCGTGACGGATCTGCAGGGTGCGCCCGATCGGACCGCGCAGCTTTTTGGCGACGTGATCCAGGCCCTCCTGCAGGCCGGGGCTCCCCTTCCCGCCCAGAGGTACATAGCGCACCCGTGCGACCGAAAGATCGTCGTTCAACCGTACTTCTGTAATACTGATCGGAACGACGCGCGGGTCCTTGGCCTCGGTCAAAAGCAGCATGGCCAGCTCTTTGGCGATGATCGAGGCGATGCGCTCGGTGCGACGACTCATGGGAACCTCAAGGGGCGGCCCCCTAACATGAATCGGCGCTGTGGACCCCCGCGAAAGGATGGCCGCGCGGGGCGGGGTGAATATATTGCGCTTTGGGAGGGGCCATGGGCATCGCTCAGAAGCTGATCGGAAAGGTGAAGAAGGGAATGGGGCACTACGGGGAAAAGATGGTGGCGATGATGGCCGATACATCCTCGGACGCCCCCACCCGTTTTTCGGCTCCCAAACGGGATCTCTATGAAAAACTGGAGGCCGAACGTAAGCAGAGCGCCACCGATGGCGGGTCCAAGTCTGGCTGAGGGAGCCATCGGCGAATTTGGCCGGAGCGCGCTCGTAGGCTAAGTGGCGCCATGGCCTGAGGGAGGGTGAATGAGCGAGCGCTCGGTTGAAGCTTTTCTGGCGAAGTTCGGTCCCGAGGATGCGACCTTCAAGCTGCTGACGACCCTGGTGGGGGTGGTGCCGGGCTCTCCGGATATCATCTACTACCAAAGCATCGATGAGGCGCGCCTTTTGGTGGCTTCAGAGCTGGAAGATGAAGGACTGGAGCGCGCGCGTGCGCTGCTGAAGACGCAGGCCTTCCAGCAAGCCATCGACGTGGCGGATGCCATCGATACCGGCGATGTGGGTATCACCGTCCTGACGGGAATCCGCTCGGCCCTCACCTTTTTCTTTGGGGACAAGAGCAAAGCGCTGGACACCGACGCCCAGCAGGGTGCAGATGCGGTGTTGAAGGCAGCGGGCATCGCCTGGATGACCCATCGCCTCTTCTCCGGCTCGATCCCGGAGAAGGCGGAAAAGTTGCGCTCCCTTCCCAGTGGAAAAGCACTTCTGACCTGGTATGCGGCCGTTGAGGTGTGTCTTCCCTTTGCCGACGATTTGGCGCTGGGCGCGGGCTCGATGTTGAGCGGGCTGATGCAGAAGTATGGGGCGGGCAACCTGAAAAAGCTGGATGCCATTGCCGGTGGCGGCGCGGCGGAGGCGGCCGGGGGCATGCTGGGCGGCCTCACGCAGCCTATCGAAGAGATGATCCAGGTGGTCAGTGTCCATACCAAGACCATCGCGGAGCAGGCGCGCCAGTACCTGCCGCCGGCGATCAGCACTGCGGGCACCGTTGCGGGTGCGGTCGCTACGGCGGCGGATGCGATGCCGGTCTATCGTCTTCTGGTGGCTCGTTTGGCGATTGAAGCTGCACTCCTGGAGGCCCGGTCATGAGCAGCCTGCTCTCAGAACAGCTTTCTACTTTCTCTGAAAACGACTACGCAGTGCGTGCGGTACGCGGGCTCTTGGGGGTACTTCCCTTCGTTCCCGACTGGCGCCACCCGGGGAGCCTTTCCCAGGCCGCAGCGCGCCTGGATCCGGCCCTGGCAGAACGTGTGGCTGCGCGTGCCGATGAGCTCTCGCGGGATGCGGCCGTACAGGCGGCCTTCAACTCCTTTGAGCTGCTGGACAAGGGTGACAAGGGAATAGCCATATTCTCGGGCCTGAAAGCGGGTTATCAGGGTTTGAAGGGCCAGGAAGGTGCCCTGGAAGTGGACCCGCAGCAGGCTGCCGATGCGGGGCTTAAGGCGGCGGGAATCGCCTATGCCGCATGGAAGCTTTTTCCGGGTACAACGCAGGAAAAGGCTCAGACCCTGTTGGCGTCGGAGAGTGGGCGCGGCCTGCTGGCCTTCTATGTGGCGGTGGATGTGGTGCTGCCCTTCGCGGACAATGTTGCTGCGGGCGGCGTCTCCGGAATGACCGGGATTATTGAAAAATATTCGGCGGAAAACGCTGCACGACTTGCGCCGATTGCCGGGCAGGAAGTGGCGGAAGCGGCGGGCATGCTGGCCGCCCTCTCGGGGACCCTTTCGGGGCTGGTCGGGCAGGCCGCGTCGTTCGCCCAGCCCTTGTCGGCGTGGGCGCAGGAAAAACTGCCGGGAATGCTGGGAACGGCCGACAAAATCACCGGGGTGGTGGCCACTGCGGTGGACACCCTGGCCACCTACCGCTACCTGGGGGCGGCGCTCATCGCAGAAGTGCTTCTTCAACGCGCTCTTGTAGAGGTGCGTGCGGAAGTGGTCGAGGAGAAGGCGGCGGAAGCACGTCGTATTGCGGAAGAAGAAGCCCGTCGGCAGGCCGAAGAGGCGGAGCGCCGCCGGAAGGAGGAGGAGGCCGAGGCCACGCGTCGCCGGAAGGAGGAGGAGGCGGAAGCGGCGCGGAAGAAGCTGGCGGAGGAAGAGGCGGAACGCCAACGGAAGGCGGAAGCTGAACGCCGCGAGAAGCTGGAGGAGGAGGCCCGCCAGCGCGTGGAGGAGGAGCAGCGCCGTCGGGAGGGATCCAAGCAGCGGGAGGACTATAGCCTGGACGAGCCGGAAGCGGCAGCGACCTTGAGCAACAGCCCGATCAAGTACTCCCGCAGTGCCGATGTGGCGCCGCAGGAGGAGGCCCCGCCGGCCCGCAAAGGCTGTATGGGCTGCATGGGCCTGATTCTGGGCATCGTGCTTCTGGGGTCCGCCACCGCCGCCTGGGCGGCCTGGTAGGGCCACCGATCGGCTCCACAATGCGGGCCGAGTCTTCCCCGGCCGGCAGGGGGTGGCCAGAGCGCTGCCCCCTCCCCCCTCAGCCCCGGATGGCCGCCACCACCTTGTCCATGCTGGCTTTGGCATCGCCAAAGAGCATCCGGGTGTTTTCCACGAAGAACAGCGGGTTTTCTACACCCGCGTAGCCTGCGGCCATACCCCGCTTCAGGACCACCACGGTCTTGGCTTTCCAGACCTGCAACACCGGCATTCCGTAGATGGGGCTGCTGGCATCGGTCTCTGCACCAGGGTTGACGATGTCGTTGGCGCCGATGACCAGCACCAGATCCGTCGTGGGAAAATCGTCGTTGATCTCGTCCATTTCCAGGACGATGTCATAGGGCACGCCGGCTTCCGCCAAGAGTACGTTCATGTGCCCGGGCAGACGCCCGGCCACAGGGTGAATGGCATAGCGGACATCCACACCTTTTTCCCGCAACAATTTAGAGAATTCGTGGACCACGTGCTGTGCGCGCCCCACGGCCATCCCGTAGCCCGGCACGATGATCACCGAGCGGGCCGTCCGTGCGGCTTCGGCGACGGCGGCCGCGTCCATGGACTTCACCTCGCCCACCGGCTCGCCGCTGCCCTTTGCCGGCGCCTGCCCACCCTCCGTTCCGAAGCCGCCAAACACCACATTCCAGATGGAGCGGTTCATGGCTTCGCACATGATGATCGACAGGATCGCGCCGGAAGAGCCCACCAGCGCGCCCGTTACGATCAGCAGATCGTTGGACAGCAGAAAACCGGCGGCCGCGGCTGCCCATCCCGAGTAGCTGTTCAGCAACGACACCACCACCGGCATGTCCGCACCACCGATGGCCATCACCAGATGGATGCCCAAAAGGCAGGATAGAACTGTCATTCCCAGCATCAGGTACAGGGGCAGACCGTGATGATCACCCGCCAGCAGGCCGGTCACATAGGGGATGGCCATTCCGAGAATGGCCAAGGCCACCAGCGCATTCAGCACATGCCGGCCGGGCAGCAGCATGGGCCGCCCGGAAATGGAGCCGCGAAGCTTGCCCCAGGCGATGATCGACCCGGTGAAGGTCACCGCCCCGATGGCGATGCCCGCCCAGGTCTCCAGTCCGTGTACCACCAGCGGGCCGCCCTTCAGCGCGGGATTGGGGTCCAGGTGGCCCGCGATGCCCACCAGCACCGCCGCCAGACCCACAAAGGAGTGCAGGATCGCCACCAGCTCAGGCATGGCAGTCATGGCGACCCGCGCTGCCAGCACCGAGCCGATCGCCCCACCGATCACGACGGAACCGATCAGCAGCGCGTAGCTGTCCACGTTCGGATGCAGCGCCGTTGCCACAAAGGCAAGGGCCATACCAAGAACGCCATAGAGGTTGCCATTTCGGGCCGTCTCTTGACGTGACAAGCCCGACAAGCTGCGGATGAAGAGCATGGCCGACCCCAGGTAGGCCACCGTGAGCATACTGGTCTGCATCAGCTCCCCTCCTTCCGAAACATCGCCAACATCCGATGGGTGACCCGAAAGCCGCCCGCAATATTGATACTGGCCACCAGCACCGCGATGGCGCCCAGGATGGAGGCCACATTAAAGCCGCCCTTCCCGGCCGATAGCATACCACCCACAAGGATGATGCCAGAGATGGCGTTGGTCACGCTCATCAGCGGGGTGTGTAGCGCGGGGGTGACCGACCACACCACCTGCCAGCCTACAAAGCAGGCCAACACAAAGACCGTGAAGTGCTGCAAAAAGTCCGTGGGCGCGAAGACGGCCAGCACCGCCAGCACCACCGCTGTGACCAGGCCCAGCGCCCGCCCACCCGGAGTGGCTGCTTTGGGGCTATGACCGTGCCCTTTCGACTTGCTGTGCGACTTCACGGGAGCGACTGTAGCCTGGGCTACAGCTTGGGGTTCTTCCGCCTTGGGCGCCGGTTTAGGCGCGGCGGCTTTGGGCGCCTCTTTGGTGGCCCGCGGGGTCACCGGGTAGCGCACCTGCCCTTCCTGCACCACCAGGGCCTGGTAGATCACATCGTCTTCCAGGTCGATCTTGAACTTTTCTTTGCCACCCATATCTGTCAGCAGGTGACAGAGGTTGGAGCCCAGGAATTGGCTGGCATGGGTCGGAAGCCGGCTGGGCAGGTCCAAGTGCCCCACCATGGTCACGCCGCCGTCCACCACCACTTTCCCTGGCTGGGTAAGCTCACAATTGCCGCCCTGCTCTGCTGCCAGATCCACGATGACCGAGCCGGGGCGCATGGCCCGTACCATCTCGGTGGTGATCAGGGTCGGGGCCCGTTTTCCGGGGATCAGCGCAGTGGTGACGATGATGTCCACCTCTTTGGCCTGCTGAAGGAAAAGAGCCATTTCTGCGGCGATAAAGGCCGGGCTCATCTCTTTGGCGTAGCCACCGGCGGCCTCTCCCTCCTCCTGGATCTCCACGGTCAGGAAGCGGGCGCCCATGCTCTCCACCTGCTCCTGGGCCGCTTTCCGAACGTCAAAGGCCCGGACTTCCGCGCCCAGGCCGCGCGCGGCGCCAATGGCGGCCAAACCGGCCACGCCTGCCCCGATCACCAGCACCTGCGCCGGCCGGGTCTTGCCCGCGGCGGTGATTTGCCCCGCAAAGAAGCCGGTGTAGGCGTTGGCGGCCTCTACGATGGCCCGATAGCCCGCGATGTTGGCCATAGACGACAGCACGTCCATCTTCTGCGCGCGGGAGATGCGGGGGATCTGATCCAGGGCGATGGCAGAGGCCCCGCGTGCCGCAATGGCCTGGAGCAGCTCGCGGTTCTGTGCGGGCCAGAGCAGGCTGATCAGCAGGTTCTTGTCGAGCAGCCCCACCTCATCCAGGGTGGGAGCGCGCAGCTTCAGCACCAGATCAGAGGACCACACCGCCGACAGCTCCGCGCTGACCTCGGCACCGGCGGCCTCGTAGAGGGCGTCCGGAAGCTGAGCCTCCTCGCCCGCTCCGGCCTGTACCCGCACTGAAAAGCCCATACTGCGAAGCTTTTTCACCGTGTCCGGGGTGGCGGCCACTCGCCGCTCGCCCGCGTGGACTTCCTTCGGAATCCCAACCCACATGCAGCACTCTCCGCGGGCGCGAAGTGTGCCACAGTTCGCGCGGTCATGTAGCATCCCCTACCCTTGAGGAGTGGCGCCCCCATTTTTTCCGCATCGGTAGCGGAAAAAATTGACCGGCCGGAAGATTTTTTCCTTCGGCCGGGACACGGGCCTACGCGCAATCTGGCGCGTTTCCCCAATCTCTTGACCCGTCAATCGCTGGAGGCTTCCGCCAGGAAGGCGCGGGTGGTCGGGTGTTGGGGATTGCCGAAGACCTCCTGTGGTGGGCCGTGCTCCACGTCGTAGCCCTCTGCAAAAACATGCACATGCGTGGAAACGTTTTTTGCAAAGTTCATAGAATGGGTCACGACGATCATCGTCTGTCCCTGCCGGGCCAAATCACCCATGACCGCGAGCACCTCGTTGGCCATCACGGGGTCCAAGGCGGAGGTTGGCTCGTCGAACAGGATTGCTTCAGGACGCATGACCAGCGCACGCGCGATGGCCACCCGCTGCTGCTGCCCACCCGACATGTCCCGCGGCAGGGCGTTGGCCTTCTTGGACAGCCCCACCCGGTTCAACATCTCCATCGCCCGCTCCGTGGCCTTCTCTCGGGACTCACCCAGCACCTGAATGGGCGCTTCAATGCAGTTTTCCAAGGTGGTCAGGTGCGGGAAGAGGTTGAACTGCTGGAACACAAAACCGACGGTGCGCCGCACCGCTTCCAGCTTCTTTGCATCCCGACGGGGATGGGTGTCGGGCGTGAGGGTATGCGGGCCCACCTGAACTTCGCCCCCCTGGAACAGCTCCAGTCCGTTGATACAGCGGAGGAAGGTGCTTTTTCCGCCGCCAGACGGGCCGATGATCGCGGCCACCTCCCCCGTCTTGACTTCGAGGGAGATCCCCTTGATCACGTCCAGAGTGCCATGGCGTTTGAAGAGATTATTAATCCGGATCATGCGGACTCCCGAGCGAGTTTCTTCTCCAGGCGACGGGCCAGAAGTGACATGGGGTAGCTCATCAGCAGGTAGAGGATTGCGGTCAACACCATCAGCTCGATCAGCGACTGCACGTTGTTGCGCGACAGGATGGAGAAGCGCTTCGTGAGCTCGACGATGGTGACGACGGAACAGACCGAAGTATCCTTGAACATCGCGATGAAGTCGTTCATCACGGGCGGAATGACAATGCGGAATGCCTGCGGGACGACGATACGGCGCAGGGCCTGGGTGCGGCTCATCCCCAGCGACAGGGCGGCCTCCATCTGGCCGGTGGGGATGGCCTGTAGACCCGCCCGATAGATCTCCGATTCATAGGCCGAATAGTTCACCGCCAGGCCGATGATAGCGGTGGCGAAGGCGGGAATGGTGATGCCGAGCTCGGGCAGGAAGTAGAAGATGAAGTAGAGCTGGAGCATCAGCGGCGTGCCGCGCAGACCCTCCACATAGGCGGTGAGTGGAACCTGAATCCACACCGGTCCGTACAGGCGCCCCACGGCGATCAACATACCGATGATGATGGCCAGCGGGAAGGAGATGGCAGAGAGCACCACCGTCATCCCGGCGGCGGTGGTCAGATAGCCCGCGAATTCCACAACTTTGTCGAACTTCGACGTCTCTTCCGACTCCTTCACCTCTTCCGCGGTGACGGCGGGCCCGGTCTGCTGCTCGGTCTGGGCTTCAAGGACGGAGTTGTATCCGTAGAAGCGACCACTTTCGATGATCTGCTTCAGAATCTCTTGGTCCTTGTTCCACATACCGTAGCGGTTGTAGATCTTCTCCAGGTCGCCGCTGCGGAACATCACCATGATGGCTTCGTTCAGCTTCTGGATAAGGGCGTCGTCTCCCTTACGCACATAGATGACGTAGTAGCCGGGAGAAACAGGATCTCCCGCCATCCGAAGATTCGGAAAGTCCTTGATGTAGAAGCTGGCGATGGGCGTGTCCTGAAGGGTCAGGTCCAGCTTGCCCGTTTCCACCTCGCGCATGGAGTCGGTGACGCCGTCGTAGGAGGCGAGGTCCACGTTCACATAGCCGGAGAGGTACTCCTCGGCGGCCGAGCCCGAGAGTACGCCGGCCTTCCACTTCGAACCGTCCGGCTTGGGCTTTTCAAGGTCTTCCCAGCCTTTGATCTGCCCCTTCTCGCTGACCAGCAACTGCAGCGCATAGACGTAGTAGGGAATGGAGACGCCCATGTCCATGGCGCGATCCGGCATCCACTCGTAGCCGTTCATCACGATGTCGACTTTCTTCGCCTGCAGCATGCTGGGGAGCGCGTCCCACTGAGACTGCTGAAACTCGACCTTGACGCCCATATAGTCGGACATCTTGGCCGCCATGTCGACCTCGAAGCCGATCATGACGTCCTGGTTCTCTTCGCTGGGAAAGATGTAGGGCGCGCCGCCTTCTTGGTCCGCACCCCACATCAGGGTGCCGCCGGCCTTGGCTTTCTGCCAGGTGTCCTCGGGGGTCTGGGCCTTTGCGGTGCCAAGGAAGAAGGAGCACAGGAACGTCAGGACGATCCAGAGATGGTTCAGAGGGCGTAAAAACGCCCGAGGCTGAGGGGTGTTCAATTCCTGTGTTTTCCTCCGGTTGGAGATAGACCGTTGAGAAGATACTTTAGAGATCAATGCCCAGGGCCAGACCCACGTTGAAGGGGGTCGGGCGCCCGGTGGCGGTCACCAATGACGGCGCCACCCAGCGTGCAACCTCGCCATGGGCGCGCACATAGAAGAAGTTGTAGGACCAGCCCACCCCGACCCCGGCGGACACGTTGTCCACCGCCGTCTTGGCCACGCCCAGGTAGGCATCGTTGTAGCGGGCGCCGCCAAAAGCGCCTTCCACCTTGGCATCCACGGTGAAGGACGCGGGAAGCTCCTGCTCCAGGCCCACGCCCAGCGTGCCGTACCATCCGCCGGGTGCGGCGACCAGATCCACGGTATGTGCGGTGTAAATCGAGATCGGACCAATGGGGACCGCAACGGTGGCGCCGGCCTCCACCGAGCTGGCGCCGATGTCGGTGGGGTACAGGTAGCCGGTCACCGCCGGGGTCAGCTCGACCGGGCCCAAGTAGAAGGTCCACTGAGCGGCGGGATCAATCTCGAAAATGGCGCTTTCATCGCCGGGCATGGGGACACTGGTCCACACCGAAAACTCGCCATCCTTCCACCAAAGCCATGCCGACGGCTGCACCACGGGCAGGTCGGAAAAGACCAACCCCCGCCACAGGTAGCGCAGGTTGGTGTCCACTTCGACGCCGCCTCCCCATTCCGGTTCGTCCTGCGCGAAGGCAGGCAGGGTCGCAGCAAGAAGCAGGGACAACACCATAAGACCTCCATAGATCGCCAGCGTACCAGTCAATCTCCCCAATTTCAAGACATGTGCTGACAAGTGGGCCTGCGGTGGCCGGGGTGGCTGGTTAAGCGTCGGGGATGTCCACGCTTGAGCTCCTCCCCGAGGATTTTTCACCACCGGAGCGCCAGCGCGGGCTGGACGCGATGCACAGCTACACCGGCCACCTGGTGGAGGGGCCCGGCCCCGAGTTTGATCAGGCCTATGGCGCCCTCTGGGAGGAATTCGGAGAGCGGGGAGAGCTGGAGAATCGGGCGGTCCTCCTGGATGATCTAAGAGGCCCGCGGGCCCGCAACGGCGGCGTGGTGCGCTACCACCTGATGACCTTTCACGAAGGGCAACGTCTGGCGGGTATCCGCGACGTCTTCTCCGTCTGCTTTCCCGACCGCAAATTCTGCTATGTCCTGCTTTCTCATTCGCTGGTGCTTCCGGCCTGGCGGCGGTCGGGGGTGGCTACGCTGATTCGGGCGGCGCCCGCAGCCGCTGCCCGGCGCGCACTCCAGGAAGAAGGCGGGGATTTGGACTCCGACCGTCTGCTGATGGCGGAGATGGACCCTATCGATCCCCGCTCGGATCCCACGGTGATTCGCGTTTTGGCCTATGGCAAGGCCGGCTTCCGCATGATCGCTCCGGACTGGCTTCCCTACGTCCAACCCGACTTTTCGGATTGGAAGGCTCAGAATCGGGCGCCTCGTCCCATCCCCATGGTGCCGGTGCTGCGCTGGGTGGGGCACGAGGACGTGGTGGCGCTGCCCGCGGCAATGATTCGGGGGCTGTTGGACGGAATCGACGCGATCCACCTGAAAGACTACCCGGAAGACGTGGTGGTACGTCGTCAGAATGCGGATCGTGTCTGGGCCGGGCGCAGTCCAGTGCCCACCATCGGGGTGGACCCGCGGGCGCTGGATCGCCTCGCACCTCTGCTGCGTGCGGCGGCGTTGCCGCAGTTCAGCCGGCGGCTGGGAGGCAGCGATGGCGAACCCGTCGGCGATGCATCGAAAGAGCTTGAAGAACTACTAGCGAAATGGTCGAAATCATGATTGATTCTCCTTCGATTCCCGGAGAGCCCGTGTCGATCTCGGTGCGGACGGCGATCCCCGGTCCGGCGTCGCAAGCCTTGCGTGCTGTGCAGGCGCAATGGATGGATGCACGGAGCATCCACTTCTACACCGATGCCCAGCGTTCGCTGGGCAATTACATCGTGGACGCCGACGGAAATGTCCTGCTGGATCTCTATGGCCACATCGCGGCCCTGCCGCTGGGCTACAACCACCCCGACCTGATCGCGGCATGGGAGGATGGGCGCTTTCGTTGGGCAGCGGGTTTTCGGCCTGCGCTTGGGGTTTCTCCCCCGGTGGACTATGTGCGCTGTCTGGAGCGCAGCCTGGTCCACATCGCGCCGGCGGGAATGGAAGGCATTTTGACGGTGACCACCGGCGCTGAGGCGTTGGAAAATGCCTTCAAAATAGCCTTTTTGGAGGTGATGCGGCGCAGGCGTGGGGGCCCCCCGAGCGCGGAGGAGCAGGCCGCTTCCATGCGCAACGCACAGAGCGGGGCGAATGCCCTGAAAATTCTCTCCTTTGAGGGGGCCTTTCACGGGCGCAGCTTGGGGGCACTTTCGGCCACCCGCTCCAAGGCCATCCACAAAGTGGATTTTCCGGCCTTTGATTGGCCCGTGGCGCCCTTTCCCGCCAACCTCTTCCCGCTCCAAGCGCACGCGGAGGAGAATGCTCGTCGGGAAGCGGAGTCGTTGGTAGAGGTGGAGCGCCTGCTGCGCGAGGCGGAGGGCAACATCGCCGGGATCGTGGTGGAGCCCATCCAAGGTGAGGGCGGAGATCGCCATGCATCTCCTTCCTTTTTCCGGGCCCTTCAACGGCTTGCGAAACAGTATGGTGCGCTGTTGATCGTGGACGAGGTGCAGACCGGCGGCGGTGGCACGGGAATCTGGTGGGAGCACGCCCGCTGGGAGCTGCCCGAGCCGCCGGATGTGGTGACCTTCTCCAAAAAAATGCAGGTGGGCGGTTGCTACTTCCGAAAAGAGCTGATGCCGGACATGCCCTACCGAATCTTCAATACCTTCCTGGGGGATCCGCTGCGGCTGGCCCAGCTGGAGGTGATCATCGAGGTGGTGGAGCGGGACGGGCTGCTGGGGAATGTGCAGCGCACCGGTGACCACCTGCGGGAGCGCTTGGTTGAGCTGGAAGCCTCCTTTCCCGCACTGCTCAGCCAGTCGCGCGGACAGGGCACATGGTGTGCCTTTGACCTCCCAGACAGCGCTCAGCGCGACATCGTGGTGGAGCGTCTTCGGCAGCGTGGGGTGGAGATGGGGGGCTGTGGCAGCCGTTCGATCCGCTTCCGACCTGCATTAATTCTTCAACCTCGGCATGTGGACGAGGCGATGGTCCACCTGCGCGCCGTCTGTGCGGAGCTTCGATGATCCCGATCTGGCATTCTCCCCGGTACTTCGCCGATCTTGGTCCTCACATCATGCCCATCCGCAAGTTCGGGCTGGTGCGAGAGGCGCTGGAGCATTCCAAACTTCCGGTGAAAATTTTTGAGCCGGAGCCGGTGTCGGACGAAGACCTGTTGCGCGTGCACACCGCCACCTATCTGGAGGCCATGCGCACCGGCGAGCCTCTGGCGCTGGCGCAGTCCCAAAAGTTCCCCTGGTCCCCTGCCCTTTCCGAAGCCGTCCGCTGGACCAACGGCGGCTGTATTGCCGCTCTGCGCGGGGCGCTGGAGCGCGGGGTCGCCGGGAACCTGGCCTCAGGCTTCCACCACTCCCATGCGGAACACGGCGAAGGATTTTGCACCTACAACGGGCTGATCGTGGCCCTGGAGCGACTGCGGGCAGAGGGGCGCGTCAAGCGTGCGCTGGTGCTGGACATGGACCTGCACTATGGCAACGGCACCGCCTCTCTTCTCCAGAACCGACCTGACTTTTTCCAGCTCTCGATCTACGGAAACTGGTACAAAAAGAACCTGGCCTATCGGGACGTCAGCAGCGAGCGTGCGCCGGACACGGAGAATGCCTGGAGTGTGCCGGTGGCCAATGGCGCTGACGGTGAGGAATATCTCGGCATCCTTCGAGATCACCTGCCCGGTGCGATTGACCGGTCAAGACCAGACGTCCTGCTGTATCAGGCCGGTGCGGACCCCTACCAGGAGGATCCCTACTCCCCGTTGCGTCTGGATCATGCCGATCTTCGGGCGCGGGATCAGTGGGTGTTTGAGCAGTGCAAAGCGCGGGGCATCCCGGTGATGTGGGTGCTCGCGGGGGGCTACACGCCGGATGTGTCCAAGGTCGTGGAGGTGCACGTCAACACCGCCCGTGCCGCCTGCGCAGTGTTTGAGGGCACGGCCGTCTGAGGGCCCTGCCCGTGCGGACTCAGATGCGTACCTGAGTCCAAATCCGTACGGTATCATTCGGGAACTTCTGCTCCTCCAGACGCAGCACATAGCCGGCGCCAATGCGGAAGCGGTCGAAGCCGGCCAGGTTGGTGCCACCGTGTAGCACCAGACCCGCCAGAAGCTGCCCGTACTTCCCGAGCGACTCATCCGAGTAGGCGGTGAAGCGCACCGAAGGTTCCAGGATGCCCAAGAAGGTGTAGCTGGCCTGAGTGGTGAGGGAGAGACGTGTGGTCGGTGCCAGCACGCCCGGTTCGGCAATGTCGGTGTTCATCGGGCTGACCATGGCCCAGCTTCCGTCCACCATCATCGCCAGGCCGGCCACCCGGAAGAGCACATCGCCGCCGGCGGCAAAAGTGCGGGTGGAAAGGTCGTCCGTCCACATTCCGCTGGCACCAAAGCCCACCGATGCCCCTTTGCCCGGTCCACCCCAGAAGGCGTAGGTATCACGCTCCCCGAAGGATGCCTCGGCGCGCGCGACCACGGTTTTCCCGGGGTTGTTGTCCCCAAACAGGTCGTTGCCGCTGTTGAACAGGCCCACCTGCACCTTGGCAGGTTTGAAGGTGCCCACTGCCACCACCCCGAGCGCCCGATCGGGGACGATATACTCGGCGCCCAATCCGCGCTCCTGAAATGTCAGATCGCTGGCTCCCATGATCTGATCACGGGAAAAGGGGATTTTGGAGCGACCCATCTGCACGGTGAACCAGTGCGCAACCTGGTAGCCCGCCACCGCGTCGATCACCTGGATGTCCTCTTCCCCGGCATTGTAGCCGTCATAGGGAGAGGAGAGGCCCACCGTAAGCCGGTAGACCAACGGGCCGTTCATGTCCTGAAAACCCAGGCGCAAGCGCTTGACTTTGATGCCCGCGTCGTCCTCGGGGTCGCCGATTCCGGAGGCGTCGGCCTGCGGATCCTGGTCAAAGTCGTACACAGTGCCCCAAAGCTGCAAAATCCCGACCGGACGTGGAATATCCTGTGAAGGGGTATCCTGGGCGAAAGCGGCGGCGGCAAGCAGCAGGTACATGGCGGACTCCCGGACGGCGATTCTATCCGCTTCACTGCGAGGAAGCTACTCCGTCGCCGGTTCGCGAACCTTGGTGCTGGCGAAGCGCGCGACCACGATGCCCACCAGATACAACGCGACCAGAGGCACCGCCATCAACACCTGATCGAACCAGTCGGGGGGGGTCAGAATGGCCGCGAGTATAAAGATGAGAACAATCGAGTAGCGGAAACCTTTGATCATGTCGATATGATCAATCAGTCCAAGTCGCGCCAGAACCCAAACCACAACCGGGAGCTGAAAGGAGAGTCCAAAGGCGACGATGATCGTGGTGGCAAAGGTCAGGTACTTGTCGATGGAAAGGACCGCCTCGACCTTTTCCCCGGGCACCGCCAACATCACCGGAAAACTGAAGGGAAAAACAATATAGTAGGCGAAGCCGCCACCGGAAAGGAACAGGGTGGTGGAGGTGGTGACCAGGGGGGCCACCCAGCGCTTCTCCGTGGTGTAGAGGCCCGGCGAGACGAAGCGCCATACCTGCCAAAACAACACCGGCGATGAAAAAAATAAAGCGGCAAATCCAGAAATTTTCATCTGGACCATGAAGCCCTCGGCGGTATCCATCATGGCGAGGGTGCCACGGCCATTGAGCGCCAAGGCCACGTCCATGGGGGCGACGAGCCAGTCAAAGATCTGGTTCGAGAAGAGAAAACTGGTGAAGAAGGCGATGATCAGTGCGGCGAGGGCTTTGATCAAGCGGTCCCGCAGCTCGTGCAGGTGCTCCAACAGCGGCATCCGGTACTCTTCCACGGGATCCATGCTCAGGACTCCGTGGGAAGGATGCGCGGGGCGGCATCGTCAGGAAGACGGGGATCGGGAGGAATAAGCTGGGGATTCTCCTCTACGGGGGCAGTTTCGGGTAGCAGGCGGCCGTCTTCGGTGTGGGCGGGCATGGCGTCCGCGGTGGGAAGGTGGCGGGCAAGGCGCGGGATCGGGACTTCGGTCGCCTCTGGCGTGGGCGCAGCGGCGGCCTCAACCGGCTGGGGCGGCGGAACATCCGCGTTGATCTGCGTGGGATCGACAGCCTTTTCCTGGGCTTTGGCCTGCAACTCCGCCCGACGACGCTCCATCTCTTCTCGACGGCGACGCATCTCCTCTCGGCGTTCTTCCGCCTCCACCTTGGCCACTTCGGCGTTGAAGGCCCGGCGCAGGTCGTCGCTCGCACGGCGAATTTTGGCGTAGTAGCGCCCGGCAAGGCGCATCATCTTCGGCAGGTCATCTGGGCCGATAAAAACGATCGCCAGAACGGCGATCATCAGCAGCTCTCCCAGGCTCAGATCGAACAAGCGCCTCCCCGCGTCGGTTGGCCCCCTATCCCGTCCGTCTTTTTGCGGCATGCCCCCCGCCTTCAAAGCCAAGTCTTGTCATGTCAAGAGAAAATTGGCTTGCGGGCGCGGCGATCGCCGGTCATTGTATAGAGAGCTCTCCGGAGGGGAGCAGGGGGAGACGGAGATGTGTCGCCTTTTTGGCTTCCGAAGTGCGGTGCCCTCGCTCGCGCACCGCTCGTTGGTAGCGGCCCGCAACAGTCTTGCCGAGCAGGCCCGCGAGCACCAGCATGGCTGGGGCATCGGCAGCTATCAGAACTACCAGCCCCGGGTGGTCAAGGCGATCACGCCCGCATCGGACTGCACGCACTTCCGCAGTAACTGCCGGGAGATTGCTTCTCAGACCTTTGTCGTGCATGTACGCAAGGCTACGGTGGGCGGCGTCTGCCCGGAAAACCTGCACCCCTTTGTGTTCGGGCGCTGGATGTTCGCGCACAACGGCACGATCCACGCTTTTCCAGAGCTTCGAGAGCGTTTAATTGCTGCCGGTACCGGCGCTCCGCTGATCGGCGGCACTGACTCCGAGGTGCTGTTCCACTACCTGCTGCAGGCGATGGCAGATGCGGGAATCTCTCCGTTGGGAGAGGGAAATGTGGAGGTGATGGCGTTGGAGGAAGTGCTGCGGGAGGCGCTGGCCGAAGTGGATGGGATGATCGCACGGGAGGGGGCAGCTCCCTCGTCCATGAACTTTCTCCTGACCAACGGGCGTGTTTTTGTCGGGAACCGCCACGGTCGGGAGCTGTGGTTTTCCACGCAAAAGGCCTTCTGCCGCGATGCCACCACCTGCACCGAGCGCGAAAAGCCCTGCTTGCTCCGGCAGCGTCCGCATGAACGAGTCAACCACCTGCTGGTGGCCAGCGAGCGCATCGGGGACGAGGATATCTGGGAGGAGGTGCCGGAAGGGGGCATGGTGCTGCTTTCCGAGGACTTCCGCTTGCGGCAGAGCCTGGGGAGCAATCCGCACCAAATCGTCTCCCAGTACCGCCGCGAGCCCGTGGATTCCCTGAGCCTCTGAGGCCTCAGGGCGTCTTGGCCCAGCCGTAGACGATGCTGACGCCCCCCCGGATCGCAATGAGGGCATCGTCGTTGGAGGTGGCCAGAACGGCGATGTCGTCTACACTTGCGAGCTGAGGATCAAGCGTGGCCTGGACCATGGCACCGGGGCTGCCCCACCAGAGCACGGGTGCGCCGTTGTCCAAGGCCACCACATACAGGCGACCCTGGCTGTCCACCGATGCGTCCACGCGGGTGGCATCGGTGGCTGCGAGGCGGTCGGTCTGGCCGTCCAGCGCAAGGTAGATTCCCGCCGCGCCATCGGCCACAACCCACAAGCTATGACCGTTCTCAGAGGACTTGATGTCTTTGGCCGTCCAGCCGCTCTGGCTGCCAGAGGCGGTCAGGTTGCTGCCGCTGGAGCTGTAGCTCTTTAGGTTGCCACCCTCCACCGTGTAAACCTTGGCGGTGGAGGGAACCGTGCTGCAAGAGCCACTTTTGGCGTCCAGCAACTCCTCTTCCCGGGTGGTGCTGCCGCCGTACCAGGCGGCCGGGCTGCCCCGCATCCACACCAGGGTGCCTCCCCCCTCATCACAGGCGACCAGCTCCAGGTTGCCGTCGCCACCGTCGATCAGCTCGACATCCTCAAAGTTCTGAACGGTATTGGTAGAATGGGAATAGGTGCTGCCCCCTCCCCCCACTTCCCAGGTGTGCGCCACCGCCAACCGCATGCCGCCGGCCGTGGTGATGCCGTAGCCGAACACTTCGTAGCTGTCGTCGCTGTAGTAGTCGATCCCCTGGTTCCAGCTATAGTTTCCTCCCCAGGCCTGTTGGAGGAGGTTGAGAGGGCCTGCCGACAGGGCGAGCGGATCAAGCTGGTGCCGAAACAGCACCGTGGCCTGCACCTGTGCAGCGGGCTGAGCGGTGCCCGCCACAAAAAGAAGGCCGATACCATCTGAATTCTCGGCGAGGCGCGGCCCTTGCAGATCGGTGCCGGCGTAGCTGTTGATGGCCGTGAAGCGCATCCCATCATCGCCGGAGAAGCAGTCCTGATCCACCCCGTCGCCCAGGTGTTCCTCCGCCGTTTCGTTGACCGTGGCATTCAGGTCGTCGCAGTCGCCGTCCAGCGTCGTGAAGCCATCTACGTCCTGATCGTAGTCGTTGTCCCCTGCACAGTTGCTGTCCACGCCGTCGTACCACAGGTCCTCGGCGCCGGGTTGGATGGCGGGCTCCAGATCGTTGCAGTCGTCGCCTTCAGGGATGCGCGCGTGGCCGTCGTAGTCCTGGTCGAAGTCGTCGTGGCCGTCGCAGTCGGCATCTTTGCCGTCGTACCAGACTTCCGGGGCGCCCGGGTAGGCGTCGGGATCATGGTCGTTGCAGTCCTGAGAGAGCGGATAGCCGTCGCCGTCAATGTCGAAGGGGCCGGTATCTTCTTTGCTTTCTTTAGATTCCTTGCTTTCTTTGGAGTCTTCGCTGTCGTCCGGAATGGCCGTGTCCGAGTCGACGACCCCACTCTCCCGCCAGTTGGAGGTATCCTTGGGATCTGGGGGGTCAAAGTGCGTACGGCACGCGAGCAGAACCAGGATCACCGCCTCCTCCCCGGGCACACTGGCCCATACACAACATAGCACGGCGGCGCGGAGTCGGGGGGCGACGTCAATGTCGCGACTACTCCTCGCGGGCCTTTGCCAGATCAGAGAGCATCACCGACCGCACCATATCCCCAGAGCCCACCAGCGTAATCTTGTCGATCCGTCCGGCAATTTCACCCAGTGCCTCCAGCTCTTTGAGACGCAACAGCACCGGGTTGTTCTCCAGCAGCCGAGCGGTGTTGGCAAGCTGCCGGGTTTGCGCCGTCTCCTCTCGCCTTTTAATGGCCAACGCCTCTGCTTCCTTACGGGCCAGGGTCACCCGATTCAGCAGGTCCTTGACCTCCCCCGGCAGGATCACGTCTTTGATCGCCACCACTTCCAGGCTCATCCCCAACGCGGGCAGTAGCGCCCTCGCCCGGTCGCGCAGCTCGGTCCCCAGGCTCTCGCGCTCCGCCAGCAGGGCCTCCAGCTCCCGCCCCGTGACCACCTCCCGCATGGCTAACTGAACGGAAGTATAGATTTGATTGACCCAGTCTGGCTGCCCCAGCGTCCGCACCGGGT
>JBEIQS010000310.1:0-5420 GCA_040376425.1 Alphaproteobacteria bacterium | reverse complement strand
TTCCGGACCTCTGGACCCGCGCCGGGGGGGGTCAAGGCTTTGGCGGCGGATCTTCCGGCGGCGGAGGTCGGTCTTCGGGTGGCGGCGGGGGTGACTCCTCGGGGCTGATCGAGCTGGTGCTCTGGCTCTTGATTCGCCACCCGCAGATCGGGATTCCCGTTCTGATCATTGTCGTCTTGGTATGGGCCTTCTCCCGACATACCGCGACGGCTGGCGGCAAAAACCAACGCCAAGTATACCGTACGGCAGCCCCGCCCGCCGCCAGCACCAGCGTCCTGGCCCTGCAGCAGCGGGATCCGAACTTCTCGGCGATCCTCTTCCTGGATCTGGCGCGTCTGGTCTACCTTCGGGCGCAAGAGGCGCGCGGCACCGGTGAGCTGGGGCCCGTGGCCCCCTACCTGAGCCCGCCGGCCCTTCTGAGCCTGCAGAGCCGTAGCAAGGCGACCGAGGTCCGCGACGTGATCATCGGCGCCAGCCGTATCCAGAATATGCAGATCTCCAATAATGAAGCGCATATTTCTGTGCTCTTGGAAGCCAACTACACGGAGATGATCGAGGGAAAAGCGTCGCAACGCTGGGTGATGGAGCGCTGGATCTACCGCCGCGCCGCCAATACCCTCTCGCCCGGTCCAGACCGGATGCGAGCACTATCCTGCGCGAATTGTGGAAGTCCAATCGACACAACCCGCGAGGGACGCTGTCGCAATTGCGATAGCCTTCTGACGGACGCGCGGATCCAGTGGCAGGTGGAGGGGATTTCTCTGCTGGACCAGAAGCTTTTACCAAGGATCCTCCTACAGAAAGGCGGCGGAGTGGAGAAGGGCACGGATATGCCCCTGGTCGCCGCACCGGACCTTCCGGCCGCCGCCCGTGCACTGACCGCCCGCCACCCCGAGCTGCACTGGCCGGACTTCCGCCGCCGCGTGGAAGAGATTTTTGTCGAGATTCAAAACGCGTGGAGTGAGGGACGGTGGGAAAAAGCCCGTCCTTATGAGACGGACTTCCTGTTCCAACAGCACCGCTATTGGATGGAGCGCTACGCGCGTGAAGGGCTGCGCAACCGCTCCGCCGACCTGCGCGTGACCGAGGTGGTTCCCGCGAAGATCGCGGTCGATGCCTATTTTGAGGCGATCACCGTCCGCATCTTCGCGCGGATGAAGGACTGGACCGAGGATGCCAACGGCCAGGTGCTGGGGGGCAGTGCGACTCAGGATCGGGTCTTCTCGGAGTACTGGACGTTCATCCGCTCGGCGGGCAAGAGCGCAAAACCAAGAGAGAATCTGCACTCCTGCCCAAGCTGTGGCGCGCCTCTGGATCAGGTTCAGCAGAGTGGGGTGTGCGGCTATTGCGACGCCAAGATAACAGGCGGCGAATTTGACTGGGTACTGGCGGCAATTGACCAGGATGAGGTGTACGGTGGCTGAAGCAAAACGTGCGCACCACCAGAAGACGGGTGACTCCTTCTTCTATGGAGACCCCGCAGTTACCGCAGTCCTTCAAGAAGCGCTGCGCTGCTCTGGCGAAGTAGGAAGGGCAACCCACGGTTTTCATAGCTACCCTGCTGGGTTGCATCCCGATGCCGCCAGGCTGTTGCTTACGCTTGGCGAGGGCGCGGTGTTGGACCCCTTCTGCGGCGGTGGCACGGTGCTGGTGGAAGCCCTGCTTGCGGGACGTTCCGCCTTGGGCCTGGATATCTCTCCGGTCGCGACGTTGGTGGCGCGCGCCCGTACCGTCCGCACCGACGAAGCCGCACGGACCGCCCTGCGCAGCCGGGCCCGGGCCATCGCCGAGCATGCAAAAACGGTGCCAGTCCCACGCAACGTGCCCGAGGGCGCCGACGCCTGGTACCATCCCGGGGTGATCGCCGAGCTGGTCGCGATCCGCGACGGCATCGCTGCCGAGCCGGAGAAGTCCACCCGCGAGCTGCTGCGCGCGGTCTTTTCCTCCATCCTGGTGAAGGTGAGCCATCGGGAGTCCGACACAGCCAACCGCAAGGTGGAACAGCACCGCGCTGCCGGTAGTACCTCGATCCTCTTCCATGCACGCGCCCGCGAGTATGGGCGCCACCTGGAAGCCCTGGAGACGGGGATTCCGTCCGCCGATCTGCGCGCTCGGGTGCATCGGGAGGATGTGCGGGAATTCCGCTCGAAAGAGACTTTTGGCATGGTGGTGACCTCTCCCCCCTACCCCGGAGTCTACGACTATCTGACCATGCAGCAGCTCCGCTGGATGTGGCTGGGGATCGAACCGGGATCGGATTCGGCAGAATTGGGCTCCCGACGCGCCTTTCGCCTGGATCGTGCGGCTGCCGTGAATCGCTGGCGCACCGATACCCTGCGCTGGGTTCGCACGGTGGCAAAGGTGTTGGATACTGGTGGAAAGATGGTGGTGATCCTGGGTGATGGCTGGGTAGGCAACCGGGCCGTGGAGTCCCTTCCGCCGCTGCTGGAAGCCGCCGAGGCGGCGGGTTTGAAGGTGCTGGCGGGCTGCACCGCGGAGCGCTGGGACGAGGGCTCGGGCGGGCTCCGCCCCGAACATGCCCTTCTCTTTCAGAAGTCGGCCTGAGCGGGCCGGTGCAGGCCGGTTAATGGGCTGTGGTGGACACTCCCCTCTTTCACTCGCCCTCGCACGCCGAGGTGGCCGCGGCCATCGCTGCCCGCGCCGCCCGACGTTTTGCCGATCAGACCGACACGGCCCTTGCCGACCTGTTGGCTGACACCGTTTTTCACGAGCGTAAACGCCTGGAACATGACAAGGCGGATCCAGAGTATGTCGCGCTTCTGGACGGAAGTGCGCGCGCACTTCGCGACGCACGCCGCAGCGATGTAGAGGCATCCCTTCTTGGCTTGGTGCGCTACTATGGGGCAGAGATCCATAATCCTTTCTCACCACGCGCCTACAAGGTTGCGACGCAAGTCCTGCCCGGGGCGATGGCACGCCTGCTTTCGGCCTCCTCCGGGCGCCGCCTGATGACGGGTCATTTTGACCTGGGCTCGCACTTCAAGGTGGATGGTCCGCTCACGCAGATCAAGGCGTTGATCGCGGCAGGCGCGACGGTTGTGGTGGCGCCAACCCATGTCTCCAACCTGGATTCGCCCTTGATCGGGATGGGGCTCTATCAGGCTGGCCTGCCCCCATGCGCCTACGGTGCCGGGCTGAACCTGTTTTCGACGCCTGCAATGTCCTTTTTTATGCGTCGTTTGGGAGCCTACACGGTGGACCGCCGCAAACGCGGTCGCCTGTATAAAGACAGCCTGAAAGACTACTCCACCGAAACCATCAAACGCGGCTGTCATTCTCTCTTTTTCCCCGGTGGAACACGCTCGCGGTCGGGCCGGATCGAGACCCAGCTCAAGAAGGGGCTGCTTGGGACCGGCATCCTGGCCTGGGAGGAGCGCCTGCGCGAAGGAAAAACGGAGGACGTTTTTGTAGTCCCCCTTACACTCTCTATCGGCGTGGTGCTGGAGGCGGAGACACTGGTGGCCGATGCGCTGGCCGACGAGGGCAAGCAGCGCTACATCATCTCGGACGATGAATTCTCCAGGCCGGGCGAAGTTGCCAGCTTTGGACGCCGCTTGATGAAGTTGGACTGTCGGGTTCATATGGTGTTCGGCGAGCCCATGGATGTGGTGGGGAACCCCATCGACAGCGCGGGCTACTCGCTGGACCCCCACGGAGATCGGCTGGATCGACGTGGCTATGTCACCGACCGAGAGGGCAAGGTGGTGTCGGACGAGCAGCGGGATCAGGTGTATACCGAGCGCGTGTCGCGACGCCTTTGTGAGGCCTACCAGCGTGGTCTGGTGGTACAATCAACACAATTGGCAGCCTGGGCCGCGTGGACCGCACTTCAGGCCCAACACCCGGGGCGCGACGTGTACCACCTGATCCGCCTTCATCCTGAAGATCGGCGCATTCCCAAAGTCGAAGTGGTGCGGCGAATCGGCGACGCCTTGGTGCGCCTCCACGGCCAACGTCGGGACTGCCCCAGCGATCCCGAGCGGGTGCTGCAGGAGGCCCTTCGCCTTTTTGCAGGCTTTCACAAGCGGAAGGCGCTGGAAGAGACACCGGCGGGGATCCTGCTCTCCGGCGAGCTGACCTGGTACTACCACAACCGCCTGGTGGGCCTGATGCGGGAGGGCGCATGAACGTCTGTGTGGCAGGACAGGGAGAGCTGGCGGAGACCCTTGTCTATCTGGCGGAGCGCGCGGGGAACAACGCGGTGTTGCTGCCGATGGAGGTGGAAGGTGCGCCGCTGGCCGTCGCACACTCCGATCTGCTTCTTCTGGCCTCGGCACCCGAGCAGCTTCGCCCGCTGGTGCGTGCCTTGCGTCCGGGCCCGGGCAGTGTGGTAGTGGTCGCCATTCGCGGCCTGGACCCCGAGACGGGTCGGCGTTTAAGCGAGATTGTTCCCTTGGAGTCTGGCTGCCTTCGGGTGGGAGTGTTGGGGGGACCGCTGCTTCCGGCGGAGCTGCGTCGGGGGAGCCCCGGCGCGGCCGTGGTGGCCTCGGCCTTTGAGGAGGTGAACCAACGCACGGTCAAGGCGCTGCACACCCCGCTCTTTCGGGTCTATCCCAGCCGGGATTTGGCCGATGTGGAGCTGGCGGGGGCGCTGGTGTTGGTGCTGTCGACGGCGCTGGGGGTGGCCCGGGGCATGGGTCTGGGCGTGGGTACGCAGGCCGTGTTGGTCACCCGCGGGATCGCGGAAGGCGCACGGCTGGCCCGGCGTACTGGCGGCGATCCATCTACCTTTTCGGGATTGGCCGGTGTGGGCGAGCTGGTGGCCGCCTCCAGCATGCCCGATCATCCGGGGCTGGCACGTGGGTTGGCGCTGGCAGCGGGCGGGGAAGATCTGCCCCTGGCGGCCCTCTGCGATGCTTTGCTGGAGCGCGAGCGTGATCTTCCCATCACGGCGGGGATTCGGCAGTTGGCGCGCCGAAAAATCTCAGCCGCGCAGCTTCTGCATGGGCTCACCGAGCGCCAGGGCCGCGCGGAGAGTGCTTGATCGGAGTCTACGATTCCGGCTACGGCGGCCTGACCGTACTTCGAGAGCTACAAAAGGAGCTTCCTACAGCCGATTTTGTATTTCTGGGGGATAGTGGGCGCGCACCTTATGGGGGGCGAGATGCGCATGCCATCCTCGATCTGGCCGAGCAGTGTGTGGAGCGCCTGTTTGAGGAGGGCTGTAGGGTTATCGTGGTCGCCTGCCACACGGTCTCCTGTGTGGGGCTTCGGCACCTGCAACAACACTATGCCAACGAGCACCGCCGTATTCTGGGGGTGACCATTCCGGCGGCGGAGGCGGCGGTGGCGCGACGTCCCCGCTCGATCGCGTGGCTCGGGACCAACCGCACCATCCACTCTCGGACCTATGAGGTGGAAATCCACAAGCTGGATCCGGCTCTTCCCGTGCATGGTAT
>JBEIQS010000245.1:0-8075 GCA_040376425.1 Alphaproteobacteria bacterium | reverse complement strand
GTGGTGGGCTCGTCGTAGAGTAGGTAGTCTGGATTACGAACAAGAGCGCGCGCCAGGTCGGCCCGTTTCCGCATTCCACCCGAAAGTTCAGAGGGGAGCTTGTGAATTGCCGCGCTCAGCCCCACCGAGGCCAACACCTCCCGCACCCGTGCCGCGATTCGCTCCTCCGGCCAGCCACTGTGTTCGCGCAAGGGGAAGGCGACATTTTCGAACACATCCATCGAGTCGAAGAGGGCCGCATTCTGAAAAACCATGCCGAAGCGCGCCCGCAGGTCCCGCCGTCCTGACTCACGCATCGTCCACAGATCCTGGCCGCCTACTTCGATTTTTCCCTCGTCCGGTGGCACCAGCCCCAGTAGGTGCTTCAGCAGCACGCTCTTTCCGGTACCCGAGCGCCCGATCACCACGGTGATCGCACCACGGGGGATCTCCAGATCCACTCCCCGAAGTACCTGCTGGCTTCCAAAGCTCTTTTTCAGCCCCTGCACCCGGATGGCCACATCCATCAGCCCACCCCCAGCGGTGCGATGAACAGGGTCAGGAAGTAGTCTACAATCAGGATGGCAACCCCGGCCGCCACCACCGCTTTGGTGGTGGCCGAACCCACGCCCTCCGCGCCTCCCCGCGCATAGTAGCCGTAGTAGCATCCGACCGAAGACAGGATCAGTCCGAACACCGCCGACTTGAAGAGCCCGCCGAGGAGGTCATCCACGTCCACGTACCACTGCGTCCGTGCCACATAGGCCCCCGTGGATACCTGGAGCACCCGCGTAGAGACCCAGTAGCTGGTGAAGGCCCCGATGCCGTCAAAAAGAGCGGTCAGCGCGGGGACCATCACGATGGAGGCCAGAATACGCGGCGCCACCAGATATTGCAGCGGGTTGATCGCCATACTTTCCAGCGCATCGATCTGCTCGGTCACCCGCATCGTGCCCAGCTCGGCGGCCATCGCACTGCCAACCCGCCCGTTCACCATCAGCCCAGAAAGTACAGGTCCAAGCTCTCGGACCAGGGCCAAGGTGACGGTCGCGCCGATCATGGTTTCCGCGCCGAATTTGGAGAAGGCGTAGTTGCTTTGGTAGGCAAAGACGGCGCCGGTGAAGGCGCCCGTGATCAGAACGATCGACAGGGACTGCACCCCCACAAAGTACATCTGCTTGCTCAGAAGGCGCAGGCGGTAGGGAGGAAAAAAACCGGAATAAATCGACTGAATCAAGAAAATGGCGTAGCGACCCGCACCCAGCACAGTTTCCCGCACCACCTTGCCGACGGACTCCACGGACTGCACAATCATGCGGCACCTCCATCGGCGCGTGGAATACGGTCGGAGAAGCCACACAGGATCTCATAGGGGATGGTGCCCGCCAGCTCTGCCAATTCTTCGGCCCGGATCTCCGCTTCTCCCTGGCGCCCCATCAACACCACCTCATCCCCCGCCTCTACCGGCTGCGGGAGGTCGGTCACATCCACCATGCACAGGTCCATGCACACGGTCCCCACCACCGGACAGCGTTGGCCCTGCAGCAGCACCGACGCACGCCCCCCGAGCGCACGCGGGTAGCCATCGGCGTAGCCCACCGGCAAGGTGGCGATGCGCGACGCCCGTCGGGTGACAAAACGCCGCCCATAAGAAACAGACGCGCCGGAAGGGAGATCCTTCACAAAGAGCACCCGGGTGGAGATCTGCATCACCGGCTGCAGGGGCAGGCGAGTGCTGAGCTCCGGGGACGGAGCGACGCCGTAGAGCATAATTCCCGGCCGCACGGCCTCCAGGTGCAGCTCTGGACGCGTCAAGATCGCCCCCGAATTGCACAGGTGCCTGGAGCGGGGAATGATACCCCGCTGCCGCGCCGTGTGCAGGGCATGCTGGTAGCGGCGGGCCTGTTCCAGGGTGTAGGTGGGGTCGGGCGACTCCGACTCGGCGAAGTGGGTCATCAGGCCTTCCACCCGCAGCTTTCGGAAGCGGGCAAAGCGATCCAGAAAACGTCCCCAGTCGGGCAGCGGCACGCCCAGCCGCCCCATGCCCGTGTCGACCTTCAGGTGGATCGACACCGGCCCGGTCGCTGCCGCATCGATGCGCTCGGCGTCGCCTTCGTCGAACACCACCGGGGTCAGGCCCCGGGAGAGGGCTTCGGCGGCCCCTTCCCGCTGTACCCCGCCCAAGCACAGAATCGGAGCCTGTACGCCCGCCTCTCGCAGGCGCACGCCCTCCTCCACCAGAGCCACCGCAAAGCCGTCGCAGGCCGCCGTCTCCAGGGCCCGGGCGACCCGTATGGATCCATGACCGTAGGCATCCCCCTTTACGGCAGCCCAGATCCAGGTTTTCGGCGCCAGCAGCCTCCGCAGGGCCGCCAGGTTGGCGGTCAGCGCCGTCAGGCGGATGTGGGCGGTGGTGGAGCGTACCTGGGGCATGGCCGCCGGACATAACCCGTGCCGGCAGAGCCCGGGTTATAGGGGGGAGATGCGTATCCTGGTCACCGGCGGCGCCGGTTTTATCGGCTCTCACCTCTGCGAGCGTCTGCTGAGCGACGGTCACGAGGTGGTCGCAATGGACAACTTCATCACCGGGCACCCCCGAAACCTGCGGGTTCTGGAGCGTTTTGGTTCTGCCTTCCGCTTTGTTCAGGCGGATGTCACCAAGGAATTGCCGCTGGAGGGGCCGGTGGATCGTATCTACCACTTCGCCTCTCCCGCCAGCCCCATCGACTATGTGCAGCTTCCCTTCGAGACCCTCTACGCCGGCTCGGATGCGACGCGGCTGGCGCTGTTGCGTGCGGAACGCGACGGGGCACGTTTTTTGACGGCCTCTACCTCGGAAGTGTACGGCGATCCCCTGATCCACCCACAGGTGGAGAGCTATTGGGGAAACGTAAATCCCATTGGGCCACGCTCGGTTTATGACGAGGCCAAACGCTATGCAGAGGCGTTGACCATGGCCTTCCATCGGTACCGCCGGGTGGAGACGCGCATCGTGCGCATCTTCAACACCTATGGGCCGCGGATGCGTGCGGAAGATGGGAGGGTGATGCCTGCTTTCTGCAGCCAGGCGCTACGCGGCGAGCCGCTGACGGTGTTCGGGGAAGGCACCCAGACCCGCAGCTTCTGCTATTGCACCGATTTGGTCGATGGCATCGTGCGCCTGATGGAGAGTGGGCTCACCGAGCCCTGCAACATCGGCAATCCCCACGAGATGACCATGTTGCAACTTGCTCAATACATCAACGAGTTCACGGGCAATAAGGCTGGTATCATACACAAGCCGCTGCCGCCGGATGACCCGACGCAGCGCCGCCCCAACATCGGGCGGGCGCAGGCTGAGCTGGGCTGGAGCCCCCAAGTGGACTTCGCCACCGGGGTGGAAAGGACCGTTGGATATTTTAGAGATTTTTTGTTTCCGGGGCATTGATGTAAAGAGTTCCTCAATCCTGTGATTCCGGTGGGCGGGTGGCGAGCGAAACGGCTAAAAGCGACGGCAGCGCCTTTCCTCTCGCGCTGGGTGGTGTATGCAGGCCGACGCCTTGCCCTTGACCGGTTCCCGCATGAACAGTGACCCCCTGCTCCACAAGCCGGTGCTTCTGGAGGTGAATGCGCTGCTCACGGTTCACGGCAACCTGGAGATTGATGACCAGGGAAGCCTGAGTTTTGAGCCCGCACTGGATGCGCGCATCGTTGGGCAGGCGGCCGTTCATCTCCCCCTTCATGCAATTCGGGGGGTGCGCCGCACCGATGGGGGGCGCCGGGTGGTGGTGGATGCGGAGCCTCCGCTCACCTTTCGGGGGCCTGCCGGTTATGTGGCATGGCTCGTTCTTTGTGCGTTGCTGGACTGCAGGGAGAAGGAGCAAAAGCCGGTTTTTTTGAGGGGAACGGCGCACGGGCGTCTGGGGCGGGACGAGGGGCTGGTGGCTGTGGCGCACACCGGCTTCGGTTTTGCCGCCAGTGAAAATAGCCTGATCTCCGGCAGCCTCTCCACCACCTGGCTGCCGATGAACGATCTGGAGCTGGTGCGGCCTGACTTTCCGGGGCTGCACATCTCGGCCGCCGGGCAAAGCCTGGTGCTGGAGGTGGAGGCACCGCTGGTTCTGCGGGATCTGTTGGTAAAGCGTTGGTTTGACAAGGCAGATCCCCGTATGAAGGGGGCCACCTGGACACGTCTGGCGGCGCGTCGGGTGGGCCTGGAGGTGGTCTTTGGTCGGTTGGGGGTCACCACGGCGGGGTTGGTGTTTGTCTCGCAGCGGAGCGGGGAGCCGGAAGTGCTGATTCCGCGTCGTCGCGCGGGTGTGTTGGCGATGGAGTTTTCGCCTCATGTAACGCACGAGGATGGCTATCTGGTGGAGCTGATTCACATCGGCACCGAGGACGACCGCCTCTCTGAGTTCCAGGTGGCAGATCCGGCGGTGTGCATCATCGAGCTTGAGGCCTTATTTTCGGACGCGGCCTGGTTTCCCGAGGACAAAAACGCGAACCCCGTGTTCACGCAGATCACCGGTCCGGCGGCCTATGTGATGCTCTGGCGCGGGCACGACCTGTTGGCCAGTCGCTCGGGCGTCGCGTTGGCTCCCTTTGGGGGTAACCTGAAGCTGAAGCTGGACGCCCTGATGGACTTCATCACCGTGCCCACGGCGGTTCGCGTTGAAGTAGCAAATAAGAAAGGGCGTTTTCTGCTGACGGGTGTGTTGAACCAGTGGCTGGTGCCGAAGGTTTCCAAGGCGGTGCCCGCAACGGAGCGCCACCTGATGATCACCCTCGCGGATGAGCTGATCGAGGTGAACCGGCGAGGTCAATATCGCTTTCCGCTCAAGGACAAGCTTGAAAAATACTCTCTGCAGAGCCCGCCCGTAAGTGGCCGCAGCACCCTTCCGCCGAACGTCCAGATTGATGGTGCGGTGCTCCTCGACATTTCTCGCACCGGCGCTTGCTTGTGGCTGCCCCGGCGTCCGGGGATGGACATGCGGGTGGTCTTCGCCCTGGTTGTGGAGTCCCGGGAGCGCATCAAGGTGGAGGACGGAAAGGACGCGGTCGAGGTCGTGGTGGAGACTTTTCACCTGGGCGCACAGGTGATCCACCTGTCGGAGAGCATGCACGCGAAATTGCCGGGCTGGCGGGTGGGGCTGAGCTTTGACGAGGGGGCGGACGGCCCAGCGGCCTTCGACGCACGCCAGCGCGCTTTTCTTCGACACCGCGCGGAAGAAAAGGAAGAACGGTCGCTCTGACGGGCTCAGCTCCCCCGCATGGCATGCAGGTGGGGCTGCATGCGGGCGATGAGCTGACGCTGAGCCGCCGTCATCCGCGCGCGGGGCCGATGGTGCAGGATCATCCGGTGGGCTTCTTCCCACTCCTCCACCAATCCTTCGGCTACCATCACGCCGATGCACACCGCCACACTCCGGCCGTGGCCGTAGGCACAGTGTACCAGCACCCCCAGTCCCTCCTTGCGCCACTGGCGCGCCTGCTGCACCGCCTCCAGAAAGTGCTGCTCCCGCGCCGCAGCCCCGTCCAACATGGGCACGCAGGCGTAGCGCAGGGCCTCCCCCCTTCGGGGAAGCTCAGCGGTGAGGTCGAGCTGGGCCATACCGGGTACCCCCTGCCGCGGCCAGGCGCCCACCCATAGACCCGGGCTGACCTCCACCGACTTCTTGCGCATCTGCCTGCCGACCAGGGTGGCCGCCCCACTGGCGAACATATGGTAGGGCATCAGCGCCAAAGTCGCGACCCGCGGGGCGTCGAGCTTGCCGAGCATCCGCGGACGCCCGAGGAAATAGGCGAGGCTCACATAGGAGGTCGCCGCGCCCGCCCAGCCGACAAACCAGCCGGCCCAGACCGGAACCTGAGTGGATAGCCACAGCTCGCCGCCGCCGACAATCAGAAATGGCAGAAAGGGACCCATGAGAGAATTATAATCACCCCTGCGAGGAGGGCGACTGCGCGTAAGCTGGCTGATTCCCGTGCGCAACGGCGCACGATGGCTGGCGGAGGCCGTGGGGTCGGTGCTCGCCGATTCCGGTGCCTGGGACGAGATCCTGGTGATCGACGATGGAAGTACGGATTTTCCGGAGCGCTTCCTGCCGTCGGACCCCCGCGTGCGCCGGATTGTGCAGCCGCCGCTGGGAATTGTTGCCGCGTTGGAGCGCGGACGCGCAGAGGCGAAGGGACGCTATCTTGCCAGGATGGACGCGGATGATCATAGCCTACCGGGCAGGCTTGACGCGCAGCTCCGCTTGCTGGAGGTGGATGCGGGGTTGGGCGCGGTCGGTGGGGGGGCACTTCTGCGCGACGCGCTGGGATCAGGCATGCAGCGCTATGTGGACTGGCTCAACCAGATCGTGGACCCCATGCAGGAACTATTGGTAGAAAGTCCACTTTCGCATCCGGCGGTCACCATGCGTGCGCAGGCGGTGGCGGCCGTCGGGGGCTACCGCAGCGGGGCTTTCCCGGAGGACTACGACCTGTGGCTGCGGTTGGTGGCGGGCGGCTGGCGGCTGGGAGCGGTACCGGAGCCCGTGGTGCGGTTGCGGGATCGGCCGGATCGGCTGACTCGGACGGACCCTCGCTATTCCGTTCAGGCTGTTCAGCATTGAAAGATGGAATTCCTCGCCAAACGTCTACCGCGGCGGGTGCTCTTATGGGGGGCAGGCAAGGCGGGAAGGCCCTGGAGTCGCTGGCTGCGAGAGCAGGGGGCGGAGCTGGTGGGGGTGCTGGACATCCAGGCCGGGCGGGGACCTGTGGAGCGCCAGGGGGCACCGGTGTTGCCCATCGAGATGCTGGAGAGCTTGGATTTTGACCTCCTTTTGGTTGCTGTCGGGGCGGCGGGCGCACGCGCCGAGATCCGCGCGCGCATCGCGACGCTCCGGCCAGAGCTGGTGGAGGGGCGGGACTGGTACGCGCTCTGCTGACACTTCAGGAGAAGCGGCGGGGATCCATCTGATCGGCAAAGGGATGGCGCCCATCACTCACGATGTCGGCCAGCGCCTTTCCGGCCAGAAAGGCAAAGCCAAAGCCATGGCCGGTGAAGCCGGCCGCCACCAGCGCGCCGGGTGCGCCGCGCGCCGGACCCACGGCGGGGAGGCTGTCGCGGGAGAAGCCCATGATTCCGGACCAGCGATGAGTGATCTGAAGATCTGGGGCGAAGCGCCTCAAAAATTTCTCCATCCGCGCTTGGATGTCGCTGTGCAGGACTTCGTCGTGGCCCACTTCGGTGCCGGGGTCGAGGTTTCGCCAACCACCCAAGGCAATCCTTCCCTTTTCGTCCTGGCGCCAATAGTCGTAGCCATGGTTGGCGTAGACCGGCATGGGGAACAGGGGTGGTAGGGGGGCGGTGCCGATCATCTGGCCGCGCACGGGGTCCACGATACTGGCCAGCGAAGGGATCAATTCCCCAGCGCGTGCATTGGTGCAGACCAGCGCGATGGCGGCCTGGACGGTACCCTTCGCGGTGCGCACCCGCACTTCGCCGGGGCTGGCAGCGTCCAACTCGATCACTGGTGTTTGTTCATAGATTTTTGCGCCTTTTTGCTCGGCGAGGTCCGCGAGGCCGCGCACAAACCGGGCAGGATCCAGCTCGCCATCGGCGGGCAGATGTACGCCCAGACGGTAGCCTGCCCCTGCAAAAACAGGCGGCAGTTGGTCTGCTTTCAGGAGGCGCACTTCAAAGCCGTCCCGCTGCAACAGAGCAGAAGAGGCCACCAGCGACTCCTCCTCCTCCAGGCTGTCGGCGAGCTGAAGGCTCCCCCGCCGCATGTAGCCGCAGTCCAGCTTCTCCTGTTCAATCAACTCGGCCATCAACCTGTGATTTTCCAGGCTCCACGCGTGGACCGCGCGGGCCTTTTCGGCCCCCATGACGGCGATGGCGCGATCGTAGCGCTCGGCGGTGCCCTGGAGGATGAAGCCTGCGTTCCGCCCGCTAGCGCTCATGGCGATCTGCCGGGATTCCAGGAGGGCAACCGAGATTCCCGCGGAGGCCAGGTGCCAGGCTGCCGAGCAGCCGCACAGACCGCCGCCGATGACCACCACATCTACCTGAATGTCACCTTCACGTGTGGGGCGGGAAGGGGGGTGGGGATCGAGCCAGAGGGAGAGGG
>JBEIQS010000154.1:0-14311 GCA_040376425.1 Alphaproteobacteria bacterium | reverse complement strand
TCGGTGGCGCCGGGGTTCACTGCGGCGTCCACGTCGTCGCAGTCGGAGAGGTTGCTGTAGCCGTCCAGATCCTGGTCGTCGTCATTGCCATCGCAATTTTCGTCGGTGCCGTTGTACCAGAACTCCGTGGCTCCGGGGTTGATACCAGCGTTGGTATCCTCACAATCCTCGCTTACAGAGTAGCCATCTTCGTCCTGGTCATCGTCATTGCCATCGCAATTTTCGTCGATGCCATTGTACCAGATCTCGGTGGCGTCCGGGTAGATCGTGGCATCGTCAGGGGCGCAGTCGGTGGAGTCCGGAGTGCCGTCGCCATCGGCATCGGCTTCGATGGTTGCCGTGAGCGCGATGGTGACCAAGGGCGCATCGGCGTCGTTGCTGCTCAGCTCCAGGGTGCCGGGGTAGCTGCCGGGGTCGGCCGCAGAGAAGCTGACGGTGAGCACCACGCTGGCCCCTGCCGGAATGGAAAAGGAAGCCTGATCCACCGTATAGCCGGAGTTGCTCTCGGTCGTGCCGGTCAGGGTGCCGGTGCCGGTATTCTGCACCGTCACCACGCCGCTCAGGGGCTGGTTGGGGACCCCGGGCCCCAGGTCCAGGGTGCTGGGATCTACCGCAATATGGGGGGCTTCTTCGACCTGGCTGTCGTCGGGAGGGCTGGAGTCGTCGCTGGGGACGCTGTCGCTGCTGTTGCCGGGCTCGCTGTCGACCTTTACTGCAGCGGGGTCACAGGCAAGAAGAAAGAGCGGACCGCAGAGGAGGAACAGACGCATCAAGGCTCCGGAGCTGGCAGAGTATAGAATTTCTTTGGCGTTGCTGAGCGGGGAAAGCGCACGAGGTGCCGAAAAAAGGCGCCCGGGCCTCTGGCCCGCGCGCCCTGCGTGATCTGGAAAAGACAGGCTTCTTTCCCGTGTATCGTTCCGATATATATCGGAACGATACATATGTCAGCCGGTCACTGGGTGCCGGGAAGGACGTAGGTGGTCCCGGAGTTGCTGCCGTTGTCGTCCGCGTAGGGGGCGGTCAGCGCCACATCCAGCACGCCGTCGCCGTCGAGATCCTGGCCGCCGGCCACCGCCGTTCCGAGCTCGTCGCCGCTGGCCTCGCCCACCCAGGTGACCCAGGCGTCGGTGGACAGGGTGACACTGCCGGACACGTCGCCGCTAACCATGTAGGCGCGGCCCGCGGTGGACTCTGCAGTGGGAGCGCCGATCAGGATTTCTCCGATTCCGTCGCCGTTCATGTCGCCCGGCAGGGAGACCGCTGCACCCGCTTCGCCATCCCCCAACAGCAGGGCCGAGGCGGTGCTGGCGTCGTAGCTTCCGGTCCAGCTTGGACCGCCCCACAGGACCGCGACCGCGCCGCCGTCCGTGGTGCTGCCGTCGTAGCCGGGCATACCGATCACCGCTTCGGCATCGCCGTCGCCATCCAGATCACCGGCGGCCACCGCCCGCGGGTTGCGACCCACGATGTCTCCGTAGGCGCTGCCGGAGAATTTGGTCGTGGCAATGTCGGTGACATCCTCATTGGCGGCGTAGAGTGCGTCACTGCCGGCAACCACCCAGCAGGCGCCGAGGCCGTAGTTGTTGTTGTAGGCGCAGGACAGCAGGTCGTCTTCGCCGTCGCCGTCGAAGTCGCCGATGGCGGTGGCGGCTCCAAAGTACTCGTAGCCATAGCCCGCACGGTAGTTATTGTACAGCGAGGTGTAGTCACCATAGACGAAGCCGTCGTAGTTGTCGTTGTCGAACTCGCCGCCGGTCCACCACTCGTTGGTCCCGTCAAAGAGCCACACGCCGCCCGTGGCGTAGTAGTAGTCGCTTCCGCCGCCTGCAAGGTCGGCAATGCCGTCGCCGTTCAGGTCGCCGCTGGCGAGGCTGCTTCCGAAGGCCTCCCCGTTGGTCCCGTTGATGCGGACATCGAGGAAGTTGCTCTGCGTGGAGACGGTCTCGCCGCTGGAAGAGGCGACAGAGCCGTTGTCGTCGTACATGTCAAAGACGTAGAGCCGGCCGTCGCCGTTGCTTCCGGCAGGGGAGCTTCCCAGGTAATCTTCTACGCCGTCGCCACTGACATCCCCGATGGCTGCAAAGGCGGTGGAGAAGGTCTGGCCCTGGGTGCTTCCGGTGACATAGGTCCAGCCGGAGGTGAGGTTGACCGCCGCTCCCTGCGTGCCGGCATCGTGGAAGCCGATCACGCCGGTGGAGGAGCTGTAGGAGCTGGTGCCCACCAGAAGCTCGGGATCGCCGTCGCCATTTGCATCGGCCGACATGGCCACGCCGCTGATGCCCGCGTACTGCGAGGCGCTGGTGCCCACTACGGTCCATCCAGCGGTGCTCACCAGGATCTGGCCGAGGCTACCGTCACAATTCTCGTCGATGCTGTTGCCGGTCACTTCGGTGGCGCCGGGGTTGATGGCGGCGTCGGTGTCGTCGCAGTCATCGCCGTTGGTGACGTAGCCGGTCAGGGTGGAGCAGGAGAGTGTGGCGCTGTTGGCGTCGCCGTAGCTGTCGCTGTCGGCATCCAGGTAGTAGCTGTCGGCGTCCACCGCGTTGTCGTCCACCACCGTGCTGCAGTCGTTGTCGACGTTGTCACAGACCTCGGTTGCACCGGGGTAGATCGCGGCGTTGCTGTCGTTGCAGTCGGCGGGGTAGTCGCTGCCGTCGCCGTCCGCATCGTCGTCATTGCCGTCGCAATTCTCGTCCACGTTGTTGTACCAGACCTCCGTGGCCGTCGGGTACACCGTGGCGTTGCTGTCGTCGCAGTCGCCAGTGGTGGTGACATAGCCGGCGGGCTGGGTACAGGCGTTGATCGTGCTGCTTCCGCCAACGGTGTCGCCATCGGCATCCTGGTAGTAGATGCTGCCACCGGCGGCGTTGACGTCCACCGTGCCGTCGCAGTCATTGTCCACGCCGTCGCAGATTTCGGTGGCGGCGGGGCTGACATAGAGGTTTGCATCGTTGCAATCGTCGGAATTGCTGACGTAGCCGGTGGGCTGGGTGCAGGAGAAGGTGACCGCGGTCAGGTCGCCGTAGCCGTCGCCATCGGCGTCGCTGTACCAGGGGTCGCCCATGGCGTCGGTGTCGGCCTGGCCATCGCAGTTATTGTCAATCCCGTCACAGATTTCTGTTGCGCCGGGGTTGATGTTGTCGTAGAGGTCGTTGCAGTCGGTGCTGACCGGGTAGCCATCGGCATCCTGGTCGTCGTCGTTGCTGTCGCAGTCCTGGTCCACACCGTCGTACCAGATCTCCACATTTCCGGGGTAGCGGGTGGGATCCTGGTCGTCGCAGTCAAAGGGATAGGCGACGCCGTCCAGGTCCTGGTCGTTGTCGTTGCCGTCGCAGTCGTTGTCCTGGCCGTCGTACCAGGTCTCGGTATTGCCGGGGAAGTTGGCGGCATTGGTGTCGTCGCAGTCGGTGGCGACGGAGACGCCGTCAAAGTCCTGGTCGTCGTCATTGCCATCGCAATTCTCGTCGATGCCGTTGTACCAGATCTCTACCGCATTGGGGTTGATGAGCGGGTTTTCCGGCGCACAATCTTCGGAGTCTGCCGAGCCGTCCAGGTCGGTGTCGTTGTCGATGACGGCGGAAAGGTTGACCGAGAGGGAAGGGGAGTCGGGGTCGTTGGAGGCCAGCTCCAGGGAGCCCGGATAGGAGCCGGGGTCAGCGGCCGTAAAGGAGATTTCGACGTCGGTGCTGCTGCCCGCGGGGATGGAGAGGCTGGCCTGATCGACGGAGTAGCCGGAGTTGGCGGCGACGGTGACATCGAGGGTGGCATCGCCGGTATTGCGGACGGTGAGGGTGCCGGTAAGGGCCTCGTTGGGGATGCCGATGCCCAGGTCCACCTCGGCCGGGGAGAGGACGATGTTGGGCTCTCCCTGGGGCTGGCTGTCGTCGGGCGGGGAGTCGGTGTCATCGACGGGGGAGTCGGAGTCGGGCTTGCCGGTGTCGTCGCCGATGACAATGCTGGAGTCATCGACTTTTCCGCCGTCGGTGCAGGCGATCAGAAAGAGGGGAAAGGTCAGGGCAAGCAAGCGCATCTCGACTCCGGTGTGGGCGGACTATAGACGGAGCCCACGCTCAGCCGCCTCTGGTGGCGGGCCACAATGGGCAGCCTTGACCATCTTTGTACAGCTTTTGGGGAGCCACCGGCAGAAGCGGCGGCGGGCCTGCGTCAGTCGGCCAGGTCCAGACGATCGATCTTGCGCAGCTCCGGAAAGCGCCAGGCGTAGATGCCTGCCACGATCATCGCCCCCACTCCGCCGACGGCCACGGCCGTCACCGGCCCCCACCAGGACGCGGTGAGCCCGGACTCAAAGGCGCCCACTTCGTTGGAAACCGAGATGAAGAGAAAATTCACCGCGCTCACCCTCCCACGCAGCGCGTCCGGCGTGCGCACCTGCACCACCGTCTGGCGGATCACCACGGAAACCTCGTCGGCCGCCCCCAAGACCAGGAGCGCGAGCATCGACAGCCAGAGGTGGGTGGACAATCCAAAAACAACGGTTGCAAATCCGAAAATTGCCACTGCGGTCAACAGGCGTGCGCCCGCCCGACGATGGATGGGGCGGCCGGCCAGCCACAGGGCGGAGGCGGTGGCGCCGATGGCGGGTGCCGCACGGAGCATGCCCAGCCCCTCCGGCCCCGTCTGGAGGATATCCTTGGCGAAAATCGGGAGCAGCGCGACGGCCCCGCCCAGGAGCACTGCGAAGAGGTCCAGGGAGATCGCGCCCAAAAGCACGGGTCGACTGCGCACATATGACAGACCGGCCGACACGCGTTGCCACACCGTCTCTCCGGCGGGAGCGGCGTTGGGAATGCTCGGGGGAAGCAAGGAAAAAAGCACGATCCCCGCTGTCATAAGCCCGGCGGTCACCCCAAAAGTGGCGGAAGGGCCCACTGCCGCGTAGAGGATGCCCCCGAGTGCCGGTCCGATAGTTGCGCCCAGTTGGAAGACCGTTGAATTCAGGGCTACCGCCCTTGGGAAGCGGTCGGGAGTGACCAGGCCCGGCAGCAGCGCCTGCTGTGCAGGGGCGGCAAAGGCCCTACCGGTGGCGCCCAGCGCGATCAGCGCGAAGATACCCGACGGTTCCGGCTCCGCCAGCGCCAGCATCAGCGCCACCATCAGGTGTATCACCAGGCAGAAGATGGTGATCAACCTGCGATCATACCGGTCCGACAGCGCACCGGTGACCGGCCACAGCAGCATGACCGGCAGAAACTGCACCAGACCCATCCAGCCCAGGTCCATCGGTTCGCCGGTCAGCGCGTACATGCGCCACGCAACGGCCACTCCCTGGATCTGGAGTCCCAGAATCAGGAATGTCCGTGCGAGCTGGTAGAGGAGAAAGCGTGGGCCCAAAAAGCTCCCAAAAAAATGGGGGGCTCCTGGGAGCCCCCGATCACATACTGTGAAGTGGACTACCGAACTGTCCCGTCGCAGTCATCGTCCACACCGTTTCCGGTCACCTCGGTTGCACCGGGGTTTACAGAAGCGTTGCTGTCATTGCAGTCATCGCTGGTAGCGGAGGTCGGGATGCCGGAGGGAGCCGTGCAGCCGCTGCGGCACTGGTTGGGATCCCCGTAGCCATCCTGATCGCCGTCGTAGCAGAGATAGAGAAGCTCAGAAGCCAGGACATCCGAGTCCTGGTCGTCGTAGGCGCCGTCGCAGTCGTTGTCAATCTGGTCGCAGAGCTCCGGCGCACCGGGGTAGGCCACATTGGTGCGGTCGTCACAATCCGTATTGTCCGTTACAAAGCCTGCCGGTTGGGTGAAGTCGGTGGCGGTGTTGGCGGGGTCGCCGTAGCCGTCGCCGTCCTGGTCGGCGTAGTAGGTGTTGGGCGTACCGCTGCCTGTACCTTCGTCGGTCTGGCCGTTACAGTTGTTGTCCAGGGCGTCGGCCACCTCGGCAGCGGCGGGGTTCACACTCGCGTTGGTGTCGTCGCAGTCGTCGGACTGGGAGACATAGCCCGCGGGCTGCACCGAGGCGTCCTGGTAGACGGTCGGGTCACCCCAGCCGTCGCCATCGCCGTCGTAGTAGTAGCGCGTGCTGCCGGTGCTACCTTCGTCCACCTGGCCGTTACAGTTGTCATCCACATTGTTACCGGCGATCTCGGCGGCACCAAAGTTCACCGATGCGTCGTTGTCGTTGCAGTCGGTGGAGTTGGTGACATAGCCTGCGGGCTGAGAGGTGGCGTCCTGGTAGACAGCGGCGTCGCCATAGGTGTCGCCATCGGCATCCTGGTAGTAGCGGTTGACCCCGCCTACACCGTCGTCCACCAGACCGTTGCAGTCATCGTCCTGGCCGTTGGCGACCTCGGGGGAGCCGGGGAAGATGGTGGCATCGGAGTCGTTGCAGTCGCCGCTGTTGGTGACGTAGCCGGCGGGCTGGGAGGTGGCGTCCTGGTAGTTGACCGGATCACCGTAGGTGTCGCCGTCCGCATCCAGGTAGTAGCGCACCACACCCGAGGTGCCCTCGTCGATCTGGCCGTTGCAGTTGTCGTCGTCCCCATTCGCGACTTCGGACGCCCCCGGGCTGATCGCGGCGTTGGCATCGTTGCAGTCGCCGCTTGCAGCAGCATAGCCGGCGGGCAGATCGCAGGCCTCCAGGACCAGGTTGGAGTCCCCGTAGCCGTCCCCGTCGTTGTCCAGGTAGTAGTAGGTCTGGTCGGTGGCGTTCTCGTCCACTTGCGTGTCGCAGTTATTGTCCTGACCGTCACAGAGTTCGGGGGCACCCGGATAGGTATCGCGGGAGCTATCGTTGCAATCGGTACCATCCGTGATGTAGCCGGGAGGTTGCTCCGTCGCATCCTGATAGACGTTCGGATCCCCGAAGCCGTCGGAATCGTTGTCGTAGTAGTAGCGGCTGACGTTCCCAAGTTCGTCGATCTGGCCATTACAGTTGTTATCCAGCCCATCGGCGGCTTCCAGCGCAGTCGGATTCACCGCTGCGTTATTATCGTCGCAATCCCCGCCTTGAGGAGCGCTCCCCGCCGGGGGCTGGCAGCCTGTCATCTGTGTGGCTGGATCGCCGTAGCCGTCGGAGTCGTTGTCCATGTAGTAGGTGAGCTGCTCCAGACCTTCATCGACCTGGGTGTCACAGTTGTTGTCCAGGCCATCACACAGCTCTGCTGCACCCGGCTTGATCGCTGGATTCGAATCGTCACAATCTTCGGTCGCGGGCGAGCCATCGCCATCCGCGTCGGCGGGCGGGGCAGTGTCGTCGGTGCCCGTGTCATCGACCGGAGAGTCCACCGTGCTCTCGTTGGGATTGCTATCGTCGGTAGACTCTTTGGTACCGGGACATCCGGCGAGAACCAGTGTGAACAGAAGCCAGCGCATTGCATCTCCTCTATGCGGCGCTACTATAGACGCTTCTGGGCCGATTGAGAAGGGGCGGCGCAGAGGAGGGGTTTTGGAAGGCAAGCGACCGTACCTTCAACGCTGTGATCTTTCCCGATGCGAAGGACTTTGCTGTTACGATGGGGTCTATCTCGAGCCCGGAGAGGATCGGCGCCTGCGGGCAGTGGTGAAGGCGAATCCAGGATTTTTCGGGTTTCTCCCCAAGGTCTATCTCTTGACGGGTCAAGGGAGTGGGAGAGGGGTGAAGACCGCCACCCGACCCTATCACTATCGGCAAAAGCCTGAGCATTTTACAGCAACCCGGTGTGTTTTTGCCCTGGAGGACGCGCGCTGTGCCTTGCAGGTGCTGGCGGTGGAGGAGGGGAGGCATCCCTGGACCTACAAGCCGAGGGCCTGCTGGCTGCACCCGCTGCGGGTCAACGCGACCGGGGCGATACCGCCTCCTGCGACGGAGGCGGACGACCCGGATCGCAGCCCGGGCTATCCCGGCTACACGGCCTTCACTCCCTGCGGTGCGCACCGAGAGGAGGGGGAGCCGTGGGAGGAGCTTTTGAGGGAGGAGGTGGAGTTTTTGGAATTGCAGATGCGGGCTGAGCCCGGGTGATCGGTCTGTTTTTCGCAGGCGTTTGGTTTTTGCCGGTGTGCTGCGCACGGACTTTTGGTTTTTGCGGGGCGTTGTCGCTACGTGTGGGCGTTGCTTGCAGCCAAGGCTGCGGATATTTTTGTCAGACGCCACTGTAATTGACCCCTCTGCGCCACGAAACGTGACCCCTCCCGGGCCTCGCAGGCTCACTGCACTCTCCCGAGGTGGGGGACTAGGTCCCCTACCAACCCCGGGCAGCCCTCCGCGGGCCGAGTCGTGGCCGTGAGACCACGGAACCACGGTGAGGGGGGCGAAGGACCGGGGCGACAGCCTCCGCCCAAGTCCCTTCCGAATTCCCCTCCGCCCAAAGCCCCACCGCCCAAAGCCCCACCGCCCCCATCACCCTCGCCATTCTTAGCCCGAGCCCCCATCCCCCTGTCTTTTCCCCAAAAAAACAAAAAGTACCAAAGACCTCCATCCGCCTCCCAACCCCCAAAACCACCCAAAACCCTCCGAAACGGGGAGAGTCCAGAGAGGGGCTCTGAAACGACCCACCCACACCGCACAATAACCCGCACCGCAGTTCCGTCGTTTCACAGCCCCTCCTCTGGCCGGGGTTGGTAGGGGACGGAGTCCCTTACCACGGGAGAGTCCAGAGAGGGTGGTAAACCCTCTCTGGAACGCTGTCACGGAGGAACTCCGCCAAAAATTACCGCAGCCTTGGCTGAAGGAAACGCCCGCGCGTAGCGACACCGCCCCCAAAAACCCAAAGCCCTCCGCCGGAGCCCAAGCCCTCCGCCGGAGCCCCAGCCCTCCGCCGGAGCCCCAGCCCAGAAAAACAAAAAGGCCCCGCCGAAGCAGAGCCCTTCCTCCCCGAAGGGGGAAATCCGAAGAAATCAGCCCTTCGCGGGCTTCTTGATCTTCAGCACCGCGCCGTTGGGGCCGGGAATCCCGCCCTTCAGGTACAGAAGATTGCGCTCGCCTCCCACCTTCAGCACCAGCAGGTTCTGAATGGTGACCTGCTCGTCGCCGTAGTGACCGGTCATGGGCATGCCGGGCAGCGTCATACCGGGGGTCAGACGGCAGCCGATGGAACCGCCGTGGCGCTTGTACTCATGCGCACCGTGGCTGCGCTTGAAGCCGGAGAAGTTGTGGCGCTTCATAACGCCGGTATGGCCGCGACCCTTGGTGTCGCCTACCACATCCACCCGCTCCTTGGCTGCAAAGATGTCCGTGAGGGAGATCATCTGGCCCGCCTGGTACTTGGAGGCGGTCGCCTCGTCCACGCGCAGCTCGCTCATGGTGCGAACGTTGGCTTCGCCAGACTTCTTCTGGTGGCCGGCCACCGCCTTGGTGAGGCGGGATTCCTTCTGGGTGCCGTAGCCGATCTGGAGGGCGGCGTAGCCGTCCACACCCTTCTCGCTCTTCACCTGAAGCACCCGGTTGGGGAGCACTTCCACCAGCGTCACGCCGACCGCATTGCCGGACTCGTCAAAAATCTGGGTCATTCCCAGCTTGCGGCCCATCAGGCCCATCTTCTTACTGGACATCGTTCCTCGCATTGGACGGCAGTGCCGTCATACGTTCCTCCTCCAAAATGGATTCTTGGAGGGCTTCGGCGTCTATCCGATTGCCGGCCGCAGCGCAAGCAACTTCACCGGTGGTAAGCTCGGACGCATGCCGAAAGGCGGCCACCAGACTAAGAGGAGGCCCATGGTAAGGCACCGAAAATTTCTGCCGTTGACGGCCGAGGAGGCCGGGGGCCCCCTGGACATCATCCTCGTCACCGGCGACGCCTATGTGGACCACAACTCCTTCGGGGTCGCGCTGATCGGGCGCTGGCTGGAGGCACACGGATTTTCCGTGGGGGTGATCGCCCAGCCCGCATGGGATCAGCCGGATGCCTTCAAGGTTCTTGGTCGCCCACGCCTGTTTTTCGGCGTCACCTCCGGGCAGATGGACTCGATGGTGAACCTCTACACCGCCGCAAAACGCGTCCGCAACGACGACGCCTACTCGCCGGGCGGCAAGGCGGGCATGCGGCCAGACCGCGCCTGTATCGCCTATTCAAACCGTATTAAACAGGCTTTTCCGGGAGTTCCTGTGGTGCTGGGAGGCATCGAAGCCAGCCTCCGGCGCCTGTGCCACTACGACTACTGGCAGAACAGCTTACGACGTTCGATTTTGTTAGACGCAAAGGCGGATTTATTGGTGTTTGGCATGGGCGAGCGGGTGGTGGTGGAGATCGCGCGGCGCCTGGATGCCGGCGGCAGCATCCGTGATCTCCGGGGGCTTCCCGGCACCTGCTGGGCGCTTGGGAAAAAGGACGAACTTCCGTCTCTTCCCCCACCTCGAAGTTCCTTCGTTCGAAGCGTGTCAGGCCGACCCCCTGGCCTTCAACCGCCTGACCATGCTCATGTGGCGGGAGAGCAACCCGCTCTGCGCGGAGGCCCTGCTCCAAAGGCACGGGGATCGTGCCGTATGGCAGAATGCCCCCGCCGAGTCCTTGACAAGTCAAGAGCTGGATCGGCTGTATGAGCTGCCCTTTGCCAACGCCCCCCATCCCTGCTATCGCGACCCGATTCCCGCCTTTGAAAGTATCAAAGGGAGCATCACTGTCAACCGTGGCTGCTCGGGGGGCTGCTCCTTCTGTGCGCTCACCCTGCACCAGGGCAAAGATGTGGTGAGTCGCTCCCCCGCGAGTGTGCTGCGAGAGGTGAAGAGTATTGTCAAAGAGAAGTCCTTTAACGGGATTATTTCGGACCTCGGCGGGCCCACCGCGAACATGTTCCATATGAGCTGCACCTCGCCCGAGGCCCACAAGGTCTGCCGCCGGGTGAGCTGTCTGCACCCCATCCGCTGCAAGCACTATGGCACGGATCACCAGCCTTTCAAGCAGCTTCTCCGTACGGTGCGGACCCTTCCCGGGGTGCGCCGGGTCTATGTGAACTCGGGCATCCGCTACGATCTGGCCTCGCTGGACAAGGAATTTGTGGAGGAATTGGCGGAACATCATGTCTCCGGCACCCTGACCACAGCCCCGGAGCATGTCTCCAGCCGCGTGCTGAACTACATGCGCAAGCCGGAGATCGCCCACTTCTCCGATTTTGTAAAACGCTTCAAAGCTGCGAACCTGATGTCGGGCAAAAAACAGTTTTTGGTACCCTACTTTCAGTGTGCACACCCCGGTTGTGGTCCGGCGGAGGCCATCGAGCTGGGGGTATACATGAAGAAAAACGGCCTGCGCTGCCGTCAAGTGCAGATGTTCATCCCCACGCCGGGCACCCTTTCCACCGCCATGTACTACAGCGGAGTGGACCCCCACAGCAAGGAAAGCCTGCCCGTGGCGCGCAGCGTACAGGACCGCGCACGGCAGCGGGCGCTGATGTTCTGGTGGAAAGAAGAGGAATGGCCTGCAATTCGGGAGGCATTGAACGCGTGGGGGCGTCGGGACCTGATCGGGCACGGTCCGGAGGCCCTGGTCCCCCCGGGGGTGGCCCGCGGCGGTTGGGTGCGTGGCTTCCGCCCACGCGAGGCGACGGTGGGGGGAATGGGGATGCAGGTGGAGCGCGCTTCCGCAGAGGAGCTGCGCGAGGAGCGCTGGGAAGGTGTGAATGCCTGCGGGTGAAAGCTGGCCTTTTTTCCAGGTACGGTGATAAGATCCTCCCATGCTCTCCGCACTCCTCTTCCTCTTCGCCTGCGAGCCGGATCCTCCTCCGACGAAAAAAGTGGCTCCGGAGCCGGAGATCCATGAGGAGTCCGTTTTTCGCCTGGAGCTCGATCACGCAGGAGGCAGCTTCAACGCCGGCTCTGGCTTTGTGGCGCAGGTTCCGGAGAGCAGCCGCATCCTGGGGGTGACCGTACACCACCTCTTCAGCCAGGCCGGCGGACTGGAGCGGGAGTTGTTTGCTGCGGAGGTGGAGCGATTTGTTCTGGGCGTACATCCTATTGGAATGAACAACAAGGCGCTTCCCGACGCGGGTCCGATGCTCTATGTTCAGGGGGCCCGGGTGACGAGGAACCGGCAGGACTGGACCTCGGATCTGGCGGTGTTCAAAATGCCGGGTCACTACAAAGACGCGGCCTTGACCCTGGCGAAGCGCAACGCCAGCGTAGGGGAGACACTCTGGTTGGTGCAGGTTCCCCACGACCGGGAGGACGTCCGCCTGCAAAAGGTGATTGTACAGACCTCCAACGCCAACCTCCTCCTCTTCCGCTTCATCGACCCGCGGGTCAATCCGGCTGGCGCCTCGGGTGCGCCGCTGGTAAACCGAAAGGGCGAAGTGGTTGGCATGAATACGGCAGAAGGCAACGACGGCAAGAATTGGTGGGGAACTGCCCACCCCGTCGAGAGTATTTCCATTAAACTCAAGGCAGTGGACGACGGATGAAGCGTTTTTCAGATCGGCATGTGGTGGTGACGGGGGCGGGGTCAGGTATCGGGCGGGCGATCGCCGAGCGGCTCTGTGCCGAAGGTGCGCGGGTCAGCCTGATGGGGCGCCGTTTTGAGAGCCTGCAGGAGACCTCGGCGCGCTGTTGGCAGTCCGGCGGGATCGCTTCGGTGATCCTCTGTGATGTGCGCGATCCGGCCAGCGTGGAGACCGCCTTTGAGCAATCTTTTCGTGCACATGGTCCGCTTTTTGCATGCGTCGCGAATGCGGGTATGGGAGGGCCCAACAGCGCCGGGCCCGACGATCGCTATTTTGAGCTGGTGCAGACCAACCTCGTGGGCAGCTACCTGACCTTGCGGGCCGCGGAAAAGCGGCTGGAGGAGGGGAGCCATGCCCGTCATCTGGTCGCACTTTCTTCCATCCTCGGACGCTTCGGCGTGCCTGGCTACACCGGCTACTGTGCTTCCAAGGCGGGAGTTCTGGGGCTGGTACGGGCGCTGGCGCTGGAGCTGGCCCCCCGGAATGTGCAGGTGAATGCACTCTGTCCGGGCTGGGTGGAGACAGAGATGGCCTGGTCAGGCATTGACGGTATGGCTGCTGGAATGGGGGTGGATCGCGAGGAAGCCCTGCGGGTGGCCATGCAGGCGGTGCCGTTGGGCCGCATGGGCAAGCCGGAGGACATCGCGGGGGTGGTGGCCTTCCTGCTCTCTGAGGACGCGCGAGGGATTACCGGGCAGGGCATCGATGTCAATGGCGGCGCCTGGATGGGTTGATTCACTCGCTCCGTGGCTCCTGCGCTTACGATGCGAGGAAAAGTGAAAATTCCGTCAAGGCGGCTACGGCTCAGTGCGAAAATTCGGCCATTTGGGAATTTGCAGTCCCCGGCTGTGGCAGAATGGTCGCACCTGAGGCGCTGTGATGACTCTTTTGTTGCTCTCTCTCCTCCTCCCCGAAGCTGAAGCCTACAGTGCAGGGAGGACCGGCTCCTCTCAGACCGGCTGCGTCTCCTGTCACGGTGCGACCGCAGATTCCACGACCACGGCCAGCTTTTCGGCCTCCACCAATACGGTGGCCGCCGGAGATAGCCTCCTGGTCAGCTTTGTAGTTTCTACTACCAATGCTGGCCGCACCAAGGCCGGTCTGAACGTATCGGCCAGTGGTGGCACCCTTGCCGCGGGCAGCAACACGCGCCTCAGCAACAGCCAGATCACCCACTCCTCGTCTACGGCCATGACCTCCGGCTCGGTGACCTACACGATGACCTGGACGGCACCCAGCACCACGGGCACCTACACGCTTTATGGCGCCGGCAACGCGGTGAATGCCAACACACTCTCCAGTGGCGACGGCTGGAACCTGGGCACCTACACCATCACCGTGACCGCGCCCTGCACCGATGCCGACGGCGATACCTATACGGCGGGCGGCAGCAATTGTGAAGGCGACTGCAACGACAACTCGGCGTCCATTTATCCCGGAGCGGCGGAAGTTGTAGCCGATGGTGTGGATCAGGACTGCGATCTGGTGGATTCCTGCTACACCGACGCCGACAACGACAACTATGGCACCACGGTGGTGGTGGACGGCAGCACCCTGAGCTGCTCCTCCGGCACGGGCGCTCCGGTCTCTACGGACTGCAACGACAGCTCCTCGGCGATCAACCCCGGTGCTTCGGAGACAGTGAACGACGGTGTGGATCAGGACTGCGATCTGGTGGACTCCTGCTATACGGATTCCGACAACGACAACTACGGCACCAGCGTGGTGGTGGACGGCAGCTCGCTGAGCTGCACCACCGGCAGCGGGGCGCCCGTGTCCACCGACTGCAACGACAGCTCCTCGGCGATCAACCCCGGTGCTTCCGAGAGCGTTGCCGACGGTGTGGACCAGGACTGCGACCTGGTGGATTCCTGCTATACGGATTCCGACAACGACAACTACGGCACCAGCGTCGTGATCGACGGCAGCTCGCTGAACTGCACCAC
>JBEIQS010000176.1:0-12333 GCA_040376425.1 Alphaproteobacteria bacterium | reverse complement strand
GCCCGCCGCGCACCGGCACCCACAGCACCAGCCTCCCCTCCCCGTACATCACCGTTGATCCGGGAAGGACCAGGCCTTTTTCTTCCAACGCGCGCGGGTAGGCGATGTCGGCCGACAGAAAGAGGTCGAATGGGGCGCCCTGTTGGAGCTGGGTGGAGAAATTACCGGAAGATCCATAGCTTACGGTGACGGTGATCTCGGGGTGTGCGGCCCGAAAACCGACCAGCAGCTCGTCCAGCGCAAATTTGAGGTCGGAAGCGGCGGCCACCACAACGGTGTTGGGGGCCGCTTGAACCCGGGCCGGGAGAGCGGCTCCGATCAGCAGCCCGAAAAGGCAGACAAGAAGGCTCCGACGCCTCATGTGGCACGCCGGTGGCTGCACAAGGCACAGTGCCCGAAGACCAGAAAATGTCGGCCTTCTACCTCGGTTCCCTGGGGAAGCTCCACCCGGGGCATGGGCTGATCCAGCAGGCACTGCATCGCGCCACAGGTGTTGCACAGAAAGTGCGCGTGGTTCCCCGGACATCCGGGACGGCTGCGGGATTGGGTGCAGTAGCGCCACACCCCGTCCACGCCGAGGATGCGGTGCACCAGCCCCGCTTCCACCAGCCTGTTCAGCGTGCGGTAGAGCGTGATGTCGTCCAGCCCGCTGAGATCGGGGAATGCCAACAGCTCGGCGTGCGAACAGGGGCGCGCCAGCACCTCCATCCGGCTCAATACGCTGAGCCGGGTGGGCGTGCGGCGCAGGCCGGCAGAGCGCAGCAGCTCGGCAGAGGTGGGCGACATCCCCTTCCTATAGCTGAAGGTGGCCTTCATGTGAAGGGGCGCCCCACCTGAAAGTCACCTGCATCTGCGGCGCGGCCTACAGCTCCATCGGACCGACGGCGGCCTCACAACCTTCCCAGTTGATGCGGATGTTTTCGGGATCAGTGAGCAGGGGCTCGGGGGGGAGCTTCTCGGCAAAACCCGTCCACCCCGCCGGACCGAAGAAGTCTCCGCCGGCCACGTCGGGGTCCGCACAGGCCCGCAGAATCCCCAGGGCGCCGTCTTCCGCGGACTGGGCCCGCGCCATGATGGGGCTGTTGGGGTCCATCCCGCCCAGGGCGGCGGTGGTCGCGGCCAGTCCGGTGAGCGCCAGTCCAGGGTGCGCGAGCAGCGCCTTCACGTTGCGAATCCCCTTCTGATCCAGGCGCTGCTGCAGCCCGTAGGTGAAGGTGCAATTCGCCAGCTTGGACTGGTGGTAGCGCTGCCAGCGGGGACCGGAAAAGGAGTGGTTTTCCTGCTCGGTACCGTCGCCTCCCAGGTTGCCGCTGTTCTGGCCGAAGTACTTGGGATCGTGGGGGGCCCCCAAGCGCGCCCCCGAGCTGTGGTTGACCACCCGCCCATCGTCGCTTTGCCGCAGCAGCGGCATCAGCTCTTTGGTGAGGAGGAAGGCGGAGATGCTGTTGGTCTGCATCTGAATGTCATAGCCGTCGATGGTGGCCTGCTCGGGAAAGGCCATGACTGCGGCGTTGTTGCAGAGCACGTCCAGGCGGCTGTGCTTGGCCTGGATGGCATCGGCGGCGGCGCGCACCGACGCGAAGCTCTGCAGGTCGCAGGGAACATCCTCGAATTTCCCGCCGGGAACCTCGGCCCTCAGTTGCTCCAGGGCAGCGGCCGAGCGTGGGCTGGGCCGGTTGAGCAGCAGCACCGTAGCGCCGAGTTTTGCCAGCTCCCGGGCGCAGATGTAGCCGGTACCGGTGGTGTCCCGGTGATGGCCACCACCCGCCCGCCCATGTCCCGGGTGTGGTTGGTGATCAGCTCTTGGAGGTACTTGGTTTCGGGCTGCTGCATGGGGACTCCGATGGTTGTGAGAGGCGCAAGGTGTCGCTCCTATCGGGCCAAGCCGGGCCCTGCCACGGGTGGATACCGCCGATCGTAGCCGAGGATCCCCTTGACGTCCTCCGGGCGGTGGATAGTATACCGAACGTTCGGTACAATCACCCACCACGCGGAGCCGCCATGGGCCATCGCTTCCTCGCTCTCACCACCACCCCTGCCGTCGTGGCGGCGCGCCGGCGCTGGGAGGGTTCCGATCGCTATCAGGCCGCCAACGACGGCGAGGACTACAACGACCAGCTTGGCCCCAGCGAGGTGGCCTTCATCGCGGCGCGGGACAGCTTCTACCTGGGCTCGGTGGGCGAGACCGGCTGGCCCTACATCCAATTCCGCGGCGGGCCCAAAGGCTTTCTGCGCGTGCTGGACGCCGGGACGCTGGCCTTCGCGGACTTCCGTGGAAACCGCCAGCAGCTCACGGCGGGCAACGTCACCGGGAACGACCGGGTGGCGCTTTTTCTGATGGACTACGCCCACCGGCGCCGCCTGAAAATCCTGGGTCGCCTTCGGTATGTGGAGGATGTGGATCTGCTCGCGCGGGTGTCCGTACCCGGCTACACCGCGCCGGTGCAGCGTGTGGCGCAGATCGAGCTGGCCGCCTTCGACTGGAACTGCCCCCAGCACATCCCGCCGCGCTTCAGCGAGGAGGAGGTGAGCGCCGGAGTTGCTCCCCTTCACCGGCGTATTGCGGAGCTGGAGGCCGAGAATCTGCGCCTGCGCTCGGTGGCCGAGGCCGGCGCGCGCCGGAGCGGCTAAGGGGCCTGCCATGCCCGCTCCTGCCCTCAGCCGCACCGAGGTCCTCGACCGCCTGCTCGCGAGCTTTCGCCGCGATGGCTACGATGGTGCTTCACTCAGCACCCTGTCGGTGGCCACAGGGCTGGGTCGGTCCAGTTTGTACCACTATTTTCCGGGAGGCAAAGCCGATATGGCGGAGCAGGTGCTTCGGCACCTGGGTGGCCAGCTTGAAGCCGCGCTTTTGGAGCCGCTGCGTGCAAGCGCGCCCCCGGCCGAGCGGCTGGACAGGATGCTGGACAGCCTGGACATCTTCTACGATCACGGCCGCCAAGCCTGCCTTCTGGAGCGGCTGAGTGCCAGTGTGGATCGGCCGCGCTTTCAGACTCCTCTGGCGGCCGCCTTTGAGGCCTGGCTCCACGCGCTGGTCATCCTGTTGCGCGACGCGGGCTTCGCCGAGGCCGAGGCCCGGGGGCGGGCCGAGGACACGGTGGGCCGGGTGGAGGGGGCGCTGGTGCTGGCGGCCGGATTGGACGACCCCGGGGTATTCAGCAGGGCCCTGGCGCGGATTCGCGCGGAGCTGCTGGTGGGTTGTCGGGGAGGCAACGGGGCAGCGGCCGTCGGTGGGGTCGCGGAGGGGGGGCTGGACTTCCAGCGTTCGCAGTCCTGAAAGGACGTCTTTGCGGGGGCTGGCGCGTGCGGCCGATTGCGTATTCATGTTGATATGATATACATGAAATCATGCCGCGCCCCTATGACCGTACCCGCCGCGCTGCGGCGGCCGCCGCCACCCACTCCCGCATCGTGGATGCTGCGGAGGCGCTTCTCCGCTCAGGCACCATGGCGGAGTTCACCTTGCCTGCCATCGCTGCTGGGGCGGAAACCACCGTTCAAACGGTGCTTCGGCATATGGGGTCGCGCGATGGCTGCCTGGCGGCGGTCCGCGAGCGGGTGGCCGCACGCATCGATGCGCAGCGCGGCGGGTCGGCCCCGGGCGATGTGGAGGCGGCGCTGGCCGGTCTTCTGGACCACTACGAGACGGATGGGGTGCTGGTGCTGGCCCTTCTCGCGGAGGCTCCGGAGGAGCCTTGGGCCAGGGAGGCCATCGAGCAGGGCCGGTTGTACCACCGTAATTGGGTGCTCCGTTGCTTCGGCCCGCTGTTGCCCTGCCACGCGCCGCCGGATTTGGTGGATGCCCTGGTCGCGGCGACGGACCTCTATTTGTGGCGGCTTTTGCGCTTGGATCTCGGTCGGGATCCGTCGCAGGTCCGCGCGGTATTTTCACGCCTCGTCCACGCACTTTTGGAGCCTAAATGAGCACGATCCTCCTGTATACCAGCCCGGCGCGCGGACATCTGTACCCGATGATGGACGTCGCAATTGCGCTCCGCTTGGCCGGTCACCGGGTGGTGGTGCAGACCCTGGCCGAGGAGCGTGCAGCGGTCGAGGGCGCGGGCGTGGAGCACCGGCCGATCCACGCGCGGGTGGAGGAGCTGCCTTTGGAAGATTGGAAGGGCCAGAATCCCCTGGATGCGATGCGTCGCACGATGGCACGCTGGGTGGAGCGCTCGCCCTTTGAGGTGGAGGATCTTCAGGCTTCGGTGGCCGAGTTGAAGCCGCAGAAGCTGCTGCTGGACGTGCATACCTTTGGGGCGGCAGCCTTCGCGGAAAGCTCCGGCCTGCCTTGGGCCTGCCACCTGCCCTATGTGCTGCCGGTTCCCAGCACTTCCGCACCGGCCTTTGGACCGGGTTTTCCTCCCCCGGCGGGGATGTTGGGCCGGGCCCGCGATCGCTTTGTCTGGTGGGTGCAGGCGCTGGCCGCGCGTGGTCCGCTGGCCCCGCTGAACCCTCTGCGCGCCTCTTTGGGCCTTCCTCCGATCGGCTCCTTCGTAGAATTTTTTACGCGGCCGCCGGTGCTTTTCCACCGCAGCGGCGAGCCCTTTGAGTACCCGCGCCAGGACTGGCCCACCAACCATCACGCGATCGGGCCGGGCCTTTGGGCGCCCGACGCGGTGGCACCGGCGTGGCTGCGGGATCTCCCACGTCCCCTCACCCTGGTCAGCGTGTCCACCGAACACCAGGACGATGCGCCGATCATCCAGGCGGCGATCGCGGCATTCGCCGATATGCCAGGCTCCACCTTGATCACGACGGCGGCGCAGGATCCAAGCGCCTTCGCAACGCCGCATGACCGGATGCGTCTGAGCCGCTTTGTCTCCCATGCTGCGATCATGGACCATGTGGATCTGGTGGTGACCCACGGTGGCTTGGGGACCACGCAGCGGGCCTTGGCGGCGGGAGTTCCGCTGGTGGTGGTGCCCTGGGGCCGCGACCAATTGGAGACGGCGCGCCGGGTGGAACACTGCGGTGCAGGCGTACTTTTGCCCCGCGGCAAGCTCTCCGCGGAGAGTCTCCGGGCGGCGGCGCTCCGGGCAGGCGCGATGAAGCCGGGGGCGCAGCGGGTGGCGGCGGCCTTTGCGGCGATGGGCGGGGCGGCCGAGGTGGTGCGCTGGGCAGAGGCCTGAGACCGCTCGCGCACGTTCTTCGTGCTACGCTCCGTGGATGGAACACGACGTGGTCATCGTCGGTGCGGGCATCTCCGGGCTGTGTATGGGGATGCGTCTGGCACAGGAGGGTGTACGGGACTTCGTAATTCTGGAGCGGGCGGCGGAGCTGGGCGGTACCTGGCGCGACAATCGCTACCCGGGCTGCGCCTGCGATGTGAAGTCGAGCCTCTACTCCTTTTCTTTCGAGCCAAACCCGGATTGGGACCGGAAATTTGCCTCCTGGGACCAGATCCTGGGCTACCTCCGCGCCTGTGCGACCAAGCACGGCCTGCACGCCCACATGCGCTACGGGGCCGAGGTGCAGCGCTGCACCTGGGAGGATGGCGGGTGGACGGTAGGCACGGCCGATGGCCGCTCCTTTCGGGGGCGCAAGCTCGTTTTTGGCATTGGGGCACTTTCCAATCCGCTGATTCCGGACATGCCCGGCCTGGAGCGCTTTCGCGGGCCCCGCTTCCACTCCGCGCAGTGGGACAAAGACGTGCCGCTGGAAGGCAAGCGCGTGGCGGTGATCGGCAGTGGGGCCAGTGCAGTGCAGTTTGTACCGGAGATTGCGGGGAAAGTCGCAAAGCTGGACTACTACCAGCGCACCCCACCCTGGGTGCTGCCCAAGCCAGACCGGGCCCGACCCGACTGGGAAAAAGCCCTGGTGCGAGCCGTACCGGCGCTCGGTCTTCTGGAACGTTGGGCGGTGTATTGGACCGCCGAGGCCCGGGTCCTTGCCTTCACCACCCGGCCCTGGCTGATGGGAGCCCTGGCCTGGCTGGGTCGCCGCCACATCGCCTGGAACATCCGCGACGAGGCCAAGCGCGCGGCGGTGACGCCGGCCTACACGCCGGGCTGCAAGCGAATCCTGATGTCCAACGACTACTATCCAGCGCTGAACCGGGAGAATGTCGAGATCCACACCGATGCGATCGTGGAGGTGCAGCCCGATGGCATTCGGACGACGGACGGCAGCTTCCGCCCGGCGGACGTACTGATCTTCGGAACCGGCTTTCGGGTGCACGAGATGGTGCGTCCAGGCATGGTGACGGGCAGGGAAGGCCAGGATCTTGCGACCCTTTGGAGCGCCCGGGGGGGGCCCGAGGCCTACCTGGGCATCACCGTCGCGGGCTTCCCCAACCTGTTTATGTTGATGGGGCCGAACACCGGTCTTGGGCATAGTTCTATGATCTTCATGATCGAGGCTCAGGTGGAGCATGCCATGCGGGCCATGCGCACGATGCGGGAGCGTGGGCTGCGCGCGGTCGACGTGCGCGGCGAGGTGCAGGAGGGCTTTGTGGGGCGCACCCAGGAGGGCTTGCGCCGCTCGGTGTGGGCGTCGGGGTGCAGGAGCTGGTATCTCAATGCAGCCGGAAAGAATACAACGCTCTGGCCCGGCTTTACATTCACCTATCATCGTCTGGCGCGGGCCTTTCGTCTATCCGACTATGAGGTGGTGGAATGAGGGAGTTTCGAGGTCGCGTTGCCGCAATCACCGGTGCGGCATCGGGCATGGGCCGCAGCCTCGCGTTGCGCCTCGCCCGGGAAGGCTGTGAGGTGGCGCTCTCCGATGTGGACGAGCAGGGCTTGGCCGAAACCGCAGCGTTGGCGCGCGCTTTTGGGGGGCGGGTGTCGGCGACGCGGGTGGATGTGGCGGATCGGGCGGCGGTGGAGGCCTGGGCGGCCGAGGTGGTTCGCGAGTTTGGGAAGGTGAACCTTATTTTCAATAATGCGGGTGTGGCAGTGGGGGCGACCTGCGAGAGCGTGAAGCCCGAGGACTTCGCCTGGGTGATGAACATCAATTTCTGGGGGGTGGTCCACGGGACCCAGGCCTTTCTTCCGCACCTGCGCGCCTCGGGCGAGGGCCATGTGGTGAATACGTCGAGCCTGTTCGGGCTGCTTGCGGTCCCCGGGGTTGGGACCTACAACGCCAGTAAGTTCGCGGTGCGCGGCTACACCGAGGCGCTTCGGATGGATCTGGAGCTCAGCGGCGCACCGGTGTCCGCCACGGCGGTACACCCCGGCGGGGTGCGGACCAACATCGCCCGTGCGAGCCGGATGCACGAGAGTGTGGGTGCGCTCGGCGGGGATCCGGAGGGCGCGCGGACGAACTTTGATCGCCTGCTTGCCACGACCAGTGCCGATGAGGCGGCGCGCCAGATCCTGGAGGGGGTGCGTCGCAACCACCGGCGGGTGATCGTGGGCTGGGATGCGTGGGCGCTGGATCTTGCGGTGCGCGTTCTGGGCTCCTGGTATCAGCCGGTGGCGCTGTTTGTGGCGAAGCGGTTTTTGAAAAGGGGGCGGTGATGCCGCCTTAAGCGGTGTGGTCCCCCCCAACTCTGTCAGAACGAGACGGTGAGCTCCGTGTCGGCGTCGACGTGTACCGTGCAGGTTCCAAGCTCCACACTCTCGTAGCCGTAGCGACCGAGGTCCTCGGTGGTCCAGACGTCGGAGTCCAGATCGCGACGGGTGTAGAACAGGCGCGCGTCGGGATCTTCCGGATATTGGGCCCGACTGGAGTAGACGACGTGCACGACGTCACGATCGATGCGCATCGCCGAGAATCGCATCAAGGGGAAGTCGTAGAGGGCCGGACTGCAACTCTTCGACATCACCTCGTAGGCGGTGACCGTGTTGCAGGCTGAGTCCACGCCCTGGAGCGACGCGACGATGTGGCGGCGCCCGTAGTCGTCGAAGGCCACGGAGGTGGCACCTCCAAAGAGCGGAGTACATCCCAGGATTCCCGTGCGGAACCACCCGGCCTGGGTCTCCCGCGGGCAGCGATCGATCGCAGCGTACGAGCGTACGTAGAGGCTCTCGCCCTCCTGCACCTCGATCTCGAGGGAATCCCCTGGCGAAACCCCAAGGATGGCCTGCGAAAAGGTCATGCCCACGCCACCAAACACGCCCGCAAGGATCGTCGTTTCGAGCATCCCCTCTGCCACGTCGTAGGACATGGCCGCTTGCCAGCCGGCTTCGCCGAGGGCGGTGTAGGAGACCATCACATTAGGGGCGTCGGTGCTGCCGGTGCCGCGCATGCCCCAAGACTCTTTGGCAGCAGAAAATTCAAGGATTTCCCCGGAGTCCGCCCTCCACCAGCCGTGCAGAATGGAGCGGGTGATGCCCAGCGACCCGAAGAGCCCCGCCTCTGAAAGCTGGGCTTCGGCCTGGTCAAAGAGATCGTCGCTTGCGCGACCGCCGGCTTCGTCCAAGTTGCCTGCCTCACACTCCACCGCTGCCAGGCCTGCGCGGGCACGGGCTGCCGAGCGCCGGTTTCCCTCCAGGCGTCCCATTTGCACCAAAAGGGTGCCGAGGTTGCCGCGAACCACTGCGTAGAGGTGGGTCTGCCCGGAGAGCGCATGAAAGGCCACCGCTTCGCGGTACAGCAGCAACGCCGCCTCATAGTCGCCCCGCTGCAGTGCGATCATGGCCAGGGTCTCGGCGCAGACCCCCTGGCTTTCCACTCCCAGGAGGTCGCGATGCCCGAGCGCAGGGTGGCATGCCGACTGGGACGATCCGGCGCATGGCCCACCAGCACGTCCAGGAGCCGGACCATGCGACGGTGGAGCTGCTCCGGGGACGCGCCCAGGCGCTCCACCAGGGCCACCTTCGGCGGCTCTGCGGAGAGGCCAGCGCGCTCCACAACGACCTCTTTTCCTACGAAAAAGAGGTGATCTGGAATGAATGCCCCAACAACCTCGTCCATGTGGTGAAGGCCGAGCGCGGCCTGAGCTTCCCGGATGCAGCGGCCTGGTGTATCCAGGCGATCAACGAGCGCTACGACAGCTTCCGGGCGGAGAGCGCGCGGGTGCTTGCACAGGATCCCAGCCTGGCCCCCTTCATGGAGGGGATGCGCGTGTGGATCGAGGCCAGCGCGGACTGGGAGCTGGCTTCCGGACGCTACCGCTCGGCGACGTCGCCCTTTGTGGAGCTGCGGACCCGATAATCGGGGGGCGTGCCGCCCTCATCCCCCCGCCAGGCTGCGAATCAGCGCCTCCGTAACATCGTCCGCCGGGTGCCAGGTTTCGATGCGCAGCTCGCTGGCGGTGACATCCAGCGCCGAGCCCAGCGTGGTGATCGTGGAAAAGAGGCTGGCAACCTGGTTGCCCACGCGCACCTGCATGGGCAGCAGGACCATCTGAGGGGGAGGCTTGGTGTCGTCGAGCAGGGCCGCCACGCCGGGAAGCTCCAGCAGCGCCGAAAAGCGCTCCATCGCCCGACGATCGCGGCCCCCGGCCATCTCGGCGCGGGCGTTGTGCAGCACCCAGCGGGCCACCTCCTCCCAGTTGACGATGGCCTCGCGCATGCCCAGCGTGGGGTCGAAGGTGAGCCGGAGGAGGTCGAGGCGCGGCTGCGAAAGCAGCGTGTAGGCGGGCACCTGCTGCCCCAGGAGCATCCCCACAAATAGCGCCATGGCCTTGTTCACCATGACCACCTGGTGGTCGCGGTCCACGGCCGCCGCCGCAAAGGGCTCGGCCTGGCGCAGCAGCAGGCGCACCGCCTTGGCCAGCTCGGTGCCTTGGGCGTCCTCCCAGCGGGTCTCCCGGTGGATGGGCAGGTAGCCCGCCGCAGAAAGCAGGGCGTTGCGGTCGCGGGCACTCATGCAGAGCGACGAGGACAGGCGCATCAACAGCTCCCGGCTCGGCTCGGCCCGCCCCGTTTCCACACAGGACAGGTGCCGTGCGGACACGCCCCCCTGCGCGGCGAGATCGAATTGGCTCAACCCACGACCTTCCCGGCACTGACGAAGGATCCAGCCCACGGGGCTCAAATTCGCTTCCTGGCTCATGCGCGACATCATAGCACCGCGGCTGCGCCCGTCGCGGCCGGACGCAGCAGTGCGCGCTCGCGCACGATCAGGTAAAGGCCGGGGCTCAGGCTCCCGAAGATCATCGTCCCGAGAATCCAGGGCCAGGCGGCCACCTTCCGCTCCCGCGCATCGGCCACCAGCCAAAAGCACACGACCACCAGCGCAAACACAAGGTCGGAGAAGATCTGTCCGGTCCCCCAGTTGATGAAGGCCTGCTGGAGCAGTCCCCACAGGCTGTAGTCCATCAGCGTGCGGACGGTGATGGCCGTGTGCACAGAATACAGGGCGATCAGCGCAAAGAGGCGGGAGGAGGAAGGCTGAAGAAACATCGGAGGCTCCTTGGATGATCCCATGTCGCCCGCCAGGGTCATGGCCGCCATGACCTGCGAGGTCATGGGGACCGGCAGGCTCGGCAGGGCGGGAGGGCCACCCCGAAGCCGCGCCGCCCGCTACCACAGCCCGGGCAGCAGCCTCCGCCGCACCCGACGTGCATAGTCCGCGTAGCCCGGAAGCTCCTGTTGAAGGGTCTGATCTTCGCGGCCGGTGCGGTAGACCATCAGCAGGATGCCGAGCATGCCGGCGCCAACCGCGGGCCAGGACCCCAAAAGCAGGCCATCTCCCACCTGAAACAGACAGGTACCCACATAGCCCGGGTGGCGGACCAGGGCATAGGGGCCGCGATCGGCCACGCGCTGATCGCGGTCGGTCTGCAGGCGCACCACCGTGGAAAACCAGGCATTGGCCGCCATCGACCCGATCACAATGCCAAAGCCGGTCAGGCTGGCGATCGCACCGAGAAGCTGAAGGGCCACGGGGAAGCCGGGACTCCAGCCAAAACGCGCATCCAGGCCGCCCAGCAGGATGCGGAACAGGGTGAGGAAGCCGAAGACCACGAGGATCTTGCGGTCCCAGGCCTTTTCGTTTGCGTGTCGACGCTTGGCGCGTTCCGCCAGCAGGCCCGGGGCACGCGGCGCGATCACCACAACGGCAAGGGTCTTGGGCCTGCGAACGGAGCTGCCCCGCCGGTAGTCGGCAATGTGGTTAGACCTTTGAGATGCTGCTTCGCCTCTCCCGCACCATCGACCTTGTCACCATCGGCCTGGGGCGGGGTCTTGCCTGGCTCACGCTGCTGATGACGGCGCTGGCCTCCTTCAACGCCATCATGCGCTACGCCAGCCGCAGCATGGGCGCAAACCTGGCCAGCAATGCCCTGCTGGAGAGCCAGTGGTACCTGTTCAGCGTCGTGTTTCTGCTGGGGGCAGCCTGGGCGCTGGCCACCGGCAAACATGTGCGCGTGGATGTGATCTACGGCCGCCTGGATGCGAAGTCCCGCGCCGCGGTGGATCTGGTGGGGACGCTGCTGTTGTTGGCTCCTTTTGTGGGCTTGGCGGCCTGGGTGAGTTTTCCCGCCGTTGCAGAGGCCTGGCGGGTCAGCGAGGGCTCGCCCGATCCCGGTGGGCTGCCGCGCTGGCCTGTAAAGGCCCTGCTGATGGCAAGCTGGTACCTGCTCATCGCCCAGGGCGTCTCGGAGCTGATCAAGAGCGTCGCGACGCTGGTGGGGCCGGACCCTGTTCCCTCGACCGGGAAGCGCCAATACTGGCCGGCGATCGCCCTGTCCGTCATGGGGCTGGGCTCGCTGGTCCTGGCCTGGCTGCCAGGGGTGCCGGATATGGAGATCGGCCCGCTGCTGTTTGCGGTGTCGTTGGGGATGATTTTTTTGGGCTATCCGGTGGCATTTACCCTGGGCGGCGTGGCGATTCTGTTCGCCTATGTAGGGGTCACCCACTGGCTGTTTGATTGGACCCTGCTTTTGGCTTTGCCACAGCGCAGTTTTGGGATCATGAGCAACCAGGTGCTGCTTGCGGTGCCCTTTTTCATCCTGATGGGCACGCTGTTGGAGCGGTCCAAGCTGGCCGAGGACCTGCTGACCACCATCGGCCAGCTTTTCGGGCCGGTGCGCGGCGGGCTGGCGCTGGGGGTGGTTTTTGTTGGGACACTTTTGGCAGCCGCGACCGGCGTGGTGGGCGCTTCGGTGGTTGCGATGGGGATGATCTCGCTGCCGGTGATGCTGCGCTATGGCTACTCCCCTACCCTGGCGACGGGCGTGATCGCCGCATCCGGGACCCTGGGCCAGATCATCCCGCCCTCGGTGGTTTTGGTGGTGCTGGGCGATCAGCTTGGGGTGAGCGTCGGGGACTTGTTTTTGGGGGCCTTTGTGCCGGGGCTGATGTTGGCAGGCCTGTTTGCCGTCTATGTAGCCTTGGTCGCCCTGTTCCGCCCCGAGGATGCCCCGGCGCTGCCGCCGGAAGCACGCGCGCAGGGGCGCCTGGGCTCGCGGGTGCTGCGGGTGCTGATGCCGCCGATGGC
>JBEIQS010000189.1:0-11269 GCA_040376425.1 Alphaproteobacteria bacterium | reverse complement strand
TCAAAACGGCGGGCCAGATCCCCGCCGCCCTCCACCCGAAGGCCCCGCACGTTCATCTGGTAGGTTCCCCGCGGTACATAGACGCCAATGCTGCCGCGCATAATCACGCGGTCACCGTCCCGGGGAGCTGCCGCGACCTTCTGGTTTTTGTCGCGGAACATGGTGCAGGCCAGCACCGCCCCCTCATCCTTCACCGAAAAGTACCAGTGCCCCGAAGGATGGGCCTTGAAGCCGGTGATTTCACCCTCCACCAGCAAATCGGGGTACTCCGCCCGCAGCAGGCTCTCCAGCCGCCGGGTGATGTCGGTGACGCTATACCGCTCCACGCTGCCCCCTCTGTTTCCACAGGCCATAGAGGCCGCCAAAGCTGATACCAAACATTCCCGCCATCGCGCCCCAGAGCAGGACGCCTGGCAGGCCAGGATCAAAGGAAAAGACCACCCGGTGGCTGCCCGCCGGAATCGGGATCCCCCGGAAAATCAGGTCTGCCCGCCGAATCTCCACGGGCGTCCCGTCAATCGTGGCCTGCCAGCGCGGATACCAACTGTCCGACAAAAGCAGCTCTCCCGGCCCCGTCGCCTCTACCTCCACCCGCTGGCTGGTGTAGGAGAGCAGGTTGGCCGAGCTATTTTCGGCAGCCTCCTCACAACGCACCGGACCATCCTCGGGCCCCTCGTACACCGCCACCTTTCTGGGATCCAGACCATCCATCGCCAGAAACACGTCGTCCGCCGTGTGCACCTGCTTGCTGCAGGGCACCATGCGCACGCGCGGCAAAGCGGCGGGATCGAGGAAGACATTCACCGATCCCCGTACCAGGGGGAAGAGGCCGGGGACCTCATGTATCGATACGATATATTTCAATCCGATACGTCGGGCAAATTCGAGGTTCTGAAGGTAGTGTTCTACTTGGATACTACCTTTTTCGGAAAATGTCAGGCCGGCCCGGGCCAGGAGCGCATCGTTGCGCACCATCAGCAGCGGGCTGGGGAGGATCACGTCCTGGGTGCCGTACATGAGCCCCAAGGAGGCGGAAAGAAGCTGAGCGTCCAGCTCAGGCGCAACACGACGGTCCAGGACGGTCATGCGCCCCCCACCGGGTTGCCGCATCTCGTCCACCAGCCAGGCCGGGGCCTGTGCCACCTCCTCCATCGGCACCCGAGGATGGTAGTTTCGTCCGAACGACCACAGATCCAAGGCAATCAACGCAGGAAACCAGCGGGGTCTGGTCAGGCATGCCGCAGACAGCAGCAGGCTCACAAGCGGCCACAACACCCCGGGTGAGCTGGGCGCGCTGCTCCACAACAGGCTGCCGATCACACGATCCACTTTTTGCGCGATCAAGGACGGATCTTCCGGCTCGATGGCGGGCAGGGCCGCACGCGCCAAGGGCGAAGCCGGCAGGGGCGGAGCGGGGGCGTCCACCTGCCGCCAATAGTGCCCGCGGAGCAGGCTACGCAGGGGGTACTCCGCTTCGCGCACCACGACGTGACCGATGCCTGTGGCCAGAAAAAAGCAAGCGGAGAGCAGCAGAATGTTCCGCTGCCAGCCATGCAGGGTCCAGCGCTGCCGCTGCTGGGCCTGAAGCACCGTGCCGTAGCCCTCGGTGGCCAATACTGCGATGCACAGCGAGAGCCCCATCGCAAAACGTACAGGGAAGCGAAAAAAATCGAAGCCGGGAAGCAGCCGAAGCAGCTCCCACAGCGGCCCCCCCACCATCAGAAGTAGACACAGCAGCGCCGCCAGCGCCCACCCCGGAGCGCGCCTCCACCCGATCGCAGCCATAACCAACAGAGGAAAACCAAGGTAAAAGCACATCTCCCAGTGGTTCACCCCCAGGCCCCAATAGCCGGGTCCCCGGTGATAGTAGCTCTCTGGAACATCTGCCGGCCGGTCATAGCCGAAAAAATACGGAAGAACCGCGTTTATCAGCTCCGGAAGCGGAAGGCGGCCGATAGAGGCGAAGCCGGGGTCCACTCCGCCTTCGCGCAGGGAGAAGCGGGAGAGTTCGAGGGTGGCCAGCAATTGTGGGGAAGCCAGCAGCAGTCCACCCAGCGCCGCCGCCCCCCATTTCAGGCGCCGTCCCGGAAAATTCATGGCATAGATCGCAGCGATCAATCCACCGAAGGCTGCTGCCTGCGGATGGCCGGCCAGCCCAAGCGCACCGATAGACAGCGCCACCCCCGCCCAGCGACCGGTCGCGGTCGCCCAGCACAGCCAGGGTAACCAGGCCAGTCCGTTCTGCATGCCCAGGTACAGCGTGTGGGAGATGGCGAAGCCACAGAAAGACCAGGCAATACCCCCAACATACGGGGCCCAGCCGCGCGCACCGCGGGCCTGCAGAAACAGGTGCATGCCGAGCGCCCCCAACACCTGGTGCCCCAGGATACTCAGGTTCAGGGCCACCGGACCGGAAAAAAGTAGGAACAACGCCATCGTCGGCAGGTAGAGAAAGCCCCCCTGGCCTTCCGCCAGCAGGGGGAAGCCGTTGGCAGCACCCGGTGCCCACCACGGCACCTGAAGCTGAGCCCACTCGCCCGCAGCCCACACCCGCCAGGGCAGGTGGTGGTGCCGAAGATCGTGGTGCCAGAAGGAGCCCAAGCCCAGCATCGCCTCGGGTGCAAAGGCAAAGGCAACGCCCAGATAGACAAAAAGCGGCCACACTATCGCGGGTAGGCGCTTCACTCGATGTAGCCGAGCTCCTTCAGCATGGCCCGGGTGGCCGCATCCACCGTGGCGGGGTCGGGCAGTGCCCGTCGCAACGCGTCTACATTGGCGCGCCCGATCTGCACCCCCCTGGTCTGCTCAGCAGCAATATTCGTTTTTTCGAAGGGATCGCTCGTCAAATCGTAAAATTCTTCGGTGCCGTCACTATGCTGTATGTACTTGATACCATTGGAAGAACGCACACCGAATAGCTGCCCCTCGCGCAGAGACATGCCCTCTCTTCCCAGCAGCAAGGCCGCCTCTGGCGTCGTGACCGCACCGAGTGCACGATTGCCCATGGACTCGGAGCGGGTGCCCGCCATCAGCGGCAGCCCGCCGGCCCCCAACAGGCTGTTCGCCACATCCAAAACGCTGGCCTGGCCTGCTACACGTGTCCCCGGTGTCCAGGCTGGGGCGGAGGACCAAAGCAGGAAGGGCACCCGCAGCACGTCATCGTAGAGACCGTGGTGGTTGAAGTAGATGTCGTGATCGCCCAAGCTCTCGCCGTGATCCGCCGTCAAGAGCACCACCGCATTGCTCATCAGCCCCGCAGCCTTGAGATCATCCAACAAACGACCCACCTGGGTATCCGTGTACTCCACTTCCATGCGGTAGAGATCCCGCAGGGCCTCGACCTCTTCGCTTCGGTAATTGTAGCCTGGCTCCTGTGCAAGAATCGCACGATGATCCACGGCGTTGGGCTGGCCATCATGCCGTTCATAGGGGGAGTGGGGCTCAAAAAGGTGCACCCACAGGAAAAAGGGCCCGGTGCCCGAGCCCGCCCAGGCCACCGCACGATCCAGGGTGCGCGGTGCGGGCCTCTCCAACAAAAATGGGTAGTCCGCCGGATCGCCGAATCGCATCAGCAGGCGCAGTCCGAAGCGCGCCACCTGGAGCTCAGAGAAGCCCCGGAAATACGGGAAAAAGTCATCATCATAGAGCTGAAAGCCTTGCCCCAGCCCCCCACGGCTATCCACCGCAAAGGAGGATACAAAGGCGGCGGTGCGATAGCCCAGCAGACCCACATGTTCGGCCAGCGTCATCTTTCCGCCGGTCAGGGTCTGACCGTTCGAGGTCACCCGGTGTTCGGCGGGGTGCCGTCCGGTGAACATACTGGCATGAGAAGGTGCCGTTTCGGGCAGAGGCGTGACCGCCTCCTCTACCACCAGGCCCAGCTTCCCCAGTGCATCCATGCGGGGCGTGGACACCAGCCCCCCGTAGATCCCCAGGTGATCCCTGCGCAGCGTATCCACCGTGATCAAGATCAGGTTCGGCTGGTTGGAAGCGGCAGGCATGTCGACCGGAGGCACCGTGTAGAAGAAGGGTGCAATCCCGACGGTGGCCAGCGCGAGTGCCACGGAAAGCGGGCGCCAGCCCACCACCGGCCCTGCACCGATGCTCAGGCGGCGAAACCAATAGCCGGCGTTATACCAGACAGTAATCGGCAGCGACAGCCCCAACATCGCCACGGCTGCCATCCGACCGGGGATAACGGTCCGCACGGCCTCCCAAGCGGAAGGAAAGAGGAAAATCCAGGCCAACAGGGTAACCGTCATCGTGAAGGCGGCGCGGTAGCGCTTCCAGGGCGGAACACCCGCCAGCGTCCACTGGGCGACCAACCCCGCGCCGGCGCCACAGAAGGCCCCCAAAGCCGCATTCAACAGGATGGCGGCCAGTCCCAACAGCCAGATGTCCGCGGTCTCCATCCACAAGTCCAGACGGAAGGCCAGCAGCACGGTCTCGCCACCGCCCGCCAGCGCCCCGGTGCCGGCCCCCAGCCCGGCCATCCAAAGGAACAGCCGCCCCGGGGGCACCACTCCCTGCTCAAAACTTTCATCACTCATTCAGGTACCCCAGGGCTTCGAGGGCCGCTTTTGTCTCAGCATCCATATCCGGCTGGATGCCCGCCCGCCCCTGCTTCAAAAGGTGATCCAGGAGCGCCTGCGCCGCCGCGCCCCGAGGATCATCGGGGCTTTCCGCACGCTCGCCGGGGTCGGCCAGAAGATCGAAGTAGTGGTAGTCGACCTGGACCTCGCCCAAGGGCCCAATTCCGCGCTCGGGCTTCTGCAACGGCTTCTCGCTCCGAATCAACTTGCTGCCCTGGCCCCGCAGGGCATGGTCCACCGGTGGCGGATCCCAGGAACGTCCCGACACCGTGGAGGCCAGCACCGGACGCTCGCGACAGGGCTCTCCCCGCAGCTCGGGCACGCGGGAGAGCCCGTCGCGCGGGTGAAGATCCGGAAGCCCTGCCAGCTCTAAAAGTGTAGGTGCAAGGTCCACACCGCCCACCTGGCAGTCCACCCGGAGCCCGGCGGGGATCTTGCCCGGCCATCGTATCAGCAAAGGCACTCGAAGAGAGGGATCATAAAGGTTGTCCCCGTGATCAAAGTAGTAGCCATGCTCCGTCAGGCTCTCTCCGTGGTCGGAGGTGATCACCAGAAGGGTATCGTCCAGCCGGGGTCCAAGGGCCTCCATCAGCCGGCCGATGGCATCATCCAGGCTCCGGATCTCGTTGTCGTAGGCCTGGATCAGCCACTTCTCGTCCGAAATCCGGCGGTGTTCAGCGGGCCAGTAGGCGGGGAGGGGAAGCGCCGGAGCATCGGGCGAGGGCAGCGCACCGTTGTAGGGGGAGACGTAGGGACCGTGCGCGTCATAGAGATGGACAAAGGCGAAAAAGTCCTCGTCCCGATGCCGCTGAAGGTAGGGTACCGCACGCGCCAGCACCCGATCGTAGGAGCGCTCGCGCAGCGCGTGCTCCTTCACCGCCACCTGGTTCCAGGCCTTCACCAGACTCAAGGACTGAAGTCCCGCGACAGCCCCAAAGTCGTCATCCCAGACCTGCATGCCCTGATCCCACCCGTACTTGCCGTGCAGGGGAAAACCCGCGACAAAACCTGCCGTACGCCATCCCGCCGCCGCAAAATCCCGCCAGACCAGCGCGGGTCGATCCCCCAGCTCGGTGCCATTGCTGACCACCCCGCTGCGGTAGGGGGCGAGGCCGGTGAACATCGCAAGGTGTGAAGGTTCGGTGATGGGTGCAGCCGCGATGGCCTGGGTAAACCGGGCCCCTTCATCGGCGATGCGCTGCAGGTTGGGCTGCGCGGCCGCATAGCCGTAGGCTGAGAGGTGGTCGAAACGAACGGTATCCAAGCTCACAATGAGCACCGGAAAGTGTGCGGCGGGGCGACCGGCCGGCTGGCCGCCCCGGCCTATCGCCAGCCCCAGACCAAACAGGGCCAGAATACCCATTAAAAACAAAGGGATACGACGCAAGAGTGGATGTAAAATATAGGAAATTCCCAGCGCCAGCACGCCGATGAGCAGCAGCCCGCCCCACACCCGCGGATCCCGTACAAAGTTGTTGAGCACCCACTCAAAACGGTAGTTGATCCCCGCCTGCATGGCCAGGACGCCCCCGAAGATCAGCCCCTCGGCGCGGCGGAGCTTGCCGAAGCCCAGGCCCAAAAGCAGCCCGAAGAGCGCCCCCAAAAGGACTGAACACAGCCACCAGCGCAACAGCTCGCTGGAGCCCAGACCCTGCTGGGGGCGCGCCCGCACGCCCACTTCCAGCGCACCGGAGCAGGCACCAAGCAACAGGCCGTAGCGAAGGCGGGTGACGAAGACAGACATCCCCATCCGCCTAACGCATCGCTTTTCCTTCGGCCCGGTCAGAATCTGTCCGCTTTGAAGGGTGCAGAGACGGCGCATACCGGTTAGACGCCCGGCCCCGTTGAGGTTCCCATGTCCGATCAGGACACGCTTGCGGTTGAAGCCGCTCGCCGCCGCACTTTTGCCATTATCTCCCACCCGGATGCCGGGAAGACCACCCTGACCGAGAAGCTGCTGCTGTACTCGGGTGCGATCCACATCGCGGGGGCCGTAAAATCCAGGAAGTCCGCCCGGAGTACGGTTTCGGACTGGATGAAGATGGAACAGGAGCGCGGCATCTCCATCACCTCCTCCGTGCTGCAGTTCGAGTACCGCGGCCGGAAGCTGAACCTGCTGGATACCCCCGGCCATGCGGACTTTTCCGAGGATACCTACCGGGTGTTGGCCGCTGTAGACTGCGCGGTGATGTTGATCGACAACGCCAAGGGGGTCGAGGATCGCACCCGGAAGCTGTTCGAGGTCTGTCGTATGCGCGGAATTCCGGTGTTGACCCTGGTCAACAAGTGCGACCGCGATGGGATCGAGCCACTACAGCTTCTGGACGACGTGGGCCAGGCCCTGGGCATCCAGTGTGCCCCCATCAATTGGCCGGTAGGGTCGGGACGCGACTTTGTTGGCGTGGTCGAGCGGTCCTCGGGAGAGGTGCTGCTCTTTTCCAACAGCGGCGGGCACGATGTGGTGCCTTTTGAGCGGATCAAGCTGAGCGAGGCCGAGGATCGGATCCGCGAGCCGGTGTACAAGCAGGCAGTCGAGGATCTGGAGCTTCTGGAAGGGGCGGGGGAGCTCTTTGATCAGGAGAGGTTCCTTTCGGGCAAGCAGACCCCAGTCTTCTTCGGCTCTGCCATGAATAATTTCGGTATCGAGCCCTTTATGCAGGCGATGGTGGATCTGGCGCCGGGCCCACGCACCCGCCCCTGTGCGGGGAAGCAGCGCAAGCCGGATGATGCCGACTTTACAGGCTTCATCTTCAAGATTCAGGCCAACATGAACCCCAAACACCGCGACCGCGTGGCATTCATGCGCGTGCAGTCCGGACGTTTTGTGCGCGGAATGGATGTGCACATCTTCCGGTCCGGCGAAGGAATCCGGCTTGCCAAGCCGCATACTTTCCTGGGACAGGAGCGGCAGTTGGTGGAAGATGCCTGGCCCGGCGACATCGTGGGCCTCTACGACCCCGGGGCCCTGCGCATCGGCGACAGCCTGTATGTGGGCGATCCGGTAAACTACCAGGGAATCCCACGCTTCGCACCAGAATTTTTTGCCCGTGTACGCCTGAAGGATCCCCTTCGGCGCAAACACCTCGCTCAGGGCCTCGCTCAGCTCTCTCAGGAAGGTGCAATCCAGATTTTCTACCGGCCGGAGTTGGGGGAGCAGGACCCCTACCTGGGAGCGGTGGGTATGCTGCAATTCGAAGTGATGATGCAGCGCCTGGAGCTGGAGTACAACGTCCACGCCGTGTTGGAGTCGGTGCCCTTCCGCATTGCGCGCTGGATCACCGGCGATCCCAAGGGTCTGGCGTGGATGAAGGCACGCCGCGACTACACCGTCGTCGAAGATCGGCATGGGCAGCCAGTTGCCCTGGCCGAGAGCACCTGGCCCCTGCAGTACGCGGCGCGGGAAAATCCGGGGCTGGAGTTCCACGATGTGGAACCGCTCTGATTGACGGGCTACGGGGTGCAGGTGAAGCTGCGCCTGCGGACCATTGTGATCGGAACCCTGCTGCTGTGCGGCCTGTTCGGCGCTTTGTGGGCGGTCGACCTGGCAAGTCCCACAGGAAGTGGAGCCACGCTGACCCCCGGCGCACCCCGGGTGAAGTCCGCCGGTAGCCCCGCTGTAGAGGGCGACGCCCCCGAGCGCCTGGAGTCCGCTTGGGGCAGCGTGAGCTGCACCACCCCGGAAGAGGGCAAGCTGCTGGCGCTTTCCGGCGCCGAGGTGCAGTCCGCCAGCGGGGTGAATCCCACCCTGAACCTCGCCGCCGGAGACTGGTGGATTCAGTGGGAGAGCCCGGGAAAACGTCTTTCTCTGGGACATATCTCGATAGACAAAGGCGAGGTGCTCCGCTGCGTATTGGACGACACGCCCGGCCGTATCCAAGGGCGCGTGGTCAATCGGCGCGGCAACGGCGTGCCGGAGGCGCAGCTCCAGGTGCAGTGCAGTGCGGGGCTCAGCACAGTGATCCCCACACCATCGGATGGTCGTTTTTCGATCGATGTCGAGGGAAGCTGGTCTTCCGGCGCCTGTACCCTGACCGCCAGCCTGACCACCGGGCTGTTGCAGCGGAGCTCCGAATCGGTAGAGGTCACCGTTTTTGACCGCGACGTTCCCGTGGAATTGCTCCTGGATGACCGACCGGTGGCCGGGCTGGGCATCGTGTTGCGCATGGTGCCCGAGGGCGCCATGGTGGATGAGATCCACCCGGGCTCCCCGGCGGAGAAGGCGGATCTGCGCAGTGGTGACATCCTGGTGAATGTGGATGGTACTTCCACCGAAAATATGGATATCGATCGCTTTCGGAAGCTGGCCACCGGAGAGGTGGGCAGCCGCGTGGAACTGGAAGTGCTTCGCGACGGCAAGCGCTTCCGCACCTCCTTCCGGCGCGACGTGATCCAGGAAAAAAAGACCGAAGATACTGGAGTAGAAGAGGAGTGAGGCGTCTGCTTCGACGGCGTTGGGCGCTGGTCCCGCTCCTGTTGCTGCTGCTGCTTGGGCTGGGGGAGGGCCTGGCCCGCGGCCGCTGGAGCGCCGCGGACACATACTTTGTGGAAAAGAACACAATCTATCGTCCGGACCCACTGCTGTTCTGGACGCTGCACCCCAACCAGACCCAGCGCCTGGAGGGCACCGAATACCGCAGCAACTCCCTGGGAATGCGCGACGTGGAGCCGCCGCCCAAGACGGATCGGCGCCGGGTCCTCCTGTTGGGGGAGTCCTCGACCATGGGAGTCGGGGTGGAGCAGGACAAAATCTACGCGTCTATCCTTGGGAAAGAGCTGGGAGCACAGTGGGAGGTGCTGAACGCAGGCATTGGCGCATGGACCCTGTGGCAGTCCTGGGTGCGGCTGGCCTGGGAGGGCGAAGACCTGGCCCCGGACGTGGTGATGGCCTACCACCAGGCCAACGACTACCTGCCGGCGGGGCAGATCGACCGGAACAACCCACTTTATTTTCTTCCGGGAACGGATCGCCAAATCTACGAGTCCCGGCGGAGCTGGGCGCCTGCACTGCGCCTCTTGGATGGCAGTCGGGCCTGGCGTATGGCGCAAAAGTTTTGGACCACCCGCCAGAGCTTGTCAGGTTCAACCCCCACCTTGCGCGTGCCCGATCCCGACCGTCGGCTGGCCTGGCAGAGCATGGCGCGCTGGTGTGCCGAGCATAAGGCCCAGCTCTGGGTGGTGGTCCCGCTCTATGACAGCAACCGCATCGATCCCGTCTTGCGCGCCACCGCCGCATTACCGGGGGTGAAGCTGGTGGACCTGCCTGCGCTGGCCGAGGCTCAAAGCCAGAACCGGCGCGGCCTGCTGCTGGATGGCGTCCACCCCAACGCCGAGGGTCATGCATGGATCGGCACTATGCTCGCCGAGGCCCTGCACAATGTCCAGTGATTCGACCGATGGTCAAAAAATCGACCATCGGTCGAAATTTTGGCGCGGGCGCGAGCTGAGGGCGCAATTGCGCGCTGTAATCCCAGCATTACTTCCTCTGGTGCTCTGTCTGGGTGTGGGACGACTCGCGGTGTATCCGCTAGGTGCGGGCGGAAGGATCCCCTTGGACGCCTTCACCGGGCCACACCTGCTGGTGATGCAACAGCTCGGGCGGGCCGTGGAGGGGGCGCCATTGGGGGCCATGTACGCCATGAACTACCCGGAAGGCGTGGGCGTACAGGTGGTGGGCTTTGCTACGCTGCTGCCCGCACTGGCGCTGCAGGGGCTGTGCGGTCCGGTAGATGCACTCTTCCTTTCTTTGGCCTTGAACCTGGGGATAGGCGGGTGGCTGCTCTATCTCGCGCTGCGACGGCTCGGTGTGGCGGGTGGGCTGTTGGGCGGGCTGGCCTGGGCCTCTCATCCGCTTTTTCTGTCCTGGATCGCAAATGGCCAATACGAAAATGTGATCGGACCCGGCTTTGCACTCGCACTCCTGGGACTCGCGTGGGGGAGTTGGCCGGGCCTGGGGATGGTGGCATTTGGCTCCCTCCTCACTGCTTTTTCCTCTCCCTACCACTGTTTTCCGCTGGCGCTGATCGTCGGACTTGGGCTGCCTATTCTGCGACCGCGGCTCTGGCCGCTGCTGGGACTCGCGGCGGCCCTGGGGGTAACGCCGGGAATCCGCTACTACGCGGAGCCGCCCGCAGGGCTGACCCGCATGGGTCCGGGCCCGTCGCGCGAGCAGATTGCCGTGGATCTTCCTTCGCTCCTCCAGCCCACCTTGCTGGACGCCTACGGTCGGGGGCAGGGGGGACCGGAGCTACGGGGGGAGCTGGAGGGGACACTGCGGTGGACCCTGGGCCGGGTCGGGAAGTCGCCGCGGCTGCCCACCCGCATCCAACGGGAAAACACCCATGCAACCTATATGGGGCGGGGAATTGTAGCCTTTGCCCTGGTGGGGGGGCTGGCGGGTCTGGTGTGGGGACCGCGGCGGCTGGTGCTGTGGGCGCTGGCGGTGGGGGTGGGCTCGTTGGTGCTGGCGCTGGGGCCGGGAGAAGTGGTTCTTTGGGGCCAGAAGCTCTACCTTCCGTGGAGCTACGCCGCCCAGCACAGCGCGCTGCAGATGATGGGCATGACCTACCGCTTTGTGAGCGGCCTGGCCTTTGCCCTGTGTGTCCTGGCATCACTGTCAATCCAGTGGCTTCCGGGCGGATTTTTCCGGTGGCTGGCACTGGGCCTGGGCTCGGTGCTGG
>JBEIQS010000295.1:0-5895 GCA_040376425.1 Alphaproteobacteria bacterium | reverse complement strand
TCGTGATCGTGCAGGGTACGCCCACGGTGCGCGCCTCCATGAACTACGACGGCAACTACCACAACAACAATACCGTCCCTTCCAGCATCAAAAAGCCGGAGGTCCACCACATTGAGCCACTGTATCTGGGCGGCTCACACGACCTGGACAACCTGATTGCCCTCGAGGGGGTATCCGGCAATGTCCACGATCAGGTCCACAAGCTCTTCGACTCCTTTGAGTACAAGGGCACCCGCCTGAACCCCAACACGCTGTACTCCACCTTCCAAACCCAGCTTGTACCTGGCTATGCCGTCGTCACCACCGATGGCACCATCCACCACTACCGGCACGATCAGCCTCCCTGATCCCACCGCGACCGGATAAGGGGGGCCGGAGGGGAAAATGGGGAGCTGGATCGCCGCATGGACCTGCACACTCGACGCGCCGGCCACCGCATCTCCACTGGTAGGAGAGGGCTTGGTCCTGGTGGAGCGCATTCAGGATCTTGTGGCCCTGGATGCGGACTCCGGGCAGGAGCGCTGGCGGTATCCGGTACCCGAGGGTCGCCAGTTGCTGTGGGCCCGAACGGCTACGCACGGCCTGTGGCTGTGCAGCGGCAAAGATCGGCTGTGGCGCCTCTCCAAGCTGGGGCTGGATGGGCAGACACGCTGGTCGGGCCTGATCGAGGCGGAGGGATTGGAGGCGGTGACGGTGGGTGAGCGGCTGTGGCTGCTGGCGAGTGATCCGCAAGGGGGAAGCTGCCTGCGCTGCTTCGCGGCCGACGGTACGATGGAGGGGCTATGGCCCGTCCCCCCGGGCGGACGTAGCCTGTGTGCGCAGAGGGACCGACTGCTCTTCGTCGTAGAAAACATGGACGAGGCCGGACTATTTGCCTTTGCGGACGGCACACTGCTACGGCTCTACAGCGGTGAGCTGGACAGCGTACGGTGTTCCGACGAGCACATTCTGCTGATCGAGAAAGAAGAGGGCTTCGCCGTGCTGGACAGTCAGGGACGGCGACTGTGGCGCCGGGAGGACAGCAACGGGCGGCAGAGCCTCGGGGCCGACGTCTACACCTGCATTTCCGGCGAGGAAGGCCGAAGGCCTTCGGCCCTGGACCTGCAAAGCGGGCAGCTCAAATGGTCCATCCCCCACCCGAAGGTCGGACGGCACTTCCGCATGGTGCCGCTGGGTGCTGCGGTGGCCCTCTACGACCGCAGCGACGTGGCGCTGGTAGCGCCTGCGAACGGCAAGCCGCTGCAAACGTTGGAGTGTCCCTCGCACTTCTTCAGTATGCCCCGCCCGGAATCCTGTGCCCACGGGCTGTTGGCTCTGGCTGAGCGACAGCACATCCACTGCTACCACTGGCAGGCCTAGCCCATGCCCCCCACCCTGCTTGGCCGGCGGATCGCCGACCGCTTTGTAATTGAGCGTACAATTGCCGGATCCCCCGCCGCCGGACTCCATGAAGGGCGGGACGAGGCTGGGCAAGCGCTACTGATCAGCACGGTGTCCACGCGGGAAGATCCCGCGGAGCTGGCCCAGAAGCTGTCGATCCAGGGGGGGGAGGAGGAGGCAGCGCTGCTGTGGGCCGGGCAGCACCGGGACGAGGACTTTCGGCTGTTTGTGGCTGTGGAGCGGCGCCCGCCGGGAAAAGCCTTGGTGGACCGTCTGAACATTGCGAGTGCCCCCGCCGAGTGCCTGCGCATGCTGCTGCCGCTGGTGCGGCTGGGGCTGCGGCTGGAGCAGGGCGGCATCGTGCTGAACCTGCATCCGCGGCTGATTTTTGTGGAGGGGGAGGCGGTGCGCTGCGCCTGGCGGCTCTTTGTGCTGCTATCGGTGCAGAGCAGCGAGTGGAAGGCGCCGCTGTTGGAGCCCACGCTATCCCCCCCGGAGTGGCTGAAAAATGCGGGTATTCCGCCCCATCCCCGCCAGACGGTCTTCACCCTGTGCGCACTGGGCGCCTGGATGGCCAACGGCCGGCCCCCCTACGGACAAAGCCTCGTAGAAGAGGCCAAAGCCCAGCTTGGCAGCAGCCCGCTCCGCCCGACGCTGCCGTCGGAACTCCAGCCCATCCTGGGGCCGGGGCTGGACCCCGATCCGGGGCGGCGCCCGGGCCTCGCAACGCTGCTGCGGGCGGCAGAAGCCTTCCTTTTTCCTGTTGACACGTCAAGCGAGCCTGCGGTTGTCACTGCTTTGAAGCAGTGGAAAATCGGCCGCATCTCGGAGTCAGCCCTACTGAGGGTGGCCGTTGCGCAGCCCTGGTATGTGGCGGCGCGGGTGGGCCCGGAGGGTCCGATGCCGGTGCTGGAGGGGAATCGCCTGCGGTTGGCGGCAACACCGGAGGGGCTGGATCTGTACCTGGAGCTGCCGGGGCCCGCGCTTTTTGCCGGGCTGCCGGAGGGTTTGGCGGGGGTGGAGCTGGCTGCGGGTAGCCCGGCGGCACTGCTGTTAGACCCGGCCAAGCTGTCTGTGTGGCGACGGTGGGGTCGGGCGCTGCTCGTGGAGGATCTGATCGCGGGCCGGTCCAAGGCGCCGCTGGCGACGCTGCGGAATTTTGATGGGTGGTGGATTGTGATGCGGGAGCTGCCCGACGGGCGCACCCAACTTTCCATGGCCCCCGATCCCAAGGGCCGGCGGCTGGCGGCGCTGTTCACCGCAGAGGACTGCCGCGACGCCTACGTCAAAATTGCAGGCGCGGCCCTGGGAGAAAAGCCCCTGCTCATGATGTTGACGGGTCAACAGATTTTTGAGCGGTTGGTGGCGCTCCCCCTGGATGGCATCGTGTTCAACTGCATGGGCCCGGTATCGCCGCGTGCGGTACACCCCGCTTTTGCGGCGGAGGTTTTGAAGGCGGGGTGAGGAGGGGGCGGATCGTCGGCCCCATGGCTCTGGTTGCGCCGGTCTGCAGAGAGATCGGGCCAGGGCCGGACCTGCAGGGCAACTCACCCCACCTCCCCCTCCAACACCACGCTCGCCCGCACCGGGTGCCCATGGCTGGACCAGAAGCGCTGGAGGAAGTCGAAGTCATAGCTCTCCTGCACGCGAAGAGCGACCTTCTTCCCCGACACCGGCGCCAGCGGCGGACCATACAACACGGCATCGTAGATGACGCCCAACAGCTCGTTCTCCTCCTCAGGCCGATGCGACCAAGCAGAGACCACAAAGCCGGTGCGCAGGGCCGGGCCCGTGCGCGGGGCGATCACCCGATACAGAGCCAGGGAGATCGCTGGTTTTCGACCCGCAAGCACCTCTTTGGTGGGGGAGCCGTGGATGATGTGGATCTCCTTCAGGAAGCGCGCCCGCAGCCAGGCCTCCAGGGCATCCTCCAGCTCGTCCACCAGCTCCTTCAGCAGCACCCCCCGATCGGCAGGAACATCCAGCTCCTTCCTGGAAAGTCTGCCCAGCTCCAACATCTCCAGGGCAACCGCCCGCTCCATGTATTGACCCGTCAAAGGCGACCCTTCCTGCTCCGCAAGAAAAATAGCCTTTAATGCCGCATTTTTTATATCACCCCCGGCCATCCGGTGCCGGATCAGCACATCGTAGTCCACCGCGCTGTGCGGCACGTGGGCCAGCATCTTCTGCCAGATCTTCCGGCGATCTTCGGGCTCGGGGAAGGGGAACTCCACCCGGAACTGGAAGCGCCGCAAAAAAGCCTCGTCGATGGAGTGCCGCAGGTTGGTGGCAAGGATCACCAGACCATCGTGACGCTCAATCCGTTGGAGGAGGTAGCCCACCTCCAGGTTGGCATAGCGGTCGTTGCTGCTGCTGACCTCGGTGCGCTGCGAAAACAGGGCATCCGCCTCGTCAAAAAACAGCACCACCCCAGCCCGCTCGCCCGCGCTCAACACCTGGTCGATGTGCTTTTCCGTCTCCCCGATGTACTTGCTGACCAGACGCGACAGCTCCACCACCACCAGCGGCCGCCCCAGGGCCTTGGCCACCCCCTCCGCCGCCAGGGTCTTTCCGGTGCCGGAGCGCCCCGAAAAGAGCACAATCGGTCCTTTCCGTAGGCGAAACTGACGGTCCATTCCCTCTTTTTCGGCCATCCGGTCGCGCTGCCGCGCAAAGTAGACCAGCCGCTCCAGCGAGGCCCGCGTTGTATCCCGCACTACAACTTCATCCAGGCTGCGCTCCGGCTCGATGCGCAGCCCGTGCGGCACCGGCACCTGGGCAATCCGACCCGCGGCCCGACTCAGCGCGCCCTCCTCCACCTCTTCCACGGCTTCAAACACCTGCTCGATGCCGACGCCGGAGAGGCGCCAGGCCGCAGCCAGACGCTCCGCCACCGGCTCCGGCAAGGTCTGGGAGCGCGCCGCCGCCACCGCCAGCCACGACTCTTTTCGTTCGCGAAAGCCGGGAACCTGTGCTTCCAGGTGCGGCACCGGAAGGGGCAGTCCGTTGCGGGTGACCAGGAAAATCGGTGCGCCACCCAAGCGGCGCCCCCGGTCCAGAAGTTGGCCGCCCAGCTCCCGAAGGCTTCTCTCCTCCATCGACCCGGCGTCCAGAGCCGCCACCTTGCCCTGGAGAGCCGCAGCCCGCCACAATGCAAAAGCCAACTTCTTCGCGGCTTCCAGCTCATCCGGCAGGCTCACCAGCCCCCAGCCACCGCCGCTGCGGCGGGCCAACAGCTCTCGCCAGTCGCCGGCACCGTGGGCCACCACCATCGGCACCCCCAGGCTGCCGGGCCCCTCGGTCCACTCCACTACCGCGCCATGCAGCTCTTGTGGAGGAGGAAAGCCCAACAATGCCATCCGCACTTCGGGGGGCAGCAACAGCGGCTGCCCCAGGGGGGGCCAGCTCCCCTCCGGCAGCAGCACCAGCCCGGCCGCGTTCAAGCGCCCCCCCGGGGCCAGGCTGCTCCGCAGCAGGTGCTGCCGCTCGGGTGTGGATCCCAGCACCACCATCAGCAGGCGCTCGGTGGGTTGGGGCTGCTGCAGGTCATCCTGAAGAACCCCGTACAAGGCGCGATAGCGAGGTTCCACATGGGGTGCAAGCAGCACCACCAATACCTCTGCCTCCGCACGCTCCAGTCCGAAGGCGGCCTGTAGACCCACCAGTGCCGTCCAGCCCGGGTCGACCAGCGGCGGCGGTTCCTCTCTTCCTTCAAAAAGAAGCTGCGAAATAGGAGGATGGGTGAGGTTGCGGATCCCCGCCCACCCTCCTGCCTGATCCCCGGCCAGGGCCACCGCCCGGCGTTCTTCCGCAGCACAGACCTGCTCCAGCCACCGATCCAGCCTGTCCAGGAAACCTTGCGCCATCCCGCTCTCTCAAAAAAAGTGAATCCCCGGGCACGGCCCGAGGATTCGTGGGCTTGAGCTTCCGCCTGGAAGTGATTCGGTTTGCCTAAAAGAGGGAAACACTGATTGAAACCCCCACTTCGGCGTAGTCATGCGTGACTGGAACTCATCCCCTCCGCGTGATCTTGGGCCCATCCTTACCGTAAGGGCCCCACCCACCGCCGTCAACGAGGGACGGTGATTTTTGGAGTGGCCACCGAGCGGGTGTTGATCGTTTCCACCGCCGCAAAGCGGGTAGAGGCCGACAGGGCGGCATCCAGGTTGGACGAGGTGATCGCGGTGCTCTTCAGGGTGCTCACGTCGGCCTTTACGGCAGTGACATCTTTGGAGATCAGGTCCACCTGCTGCCCGATCAGGCTGCGGGCTGTGGACTCGGTGATGAAGCTGCCGATGGCACTGCTGAGCGCTTTGGTGGTGGCAAAGCCCTTGCCACTCACGAGGGTGTCCACATCGGCGGCCGTCGCAAAGCCCTTCCGGCCCACGATTGTGTCCACATCGGCCGCCGTCGCAAAGCCCTTCCGGCCCACGATTGTGTCCACGTCGCCCTTGGTGGCAAAGCCTTTGCCTGTGATCGCGGTGTCCACGTCGGCCGTAGTCGCAAAGCCCTTCT
>JBEIQS010000483.1:0-1579 GCA_040376425.1 Alphaproteobacteria bacterium | reverse complement strand
CGCTCCTCCACCCGGTTTTCGGCCTTCGTAAACCACTGTTCCTTCCGGTCAAATACCAGGGTCCAGCCCCCCTTTGCGCCCCGCACCGTCAGCGTTCCATAGGTCGCAACCTGGCGGGTGAGCAGGACGATGGGCTGGCTGCCCTCAAAGCTCAACTGCGCCTTCCAGTCGCCGCGAAGGCGGACAGGGCCGGGTTCGCCCTTGTCTTTGCGGTTCAGGTTCCGCAGACGCTGCTCCGCTTCCGCATAGGCGAGGTTGGTGGCCAGAAGCTGGGGTGCGTCGGTTCCGCCCCTGCTCTCCCAGACCCGTGCGGGCTGCCGGGCGACTGCCAGGATCAGGATTCCTTCGCCTTCAAAGGGGCGGATCAACAGGGCAACCTCCCCGCCCACCTGCCGGCCCAGCTTGCTGCTCGCGGCGGCAAAACCGGAAATGGCGCGCGGGATGTCTTCGTCTTTGCCAAGTACAATCAGTGGAGTCATGGGTACACCAGCGTAAAGGGTTTATCAAAAAGGGTCGGTTCAGCGCCGGGTCTTTTTCGTCGTCATGCCGATACCAGCAGAAGCGGGTTTTTGGACGATCCATCCGGGAGGATCACCTGAAGGTGCAGATGGGGTCCAGTGCTCCGGCCCGAGCTTCCCACGGTGCCGACGACATCCCGCTGCGCCACCACATCCCCCACCCGCACCGAGAGCTGGTCCAGGTGCAGCATTGCCCAGCGCAGACCTTCCGAATCCGTCACAAAGACTGCGTTCCCGTTCGGGCAGCGGTCGGGATCCCCGCAGTCGCGGTCGATACGCAGCACCCGGCCCGCCACCGGGCAGCGCACCGGCGTTCCCCGGGGGGCAGGAATGTCGATTCCCGTATGAAAATGCCGCTTTCCGTTCACCGGATGGTTGCGCCAGCCGAAGCCGGACGAGAGGGTGGGGTACCCGGGGAGGGGCCAGGAGCGTGGCTCCGGACCCTTCCCCGGGCGGACCGGGAGCGGCTTCTGCACCACCGCCGGTGCAGACGGACGGCCCCCGCTGTTGAGCACCAGGCCCAACAGAAAGACCGCGCCGAGAGCAGCCCCCAGTCCCATCAGCGCCCCCGTCGGGAGATGGCCCAGATCCCCCCGCCGATGACCACCCCCGCCCCCAGCAACCAGAGCAGAAGACTTCCGCCTTCCTCCTCCTCCTTTTTCTTCGGCACCACCACCTCGGCCGGGGTCTTCAGTTGGGTATCGGGAAGCTGCTTCCCGGTGCGCATCGCCTCGACCCGCGCCATCAATTCCTGGTTGTACGCCTGCACCCAGCCCTGAAGTGCCTGAGCAATCTCGATCACCGCCCAGGCCCAGGCCACGGCCCCCACCGCCACCACCACGGTGCCGCCGAAGAGCAGCACCGGGATCAGGATGGGCGCCCCGTATTCCTCATGATCGGCACCACATTTTGTGCGCCTTTCGCCCTCCAGCTGCATCCGCTGCGCATCCTGCTCTCCAAGCCCCAGGCCGGTCACCAGGGTCTTCCAGGCGGTGGCGGCTGTCTGCCAGAGCTTCCACTCGGTGGTGGTGCCCTGCACCTGGCGGAGCATGGCCGCCATG
>JBEIQS010000360.1:0-3928 GCA_040376425.1 Alphaproteobacteria bacterium | reverse complement strand
TGCCCTGCTTGAACTCCACGATTTCGGTCTCGGAGTCCATACCGGAGACGGACTTGAAGCCGCCGACGATGATCTTGGTGTCCTTGATGATCCCCTGGATTTCCAGGAGGAAGTGGTAAGAGCCGAAGAGTTCTTCAGTAGGCATGGTGGTGCTCCAGGTTTGACATTCGAGCCAGACGCGAAGGCGTACGTGCGGCCCACTCACCGCGAGACTGGTTCAAATGCCTTCAGTCTCGAAGTGCCCTCAGCATTCCACACCCCAATCGCCACGTCAACGACTGCGGGAATTATTTTTTTCCGGGAAGTAATTCAGCGAGACGGTTGATGGCCCAGTCGAGAATTCTCAAGGGTTGCTGCCCCTCTTCCGGAGTGAAGTGAACGGCGAGCATGCCCTCTGCGGTCAGGCGGAATCGCCCCGGCTGCTGTTTACACAGCAAGAGTAATGCCTCGGTTGGCATGAGGCTGCTTGGATGAAAATCCAATATCATCCTTATCTTCAAGACAGAGGCCCGCTGCACTCCCAATTCCCGCAGGCCCACGCGGCACAGCGACAGCCACCGCAAATTTTCCACCTCGTTCGGCAGCCGACCATGGCGTTGTTCCAGGCGCTTCACCAGCCCATTCACCTCGCTGCGGCTGTCCGCCGACGAAAGCAGCCGGTAGCTCTCCAGCCGCTCCCCCAGCTCGGCGACATAGTCCTCGGGGATCAGGGCCGGGACCGGCACCTCCACCTCGGGCTCCACCCGCTGTACGCGCACCTGCCCGCGTGCGACGGCAACGGCCTCCTCCAACAGCTCCACGTAGGCATCAAAGCCGATGGCGGCGATGGAGCCATGCTGGCGATCGCCCAGGAGATCGCCGCTGCCACGCATCTCCAGATCCCGGCTGGCCAGGGTCATGCCCGAGCCCAGGGTGGTGGCCTCCTGCAGGGCCATCAGCCGCTCAGTGGCTTTCTGGCGTTCCAGCGCTGCGCCGCTCACCAGCAAGGTACAACGCGCAGAAACGTCCCCCCGGCCGACACGACCGCGCAGTTGGTAGAGCTGTGCGAGGCCAAAGCCCTCGGCCCGGTTGATCAGCATGGTGTTGACCTTGGGCAGGTCCACGCCACTTTCGATGATGGTGGTGCAGACCAACACGTCTACTTCGTGGCGGACAAAGCGGAGCATTGCCGCTTCCAGCTCATCTTCGGGCATCTGCCCGTGGGCCACCTGAAGCCGCGCCTCTGGCACCAGTTTTTGGAGCCAGGCTGCGATTTTTCCGATACTCTGCACGCGATTGTGGACGAAGAAGACCTGACCACCACGGGCGAGTTCGGACAGTATGTCCTCCTGAACCCGCTGGTTGGAGAAGCGGATCACCTCGGTACGAATGGGTTTGCGTCCGGGCGGCGGGGTGGTGATAACGGAGAGCGAGCGCAGGCCGGAGAGCGCCATCTGCAGGGTGCGCGGAATGGGGGTGGCGGACATCGCGAGATAGTGTACGCCCGTCGCCAGCTTTTTCAGGTCCTGCTTCTGCTTCACCCCAAAGCGGTGCTCCTCGTCCACCACCACGAGGCCAAGCTTTTTGAAGCGCACCGCCCGGCCCAACATCTTGTGGGTGCCGATGAGGATGTCCACTTTTCCCTCGGCGAGGCCCTGCAGGGTGCTGCGCTGCTCGGCGCCGTCGCCGAAGCGGGAAATGCCCTCGATGCGGAGGGGGAAGCCCGAAAAACGCTCCCGGAAGCTGCGCAGGTGCTGCCAGGCCAGGATGGTGGTGGGGCAGAGCACGGCCACCTGGTAGCCCTCTTCTACGGCGCGGAAGGCCGCCCGCATGGACACTTCCGTCTTTCCAAAGCCCACATCTCCCACCAGCAGGCGATCCATGGGGCGCGACTGCTCCAGATCGTCCAGCACTTCGTCGATGGAGGTGGCCTGATCGGGGGTCTCCTCGTAGGGAAAGGTGGCCTCGAACTGGCGATAGAGGGAGGAGGGAGGGGCAAAAGCCACCGACTTTGCCACCTGTCGTTTGGCCTCGATCTCCAAGAGCTGGTGGGCCAACTCCAGAAGGTTGTCCTTGACTTTTGCCTTCTTCAGCTCCCAGCTCACCCCCCCGAGGCGATCCAGGGTGGGGGGGCGCTCGTCCCCGACGGCCTTCCAGGGGGCAAGCTGGTCCAGCCGGTGTACGGGAAGATACAATTTCTCCCCATTCCGGTACTCCAGCATCACAAAGTCGCCCTCGGTCTCTCCAAGCGGGAGCCGGGCGAGGCCCTGGTAGAGCCCCACCCCATGGCGGCTGTGTACCACCACATCTCCCCGCTTCAGCCTGGCAAAGTCGGTGGCCGCCCGTCGGAAGCGGCGTGTGGCCGAGCTGGGGGTGGCATCGGTCAGGCGCTCGCCGAAGATTTCGGAGGCGGTCACCAGCGTGATGCCGGGAGCGGCAAAGCCATCCGGGAGATCGCCGACTTCCTCTCCCAACACGCCCGATTTCCCTCGGCCTTGCACCGGCTTCAGGCCATGCCCGGCCAGCAGGACGCGCACGCGCTCGGCCCGCACGGGGCTGTCGGACACCAGGGTCAGTGCCTGCCCCTCGGCGAGCTGCGCCCGGATGCGCTGCACCAGCGGCTCCAGGTCGCCCCCGCCGATACGCCAGTCCCGCGTGGGACGGGCGCCCAGATCGGCGTCCCCGGGCATCACCAGGCCACGCAGGGCCGGCCCGGCGAGCAGGGGAGGGGAGAGGAGGTAGAGATCGTCGGGACGGCTGTAGGGCCGGTCCTCCGGCCGCAGGGCGTCATAGCGCTGCTGGATCTGCAGGATCTGCCGCGCACACTCGGCGCGAATCTGCTCGGGCTCGACAAGGTAGAGGGTGGGCGGGAGCTGAAGCGGGTGGAGGGGGTGCAGCGCCGGCGCGTAGAGCTCGGCGCCGCTCCACCAGTGTCCGTCGCGAAGATCGGTCAGGATACGGCGGTGATCCTTGCCTTCCTGCTCGGCACGCCGCTGGTACAGCCATGCAGCCGCGTGTTCTACACTTGACGCGTCAAGTCTCGCTTCGCGCAGCGGCAGGATTCGGAGACGGTTGAGCTTCTTCGACTTTCCGCCGTCGGTGGCCTCCAGGCTGCGTAGCCCCACGATCTCGTCGTCGTCCCACTCGATGCGCACCGCCGCACGGTCCTCGGCGGTCCACAGATCGAGCTGGGCGCCGCGCACGGCGACCCCGCCGGGCCCGTCCAGCTCCTGCATGCGGCTGTAGCCGACGCCATCCAACCAGGAAAGCAGGGAGGCTCGGGGCAGTTCATCGCCTACGCGCAGGACTTTCTGCTCCAACACCGGCACTTTCTTCAACAGGGCGGCGGCAGGCGCGACCACCAGCGCTTCGGGGTGGGCCCGCGCGATCAGGCGCTGTCGCACCAGCTCGGGGGAGGGGGAGGTGGGGTCCCAATAGCGGAGGTCATCCGCCGGATAGAGCAGAACGGAGGCGCGACCGCCCAGGTGGAAGCGCAGGGCGCGAAACCACCGGTCGGCCTCCTCCACCGTGGGTACCACCACCCAGGAAGCCGAGGGAGAAAGCAGCGAAAGGAGCCAGGGGCCGGAGCCCCCGCCGCAGCCGCCAACCGACCCGCCTGCCCGAAGCTGCTGGACCGGATCCACGCCCTACTGGGCCGAGGGGGCCACCGGGGCCGGTGGTTCTGCGGCTTTGGCAGGAGTGAACCGGAACAGATCCAGGTAGTACTGGGCAAAAGTGAAGGTCAGGATGAAGCCCAACATCTGGTCGAAAGTGCCGCCCAGGGCCACCCAGCTCCAGCCCAGGTCCTGGAAGGCGAAGCGCAGGGGGAGCTGGTAGGGAATCAGCCAGATGCCCATGATGGCAAAGGTACGGAAGATCTTGCCCCTTCGGCCATAGGTCAGCTTCTGGCTGCGGGCGAGGGGGTCCTTTTCGCGCTCGTCCAAGGTGG
>JBEIQS010000045.1:0-32303 GCA_040376425.1 Alphaproteobacteria bacterium | reverse complement strand
GGGCAGGTCCGTGGGCAATGGGTCGCCGGCGGGGAGCGCTTTCAGCTCGGCCAGGATGTCCACCGTGATCAGCTCGGTCAGGCTTTCTTCTTTGTAGATGTGGTGTTTTCCGGGCTCCAGAAGCTGGGAAAAGCGGCCGTCCCGGAGCAGGGCCACGCGCTGCCCACGTTTCACTTCCACCACACGATCGACACTACGGAAAAAGGAGAACATCTGCCGCGAATAACCGCTTCTTCCTGCGTCGGCATGCAAAAAAAGTGGGAGACCCCTGCTGAGCATCCGACGGCGAGGGGGCGGCCGCGGACAGGTTGGGCTCACAAGGAGAGGGTCTTCGCCTCTGCTTCTGCAACCTCGCGGACAGGCCCCAACGGCGCTGGGATTTGATCCCTGGATGGATCAGCGGGGGACTCCCTGGCTTTTTTTTGGTGTTTTTTCTGGAAAAGAAAAACAAGATCTTCAGTCTTGCGCGTATACCAATTCCGCCACAACTCCAAGGAGTTGGTGAGGGTCGAACTCACATAAACGGCTGCCTTTGCCGCAGAAGCACACCCGCAGGACGGCTGATGGGAAGACCCGGCACGCTGCTCTCTTCCACGGCTCCAGAAGCCGGGAATCCTCTAACGGATTTTTCAGGCGGCGACGAAGCGGATCGTCGCGGCGGCCTGTTGGGCCTTCTGCATCGCCTGCTCCACACTGTCGGCAAGAGCGGTGATATGTCCCATCTTCCTACGTTTTCGCACGGAGGTCTTGCCATAGATGTGCAGGTGGGTGTCCGGCAGGCCCAGGGCATCCTCCACCCCGGCCACCCGGAGGCGCCGATGCTCCTCTTCCCCCAGGAGGTTCACCATTGCGGCAGGGCGTCGAAGCTCCACTTCGCGAAGGGGAAGGCCGCAGATCGCCCGAATGTGCTGCTCAAACTGGGAGACGCTGCAGGCCTCGATGCTCAGGTGCCCGGAATTGTGCACCCGTGGCGCCAGCTCGTTCACCCAGAGATCACTGCCAACCTGGAACATCTCCACGGTCAGCGTGCCCACCAGCTCCATGGCCTCCGCCAGACAGCGGGCGATCTCCAGCGCGCGGGCATGCACCTGCGGTCCGATGTCCGCCGGACAGCGCGTGCAGCGCAAAATCCCCTCGCGATGCTGGTTTTCAAAGACCGGGAAGGGCATGATTTGCCCTTTTGTATCCCGCACTACAACAACTGAAAGCTCCCGTTCAAAGGTGACTTCCCGCTCCAGCAGCAGGGGGCCGTGACGGAAGGCGGACTCTGGCGCATCCTCGGGCCGCAGCAGCCGCCACTGCCCTCCCCCATCGTAGCCGCCGCGTGCAGTCTTCAGCCGCGCTGGACTGCCCAGGCGCGCCATCAGCGCGGGCAGCTCTGCGGGGTGAAGTACCGGCGCTCCGGGGGCGGTGGGGATCCCCAGCTTTTGGACAAAAGCGTGCTCAGCAAGACGGTCCTGCGTGATGGCCAACACCTCTGCCCCCGGATGTACCGGGCGCCGCTGCGCCAGGCGCCGCACCGTTTCGGCGGGCACATTTTCAAACTCATAGGTCAGAACTTCGCAGCTTTCGGCCATGCGAAGGGCGGCTTCCTCATCCTCGAAGGAGGCGCGCACCCAGTGGTCGGCCAGTCCAGCCGCCGGGGCATCCCCCTCGGGTCCGAAGACCACCACGCCATAGCCAAGTTGTCGGGCGGGAACAGCCAACATCCGCCCCAATTGCCCGGCCCCGAGAATTCCGATGGTCGCGCCCGGAAGGATCAAGCCAGCGCCTCTTCTGCTTGCCGGAGGGCAAATTCTTGCAGCTTCTTCGCCAGCTCTGGCTGTTGCAGCGCCAGAATGCGGGCAGCAAGCAGGCCGGCATTGGCGGCGCCGCCGATGGCCATGGTGGCCACAGGCACCCCCTTGGGCATCTGTACGATCGAAAGCAGGGAGTCCAGCCCGTTCAGGGCCTTGGACTGCACCGGTACGCCGATCACCGGCAGGTGGGTTTTCGCCGCGACCATCCCCGGTAAATGTGCCGCTCCCCCCGCCCCGGCGATGATCACCTGAATGCCGCGGTCGGCCGCTTCGGCGGCATAGGCGAACATGAGGTCGGGCGTCCGGTGGGCACTCACGACGCGGAATTCGTAGGAGATTCCAAAGGAATCCAACAGCTCCGCAGCCGGCCGCATGCTGTCTGCGTCGGAGCGGCTCCCCATGATGATCCCCACGCGCACCGTCACAGCCGGACATCCACCCCGAGCGAGGCCCTCAACAGGCCGCCCCAATGTGGGAGCTGGGAGGCTGTGGGCACCGTGCGGGTCTCCCCCGAAATGTAGGAGGTATCGGAGTAGCCACTGCCCGGAAAGAACGGTGTGAAGGGCACTTCCACAAAGAAGCTCACGTCACGGAGGACGTCGATGTACATCCCGCCCCCAAAGGTGGGTGAAACCGTTGCCCCGGTGAGCACGCTGGGGTAGGCCACCCCCTCCACAGAACCCGAAGATTCACCTTCCTCAGACTCTTCGGTGAGCAAAGGACCGGGGTAGACCCGCACAGTCGCGCCCACCAACAGGTAGGGCTTGACGCTGCCCGTCGCCAGCGGGAGCAGGCGCACCTTCGGCTCCAAGGTGCCCTGCACCGTGGGATGCGGATCGTAGTCGAAGCTCTTTTCTTCCTCGGGGCAGTTGGAGACGCACTTCCGGTAGAGGCTCAGGTATTGGTTACCCATAAAAAAGCCGCCGGAAAGGGAGATATCCAAGAACCAAATCGGGGTGTAGGAGATCGCGACCCAGCCCTGAAAGGAATTTCCGTAGCCCCACCCGAACCAGGTGTCCTGGCCCAGGGTGGAATAGCTGCCCCCAAGCGACTCGCGCTTGACCAGCATGTTTGCCGAATAGCCCAGGTCCACGTCACCGGTGGCCAGCCCCGCGCCCACCTGGAGGGAGAAGCGTCCGGAGCGCACATGCTGTTGCTGGAACCAGGCGGCCTCGGACATGCCGCTTGCAACCATCGCATTGAACACCACCTTTGGCAGGTGGTGGCGGTTGGTGAGCGGTGGCGGAGGCTGCGGGACCACCAGCGGCGCATCCGGAGGTGGGTCCTGCGGATCGGGTGGATTCTGCGGCGGAGTATCGGGATTGTTGAGCGGCTGGATGACGATCCGGGGCGCCTCGGGGGTGACCACCGTCTGCGGATTGTCCGGAGGCTTCGGCGCCGTACGCTCAGGGGTGATCGAGAGCACCTCTTGCGTCGTCAAGGCCAGCTTTGCCGAGAAAGAAGCTTCTTTTCCTGGCTGTACCGTCTCCCGCATCACCTTCAAGGGGGTGGGATCGTCCGGTGCAAAAAGCCGAACTTCTACCAGCGTTCCGCTGGTCCCCTTCCCCACCCGCATCACCAGGGCTACTCGCGCATCGGTGCGACCCCACAACGAGCCGGGACAACTTTCGGTATCAAAACAGTTTTCGGCGTCGGCTCCGGCCCAGACCCGGATGCCATCGGCATCTTCCACGGCCAATCCAGCCTGCAGAGAAGCGGCCACCACCTGCCGATAAAAACTCTCGGCCACGGAAAAATCGTCAGGCGTGAGCGGCGTAGCTGAGGGGATCAACACCTCCGCAGCGAGAGCAGCACTCAACCAGAACGACAACATTTCAGCGATCCTTCAGGTTGACACACCACTCGGCTTCGTACTCGCCGCTCAGAGTGCCATCCTCAAAAGTGAGACCTGAAAAAGAACCGGTGGCAAGGGTCTCTTCTTCCATGGTTGCAACGGTGAGTGTTCCCGCCGTGGCCCGACTCTGTGTGAGCGCACCACCTGAAATACTCAGGATCGTGGACGTCACCGAAGCCCCAAGACCGACCGACTTCTGACCCTCGGTCACGTCGCTGGTGGCAAAGGCGAATTGGAGCAGCTCGCGATCATCTTCGGTCGGTACGGTCCCTTCCGGGTAGGAGCGGCGCACCCAGTCCACATCCATGCAGTCCACTTCTTTGGCAGAGATCACCAGAAAGGGGCCGCCATAGTAGACATAGCGGGCATCGCCCAGGCTGATGCCCATGGCCGTACCCTCCACCGTGGCCGAACTACCCCCCGCACAGCCACCCAAGAACGCCACCAAACAGACAATCCTTCGCACGGGACCTCCGCATGTCCAGAGTATCTGATTCCGCTGTGGCCCGCACGCGAAAGGGGCCCGGAAAGCACCAGCCGCAGCTATACCGCGTCGGGATGCTGCGGGTTAGCCAAGGGGAATGTCGGAGCTGCTCTCCTCTGCCCTTCGGGGCGACCGCCGGGCGTTGGCTCGCTCAATCACCCTACTGGAAGCCGGGCACTTGGCGACGATGGCGGCCTTGGCTGCCCTGCCGGTGCGGCGCCTGCACCGGCCGGGAAGCCCGCAGGTGGTGGGGATCACCGGGCCTCCAGGGGCCGGAAAAAGCAGCTTTGTCGACCGCCTGATCCAACACGGCCGAAAATCCGGCCAGCGTGTGGCGGTGGTGGCTGTAGACCCCTCTTCGCCCTTTTCTGGCGGGGCAATCCTTGGAGATCGGGTTCGTATGGACCGCCATGCCGACGATCCCGGCGTCTACATCCGCTCGCTGTCAGCACGTGGTGCGGCCGGCGGCCTTTCCCGGGCGGCCGGGCAGGTGGTGGATCTCCTGGACGCCGTGGGCTTCGATCTGGTGCTGGTGGAGACGGTGGGCGTGGGCCAGGGGGAGCTGGCCGTGATGGAAGTGGCCGACTCCGTCCTGGTGGTGCTCACCCCGGAGTCCGGTGATACTGTGCAAACGATGAAGGCGGGCCTGTTAGAGGTTGCCGACGTATTTTGTGTAAACAAGGCGGACCGCGCCGGTGCCGAGGGGCTGTGCCGCGACCTGGAGCTGTCCGTCCACCTGGACGACCGTCCCGGCTGGACGGCGCCGGTCTTTGCTGCCGTGGCTATCCAGGACCGGGGTGTGGACGAGGTGCTGGGTGCGCTTCGGCGCCACCGAGAGTGGTTGATGGGCGAAGGACTTGAGTTCTGGCAGCGTCGCCGTTCGGAGGGACGGGTACACGCATGCCTGGAGCTGGTGGCCGAACACGCCCGCCATCGGGCCCAGCAGAAGCTTGCGGGTGGGCTGGGCGAGCGCCTGCGGAGCGGGGCGCTACGCCCGGAAGAAGCCGCCGCCCTCCTGGAGCAGCCATGATCGAGGATTTTGCAACCTGGGTGCGGGGCTTGCCCCCGGCAGATGGACGGGTATACCTGGAAAAAATGGAGGGCGCCCATCGGCTATGGGTGGACCACCCGCGCTCCCGAAACGCGCTCGGCCCTCAGATGATGGTGCAGCTTGGCGAGCAGGTGGCGGCGCTGCCTCCGGGACCGGTGATCATCCAGGGAGCAGGCGGAAGCTTCTGTTCGGGTGGAAACCTGGACGCTCTGAAGGAGCACCTGGGCGAGCCCCGGGCCGGACGGGTGTTTGGCGGCTACATGCACCAGGTGGCGCTGGCCTTGCGGTCGCGTCGGGACCCGGTGGTGGCGGTGGTGGAGGGGGTGGCGCTGGGCGGAGGTGCCGAGCTGGCGATGGCGGCCCATGCGGTGGTGGCGGCCCCCTCCGCGAAGATCGGCTTTGTGCAGGCCCGCCTCGGGGTGTCGCCGGGCTTCGGCGGGGGGCGGTGGCTGTGCGAGCGTATCGGGCCCTTGGCGACGGCGCGGCTGCTTGCAGAGGCCGCACTCTCGCCGGTGGTAGAGGGGGCGCTGGTGCAGCGGGTGTCGGAGTCCCCGGTAGAAGCGGCCATCGCTTTGGCTGAGGAACTTTCGAGGGATCCGGACCGAATGGCTCCAAAACATTGGGAAAATCCCTCGGAGGAGGATCTGGAGCGGGCGACGGACGTGCAGGGCTTGGATGCGACGGTGCGGGCGGGGATCCTGCGGATTGTTCGGGCGGCCGGCAGCGGCCGGGAGGCCGCCCTTCAGGTAGAACTTGAAGTCTTTGACAGCCTTTGGGGAGGGCCGGTGCATCGGGCGGCTCTGGAGCGGGTACGGCGTTGATCCTGCTTTGGTTGCTGATGGGCTGCCCGAAGCCGGTGAGCAATCCCGCAGACGGCCTGATCGTTACGCCGGAGGCGCCGCCCCCAGCCCCCAGCGGGCAGCTCCAGGGGGGCTGGTATGTGGATCGGGAGCTTCCTCTGCGGGTTCCCCTCCTTCCCGGCTGGCTTCCCGAGACCGGCGTCCAAGGTGGCAGCCTGCGATTGGGGCTGACTGAGCCCGCCTCGGGCTCCCGGTTGGAGCTGTACGCGCTCGGCGCGCGTGGGCTTCCGATTCATGCAGATTGTGCCTGGACTTTTCAGGAGGATCTTGTGGTGGTCGGCGACCGCAGCGCAGAGTCCGGAGTGGCGCCCCGCTGGGAAGAACAGTTTGTTGCACATTGTACGCCTACCACACCGGATCGGACGCGGGTGGTGGCCCATTGTGCCGCAGCGACGGCGGGGTGGCTTTGTGTAGAGCTGCGTCCTGCGGTCGGGTGGCTGGCCGAGCACCAGGGAGAGGCCGGGCGCCTCTTGGATACCATCCGGTCGGCGGAGCAGGCGTCTCCGGCACCCATGCCCTGACTTTCCTTCAGGGCAGGTCGAAAAACTCTAAAATGTAGTCTATGCTACAAAATGATACATTGGTGTTGAAGGAGCCATTTTCGCCGCAGCCTTCGTCCGGAACCACCGGCCAGGCGTGACCGACGGTCCCCAGCTCCAATCGCTCCACCTGACGGCTTCCCCACTGCTCCACCAGTACCTCAGATTTTGGGGTAGAAAATTCTGACAGGACTGGGTTTTCTAGCGCCCACAGGTCGGCCCACTGTTGGGCCAGTACCGGCGCATTGGCGGGGGCCACCACCGGGTCCGCGCTGCCCTGCATCACCAGCAGCCGGGGCCAGGGGCCCTCGCCGGGAACCCGATCCCGCCACTCCTTGGCACTGCGCTCCGGCGGGCCTGCCATGCAGCCGGGCGCATCCAAAAGACTGGTTGCGCAGCCATAGGGACCGCCCGCCGCGGACATTCCCGCTACAAACAGCTCGGGATAGCTGCCCAGCATGGCGACGGTCATGGCGGCGCCGGCGGAGAGGCCAAGGATGTAGGTGGGGCCAGGACCGTGTTCTTCCTGGTGCGACCGGATCATCGCGGCGATTGAAGCGGCTTCTCCTTGATCGCGGCTGGTCTGGGCCTCCTCGTACCAGCGAAAGCAGCCCTGCGGGTTATTTGTGCCTACCTGCTGGGGTGCTAACACAAAAAAGCCCTCTTCCTGTGCGCGGGTCACCAGCCCGATGCCCTCGGCCGCGTGGTGGTCCTGGAGGCAGCCGTGGAGGCTCAGGATCAGCGGCGTCCCCTCCCCCGTTTTTTCTGGGGAGAAGGTGAACATTCTCAACTTTCCGGGGTTCTCACCAAATTCCGGCTGCTCCACAAAGCCGGGCTGAACCGGAGGCGGCGTGCAGGCGCTGAGAAGCTGGAAGATCAACCACAAGTGCTCCCCTAACTCCCTCATTGCGCCGGGTTAGGGGGTAAAAATGCACACCCTTCCTGATCTTCAAGGCCGACGAATTCTTGTAACAGGGGCTACCAATGGCATCGGATTGGAGGCGGCTCTGGCGCTGGCGGCCGCCGGGGCCGAGCTGATCCTGGTGGGGCGCGATCCGCAGCGCACCGAGCTGGCCCGCAAGACGGTGCAGGCGCGGGCCAAGGTGGAGGTGGTGGGGATGCTGTGCGACTTTGCCTCGCAGGCCTCGATCCGTGCCTTGGCAGCCGAGTTTTGTGCCCGCTATGATCGCCTGCATGTGCTGGTCAACAATGCGGGAACGGTGAATGCGGAGCGACGGTTGACGGAGGATGGCATCGAAGCCACCTTTGCCGTAAACCACCTGGGCTATTTCCTGCTCACGCAGCTTCTGCTGGAGCGCGTGAAGGCGGGAGCGCCGGCGCGTATCGTCAACGTGTCCTCGACCGGTCACTATAAGGGCACGATGGATTTTGAAGATCTGGGCTTTGAGAAGAACTACGACATCATGGATGCGTACCACCGCTCCAAGCTGGGGAATGTGCTCTACACCCGGTTGTTGGCGCAGAAGTTGGAGGGCACGGGGGTGACCGTAAACACCTTGCACCCCGGTGTGGTGGCCACCAACATCTGGTCAGGTGCGCCAGACTGGGCGGCCCCACTGCTGTGGCTGGCCAAGCTCCTGATGTTGAGCCCGGCGCAGGGCGCGGGGACCATCACCTTTCTTGCAGCCAGCCCCGAGGTGGAGGGAAAATCAGGCTTCTATTTTGATAAAAACCGAATCAAGCGCCCCTCAAAGCTGGCCCTGGACGACGCTCTCGCGGAGCGCCTGTGGACAGAAAGTGAGCGTCTGACGGGGCTTTCAAGCTGAGCCGCTTGCCAGACGCCCCCGATCAGACTCCCTTTTTGTAGGGAACCAGCTTCTCCCGCAGTTTTCCGATGTGGTCGCTGAGCAGGTTGGCCAGCTTCTCCACACCGGGCTCCCCCTTCAGGACGTAGTCGTCGATTTCGATCACCATGGACGTGGTGGCAAAAACCGAGTTCAGCTCGTGGTTAAGCTTGATGCCGCCCATCACGCCCAGCTTGAAGATGTTGGCCAGATCGGTCTTGTACATCTCCAGCAGATCGTCGGGGTCCGAGAGGTAGTTTTTGATTTCCGCCGTGAAGGTCAGGGTGGCTTTCGAGCCGAAGATCGCGGAGGACAGCGCGCCGGTGCCGGACAGGCGGTTCAAGGTGACATACACATTGTGCAGCACCGGATCCTTCCGGACCGAGAAGCGTACCCGCTGGAAGTCATTGTTGGCGTAGAAACCGGTGGAAACGCAGTTCCGCCGGTACATGGCCCGCACGATCTCGCCCACCAGGATCTCGTCCTTGGACTCCCGTACTTCAGCCTTGTGGGCAAATTGAGAAAGAATGGAGATCATTGAGCCCTCCCGGTGCGGCCGCGCAGGTATTTCCGTAGTGCGTGGGTACATGCGTCCACATCGCGATCCAGGCGGCGCCCGTCGGTATGGAAGCCCTCGCCCACATAGTCCTCCATCTTCCAGAACATATCGACCTGGACGTAGATGTAGCCCGCGCCCATGTCGGCATCAAAGGTGATGGTTCCGGGCTCTGGAGATTGGATATAGCCGCTCCGAAGCTCCTGCTTCAGGGTGGACCACAGCCGTGCGAAGTCGTTGGTGCGCTCGCCGTAGCCCACCACGATGGCCACCCGGTTGCCCACAGCCTTCTGTTCGGCCAGGGAGTGTGTCATGTGGCGCACCTGGTAGTAGACCCGGCTTTGGTCCTTGAAGTTTTCAAAGCGCAGGTAGTGGTTGCTGCCGTCGCTGGTCATGTCGATCAGCGACCAGCCGTTGTCCAGGGTGCAAGCGATCAGGAGCCCGATGAACACATCATCCACTACCGAAGCGGAGAATTGCTGGTTGTGGTAGCGCCAGCTTTCCTTCAGGAGGCTGCCGAAGATGCGCTCGTGATCGTCCGCCGTCGGTACCGTGGCGGGGACCGGCGCGCTGTCCACCAGGCGGCGCCAGACGGCGTGGCTCTGGATCGGCACCCAGGCGGGCATACCCTCATGCCAGAACAGGCTTTCCGCTTGGATTTTGTTTTCGGCCCACATGGTCAGCAGCTCAGCGACGGTCAGGGGACCGGCCGAGTTGCCCTCGTGGGCCACATACAGCCCGTTGTTTGGTGTTTCCTGCTCCACAAAACCTCCGAAGAGTAGGTGTAAGCACCACAGGCGCGGCGGCTACGGAAAGACTCAGCTTTGTGGAGCCGGCCCCACTCTCCAGCCGTAGCGGGTTTTTTTGTAGGGGGAAAGCAGGCTCTCTACCTTTCCCAGCGCCTCTGCCGGGGCGCCGGCAGCGTGCAGCAGCCTCCCCTGCTCCTCGGCCTCCTCTTCCCCCTGGTTCAGAATCAGCAGAAAGCCGCCTGGTTCCAGGAGACTCAGCACATGACCCAGGGTCTGTTCCGGCGCCAGGTAGCGGCCCGGCAGGCCCCAGGCCTCCAGCGGTTCAGGAAAAAGAAAGGGTAGAAACCAGGTGATTCGCCTATAGTGCCCCCGCAAACTGCGCACGTCGCCCGCCAGATAGCGGCAGCCGGGCAGCGTGGCGGCCACCGCTTCGCCCACCGCACGCCGGGTGTGGCCCAGCCAGTAGCGACGGTGGGCATCCAGCTCGATGCCGTCCCAGCCCGGCGACCACACCTGCAGGCCGGGCAGCGTGGCGCCGCTCTTGCAGCCCACATCCAGCCCGATCCTATGCTGGGTTGATACATTCTGGGTCGATACAGGTGTCGGAGCCGGCATCTGAGGGTCGATATTCTTGGTCGCTATATTCAAGGGTGGCATATAGCGATCCAATATATCAAGCGTGTAGAGGCTCTCCGCCAGCTCCACCTCTCCGCAGCAGCGGGGCAGGTCGTGGACCCGGTACAGCTCGGCCAGCTCAGCCAGTCGCTGCCCGGCGGCACCCTCCCGGCGCAGCCTCCCCCCCCGTGGCGGGGACACCGGCCAGGACCAGGGCACCAGCTCCCGGAGCCAAAAACTCATCCCGTCGCGACCCACACACTCTTGAGCTGGGTGTAGGCTTCCAGGACTTCTTTCCCGTTTTCGCGCCCATAGCCCGACTGCTTGTAGCCGCCATAGGGACTGCTGGCGTCAAAGAGGTTGTAGCTGTTCACCCAGACTGTCCCCGCCCGCAGGCGTCGGGCCATGCTGTGGGCGCGGCCCACATCGCGGGTCCACACCCCCGCCGCCAGCCCGTACTCGGTGGCGTCGGCAAGCTGCACCGCCTCCTCCAGATCCTTGAACGTGAGCACGGAAAGCACCGGTCCGAAGATCTCCTCTTTTGCGATGGTCATGCCCGGAAGCACCCGGTCGAAGATGGTGGGCTCTACAAAGTAGCCCGGCCGCTCTATAGCCCCGCCACAGAGTAACTGAGCACCTTCTTCGGTTCCTTTTCGGATGTATCCGACGACCTTGTCTCGGTGCTCCTCCGAGATCAGCGGGCCGATGATGGTCCCCGCCTCCATCGGGTCGCCCACTTTGTAGCTGCGGGTGGCCTCCAGCAGGTGCTCCAACACCTGATCTTTGACCGACTCTTCCACCAGAAGTCGGCTTCCTGCGGTGCAGATTTCGCCCTGGTTATAGAAGATGGCGCGGGCGGCGGCACGGGCGGCGGCAGGCAGGTCGGCGTCGGCAAAGATGATGTTTGGGCTCTTTCCGCCCAGCTCCAACGAGAGCTTTTTGAGGCTGCCCGCTGCGGCACGCATGATGCGGCGGCCGGTGTCGGTGCCCCCGGTGAAGGTGATCTTGGCGATCTCCGGATGATCGACCAGGGCGGCGCCCACCTCGGGACCGAAGCCGGAGAGCACCTGCACCAGACCGTCAGGAACCCCAGCTTCTTTGCAGATCGGCCCCAGGGCCAGCGACGTAAGGCTGGATTGCTCGGCGGGCTTCAGGATCACCGCGTTGCCGCAGGCCAGGGCCGGCGCCACTTTTCGGGCGGCGAGGAGGATCGGGAAATTCCAGGGGGTGATCGCCGCAACAATGCCCAAGGGCTCGCGGAGGGTGTAGTTCAGGTAGGGGCCGCGCACCGGCACGGTCTCCCCCATGATCTTGTCGGCCCAACCGGCAAAATAGTGAAAAGTCTCGGCCGCACGGGGGATGTCGATGGTCCGGGAATTGGCCAGCGGCTTGCCGGTGTCGAGTGTCTCCAGGCGGGCCAGCTCCTCCAGACGCGCCAGCATGCCGTCGCCGATACGCCAGATGATGCGGGCGCGTTCGTGGACATCCACACGCTGCCAGGCTTCAAAGCCACGTTTTGCGCCAGCGATCGCCTCCTCCACATCGGCCTGAGAGGCGCGGGGAAGCTCCGCAAGCACCTGGCCGGTGGCGGGATTCGGCGTCGTAAAGGACTGTCCGTTGGCCGCCGGCCGGGCGGCACCGTTGATCCAAAGCTGGGACTGCATGGTCACCTCGACAGGCCATTTATCCTGTCAGGCCGTTGTGCGTACCCTCTCCCCCCGGGTCCGAGTGGCCCGGATCCGTCTGTTCCGCGATCCGGTCCTGACCGGCCCCGAAGGGACGATGAGAGATGGCTGTGAGGTTCGCACGCCAGGGGACGGTGATACGGGAATCGTCTAACGGAGTTGCCTTTGAACCTTCATCGCCACGCCCTCTCTGCGCTTGTCCTTTTCCTGGGCCTCCCGTTGGGGGGGATTGTCGCCTCCACGGAAGCGCAAGCTGGTGGCATCAAGGTATTCTGGAAGTTCAACGCGCCGGACGTCACGGGTTCTTCGTTGATGCGCGGTAACGAAGCCATGGTCGTCGTCGAGGACGACCCCAACAACCCGGTGGCGTCCGTCGAGCTGCGGGTGCGCTCCGTGGCGGGTGACGAGGACCTCGTGCTCACCGAGTCCAACGCCTGGCTGCACGGCAGCGCCGTGTTGTCCAACCTCCCCCCCAGGGAAGCCGCGCTCACGGTCACCCTGTACAACGCGCGCCGCGCCTCGTTCATGACCTTCTCAGGCGCACTTACGAGTGCGGGTACCGTGACCCTGGACGAAGGCAGCGCCCCCTGCGACATCCTGTCCAGGGTTGGGTGCACCGCGGTGACAGAGTACGACGTGCAGTTCATCGGAGGGGAGGCCAACTTTCTGTCCGGCCAGGGCTACGCGCTCAGCCTCGACCTCGCCGGCGCCGACACCCACGAGGTGGCCTATGCGACGGTACAGGTCTCCGGCGGCGAAGTGGTGGAGGTAGACCTGGATGCGGTGGGCTCGGTGTGGACGGCAGAGAGCACACTTTCGCACACGGGTGTGATCGACCTGACGGCGAAGTCCCGTGCCGCAAGCGGCAGCACTGTGGATAACCTGCGTGCAAAGCTCGATGAGCCTTGGTTCAACGACGGCGACGGTGTGAACACGCTGTCGGCCGGATCTGGGACGAGTGTGGCCGTACACCGGTGGGGTGGCGACGATAGCGACGGGAGGCAGCCAGGAACATGGTCCGGCTCAAGCCCTATTTTCACCTTGGTCTCTGAGGGCTGGACCACCACATCGCACCCCTCCCACGCCGAGGTGGAGCTCGCCGGCGGCGAAACCGTCACCGTTCCGGCGAACAGCTACCAGCGGCGTCACGTCTTTACGGGGAACGGTCCCACCTTCGGCCGGGGCAACCCCGAAGGCCGCGTTACCGTCGGTTCCGGAAGTGTGGTGTTTACGTATTCCAGCCTGGCCGACCTCGGATCTCCGCGCTGCTCCGCCGGAACCTGCATCACGCTGGTCGAGGGGAGCGTGGCTACGAGCTCGCCGCCACCACCTACGGCACCGACGCCGCTCGGCTCCCGGACACACAGGACTTCGCGTTTGTCCTCTACGACACGGAGGGCAGGCGGGTCGCGTCAGAGACGATCTCCGTGACCTATGAGAGTGCCGTGACCGCCGTGTTCGCCAGCGCACTGGAGGTCGAGGGTGACCCCGTCGGAGGGGACGCTTCCGGCTCGGTGAGGCTGCTCCGTGCGCCAGGCAGCCGGGGGCGGCAAGACCTCCTCTCCATTGGCATCTTCTACGGTGCCGTTTCACGCGACTCGGATGGTGGCCTTGGCCTGGGTGGCTATGGCACCGCTGACTGGGCCACCTCTGCCTCCAGCGCGAGCATTCTCCTGGGCGATCCCGTGGCCTGCGACGGCGAAGGCTGCAACGGCGACTGGGCGCCGCCGGTGGTTTCATTCGCCATCGGTGGCCGCGTCACGAAGATCGTCGTCAGCTCGGGCGGCCTCGACTACTCCATCTGACGTCCTTTGAGGATTGTTGAGCGGTGCAGCGGTCGGACCGGGACTCCGAGCTGCCGATCGAAGTCGCGGCAGACCTGTCGGAAGGCTTCCCGGCGCCTCAAATCTGGATAGGAGGGCCACCTCTGGAGCCACCATGTCCCGTCTACACCCCTTCCGTGCCCTCCGCGCCGCCGATGCGGTCGCCGCCTCGGTGATCGCCCCCCCCTACGACGTGATGAGCGAGGCGGAAGCCATCGCATTGGTCAAGGCCAACCCCAATTCTTTTGTGCGGGTCAGCCGGCCGGAGTCGGTGATGCCGGCCGGCGCCGACTCCCACGCGCCCGAAGCCTACACCACTGCCCGGCAGCAGTTGGATCAGATGCGGGCCGATGGGCTGTTGATCCAGGATCCCCGCCCCGCTTTCTACCTCTACGGTCAGCAGATGGGCGAGCACAAGCAGGTCTGTCTGGTGGCGGGCTGTTCGGTGGAAGAGTACGACGAAGGTAGCATCAAAAAGCACGAATTCACCCGTCCGGACAAGGAAAAAGACCGGGTGGACCACATCGATGCTACCGACTGCCAGAGCGGGATGGTCTTTCTGGCCTACCGTGACCATGCGGATCTGGATGCCCTGATCGCCACCTGCCTGGAGGCGCCGCCGCTGTGGACGGTGACCACCGAAGATGGGGTGATCCACCAGCTCTGGCGCGTGGATTCTGCCAGGATGGTCGCCTCGATTTCGGCGGCGGCCACCGAGATTCCGGCCCTGTATGTGGCAGACGGGCACCACCGGTCGGCGGCGGCCTCGATCGTCCACCGCCAGCGCGCCGGGCAGCCCGGCTCGCACGAGTGGTTTGTGGCGGGGATTTTCCCAGCCTCCTCCCTGCGGATCTTGGCCTACAATCGCGCCGTCAAGGATCTGATGGGCCACAGCAAGGAGAGCTTTTTAGCATCGTTGCAGGCGCATTTTGAAGTGGTAGAGGGCGGCGAGCCTGTGCCTACGGGGGCGGGCCTGTTCACCATGTACCTGGACGGGCGATGGTACCAACTGAAAGCCCGGAATATTCCTGCTGATCCGGTAGCGGGTCTTGACGTGTCAATGCTTCAGGAGCGCGTGCTGCACCCGCTGTTGGGAATCGCCAATCCCCGCACCGACAAGCGCATCGACTTTATCGGCGGAATCCGGGGCTGGCAGGAGCTGGTGAAGTTGGTGGACAGCGGCAGTCACGCGGTGGCCTTCCACCTGCACCCCACCTCGATGGATCAGTTGTTGGACGTGGCGGACGCCGGTCAGGTGATGCCACCAAAATCCACCTGGTTCGAGCCGAAACTTCGGGATGCCGTCGCGATGCATCTTTTGAACGATTAGGCCGGATCAGGGCAGGTTGACGGAAGCTTGACCGATCACTGGCGACATCCTGTGACACGAGTTACGATGGCGCCCTGAGAGGAGATCCCATGCGTTCTTACGCCCTGTTCCCCCTGGTTTTTCTGCTTGGTTGTCCTGGCGGTAGCGGTACCGGCAAGGATGATTCCACCACCGGCACCGACGACAGCACCGGCACCGACGACAGCACCGCCTCCAACGATGCCGACGGCGACGGCTACGACAGCACCGCCTCCGGTGGCGATGACTGCGACGACGGCGACGCGGCCGTAAATCCTGGCGCATCTGAAGTGGCCGGTGATGGGAAAGACAACGACTGCGATGCATCGACGCCGGACGGCGGCGGCAGCCGCACCTTCTCCGGCACCACCAGCGTGTATGTGGACAATGCCGGCTCTATCGACTGCGACATCACTGTTCAGCTCACCGGGACTGAAGCGGCCGACAAGTGTCCGGACTGTGACTTCGCCTTTGCGATCGACGCCACCACCACGGATGAGGTCGGCAGTAGCTGCTACTACCAGCTCTCGATGTTGGAAGATACCGTAGTCAAAAATAGCCTGTTGGCCTTTCAGAGTACCTACACCTATTCCAGCTACTACGGGGAATATACCTACACCAACGTGTTGATGACCGGTGTAAGTATCGACTACACCGCCTACGGCTATGGCTACTACGAAGGCCCGTACTGGTTCAAGGTGGCCTACGATGATTCTGCCTACGGCAGTGTAACGGTTGATGGTAATAACGTAAGTTGGTCTTTTGACTCTACGTACTACGGTGTCAACTACACGGACAATATCTACTCCACCTACTGCGACTATACCTACGCCGGCTACGAGAAGTACGGTGGGGCGGGCTACACCGGCTCGTGGGATTGTGTGCTGGGTAGCGGCGATGTGTGGACCTTTGACACCGTGCAGGGTGCAACCACCGCGGTTTCTGTGGATACCGTCTCCGCAGATACCGCCTTCGATCCCTATATCTACGTGATCGCCTCGGACACCTGCTTGGTCGGTCAGGCTGACGACAGCTTCGACTGCGCCTTCCCGCCCCCGGACGGCTATAGCTGCCCCTCTGTCACCTTTGAAGGTGACGGCCAGCCGGTCACCTTGATCGTTGCGGGACTCACCTACCCCGCCGGCACCGACGAGTGCGCCGGGGCCACCGGTGACTACGAGCTGCTGATCGACGTGGGTGCAGATGCAGCGGCCAACGCCGTTCAGGTGGATGACAACTTCGACCTCCAGTCGGAAACCGAGTACGTCAACACCATCCACGCGGAAGGTTCGGGTACCATCTCCGAGTGATCGGGGGCCTCTAAGCCAAGAAGCCGCCCATCGGGCGGCTTCTTTCTTTTTCGAACTTCCGTGCGGAGAATCGGCGAAAGTCGCCTCGTCCGCCCATACAGAGATGTCAGCGGCTCAGATAGTAGTAGGTCACCGCATACAGGTCGATGGAGCTGCCGGTGTAGGACCAGGTCACGTTGTCGTAGCCGTTGGTGTCGTAGGCATTGTCCGCGTACAAGGTTGGATTGTACTCGCTGGGGTAGTCGTAGTAGTTGGGCGGCTCGGTGAAGTACAGCGGCAGGCTGAGCTGCGGCGCCCGCAGAGAAACGTAGTTGTAGTAGCCATAGAAGCCCCCCTGCACCGTGCCGCGGGTATCCACGGCGAGGCTCTCGCAGCCGGGAGAAAGGCTGCTTTGGCCGTCGTTGTGGGTGAGCTTGACGCTGTAGCTGAAGACGCAGTCGCTGCAGGACGAGGTCTGGGTGCTGGCCACGTCGTAGGCGGCGCGGCAGTCCAGGTAGCCCAGGTAGGGGCCTTCGGAGTAGAAGTTGAAGCGATAGTCGCCGGTGACCTCGGCAGTGTTGAAGTCATAGCTTCCCGAAAATGTGCTTCGCAGCTTCACAATCGAGGCGCCATCGATCTCGACGGCGGGAGAGGTGGCCTCCACCACGCCAAAACCGTCGTCGGCGCTGACGGTGAAAAACCAGGACTGTCCAGGGACATGCTGCGTGGGCGTGACGGTTTCCCGGTCTGCCAGCGCCGCCTGCTCCTGCCCGTTCATGAACCACCGGTAGTGCAGCTCCAGGGGGTCGCCATCCGGGTCGCTGGCGATCACGTTTGCGGTCAGGGTGTCGCCACCGCTCGGGTCACTGGGGCTGATGGTCACGTTGCTCAACACGGGCGCCTGGTTGGTGCCGACGGCTACCTGCGCCTCTCCCGGCTCGCCCTCCAGTGTGCCATCGTTGGGGTAGACCTTCACCCGCCATACATCGCCGTCCACCGTCCTTTTTTGGGGCACCGTGTCCTGGTCGAAGTTGGTGAGCTGGCTGTCGTTGCGAAACCACACATAGCGGTAGCGCACCTTCTTCCCCTCGGGATCCACCGACGGTTCCACGAGGCTTACCACCAGATCATCGGCGTCCTTCGGGCGCGAAGGCGTGATGCTGACCGTCGGTTTGGACGGGGGCTCCCCCGGCCCGACACAGGGGTCGCCCTTCACGCACTCCACGGTGGCGCTTTCAAAGACGTGGCAGGCAAAAAGGACAAGGAACCCGTTCATAGGCGGCTTCTACCGCATCTGCGTGCCTTGTTCAAGGGGCAAGGGCTCATCGCGCGGCCCGTCGCAGCTTTTCTGCCTCCCACTCCTTTTCGTACATGACCTGGATCGTAAGGGGCGGGCTCTCGTCCTCGGCCGGAAGCAGGGTTCGCACCACCAGATAGCCCGCAAGGTGGCCCGCCGTGTCCAGCCAGTTGGGGTGCCCCGGATCGTGGTGGGCGAGGCAAATCTCCACCTCCTCCCCCTCCAATTGCAGCTTTGTATGGTTGCGATGGACATTGCGGTGCTGATAGTCCAAGGACTCCAACCAGGCATTGTAGAGGGTGAAGGCGACATAGCGCCCCTTGGGCAGCCGCCCGCGCACCAGCATCACCTGATCCCGGCCGAAGCGATACCAGCAGGCCTGGTAGCGATTGTCAGGCGTGGGAAACAGGGTTTCGGCGTCGATGGTCATAAACCGGTTCAGCGCCATCGCGCTGGCCATCTTCCAGGTGTCCAGGGTGCGCTTGAAGGTGGCTTCCACCTGCTTTCTGGCACGCTCCACGCCCCGTGCCAGCTCGCGCGCGTCCAGTGGGGCCGGGAGCCCGGAGGCACCGATGCGCTCGATCTCCACCCGGATCGGCCGCTCCTGGTGCCGGTCGGTGTAGTATTGCCGGATCATCACCGCCGTTTCGTCGCCGTCGGCCTTCAAGAAGGCGGTGCCGGGCTGATCCTGAGGTTCTGTCGAGATAAGTACCTCGAAGTCCCCGTTTTCCTTGACAAAATCGGTGTCACGGAGGCGGTTTCCAACGACGCCGCCGCGGCGGTACAGGAGCATGCCCACATAGGGGGTGCCGGGGGGGACGTGGCCGCGCACCCGGTAGACCCGCCCGGGACCCATACGTACAGGGGCGCGCAAGTAGTCGGCGTCGGGGTTGTCGCCGAAGGTTTTGCGGGTGGTTCCTTCAGAATGTTCAAAATGGGGATGCTCGGAGTCGGCCCACTCCACCCAGGTGTCGACGGCCAGCGCCGTGACCCGGAGGAGGAAGCGCCGCGCCTCTACCGCATCGATGTCCTGCGGCATCTTCAGATCGGCCAGGAGTTTGCCGCTGCTTTCCCAGAGTTTCTGGAGCGCTTCATCCACCGAGGCCACCGGCGGAAGCCCGAGCTGGGAGAGATCGTAGCCCAGCTCGGCGGCCAGCGTGCGGGTCTGCTCGCTCAGGGTTCGAACGTCAAAGCCCTCCAGCCAGGCGGTGGCCAGCTCGGGATCAATCCGCCCACGACCGGCCATATTCGGGTCGCCTACGGCGCGGGCACCCTTCGGTCCCTCCCGCATTTTTTCGCCTTCGTAGGGATTGGTCATGCCTTCGGCAAAGGGCAGGCCGAAGCGCTCACAGAAGGCGCGCATGGGGCCTTCGGGCTGGGCCACGATGTCCTCGTAGCGCAGCATCAACTGCCGATCCGCAGGGATTTTCTTCAGGAAATCACGGAAGTTCAGGTTGCCTTGGGTCCAGATCATCCGCGCGTCGCCGCCGTAGCCCTGCAGCATCACCTCGGCCATGGGCATGTTCTCCAGGCTTCGGATCACCGAGCCGGGATGCCGCACAATCCACAGCCAGCGGGCGTTGGGGAACCAGGCGGCCAGCCGCTCCAGGGCGTCGGGCTCCGCTGCCAGGTGCGGGCACTTGTCCACCAGCAGGCGCTGCCCGAGTCGGGACTGCAGCCAGGTGTAGACCTCGGGGATGGTCAGCGATCCCAGACTGTCTTCCTGGACTTTGGCCTCTTCGATGCTTGCACCGGTCAGCTCCATCAAGGTGCGCCGCAGGCCGCCCTTCTCCCAGAAGCGCTCCTCCAGCTTCTGCCGGCGCTGGGCCATGTTTTCAAAGGGAGCAAGCACCATTTCTGGAGGTGAAAAGAGCTGGGGATGCCCTGCGAGCATCACCCGCAACAGCGTGGTTCCCGAGCGCGGAACGCCCAGGACAAAGAGAGGATCAGGAAGCTGATTTTCGGTCACAGGCTATCCAGGCCCGGTCGGGTTCCAGGCTCAAGTGGTTTCGAGAAGTGTGGGTCCAAACATCAGAGATATTTGGGTTTTCGACGAAGTAGGATGGCGGCGCCGGCGAGCAGGCCCAGCCAGGGCAGGGCTCGGGGGGCAGAGGCGCAGAGCCCGATCGACTCGCTGCCGACGGTGACCACCACCGTGTCCGGGTCGGAGCGGCCGGCGCGGGATTCCACCACCAGCTCGAAGCTGTAGGTGCCGGCGGCTTCGGCCAGAAAGTGGGGCTCGGCCTGGTCGGCGTCCTCCAGGTTGATCCGCTGCGGGGAGGTGCGGGTGGTCCACAGGTAGCGCAGGGGGTAGCCGTTGGGATCTTCCGACCCGCTTCCGTTGAGGAACACGGTGTCGCCCACCGAGGCCACGATCGGTTGTCCGGCGCGGGCAACCGGCAATTCCCCGCTCGGCGGGTCGGAGTCGTCGGCTGGGCCTGAGTCCTTGGGGCCGCTGTCGTCCCCGCCGGCCGGCGTGAGCGCGGTTTGGTCGCGGACCATCGGCCAGAAGGTGGGATCGTTGCCCTCGTAGGTCAGTGCCCAGAAGCCGATGCCCTGAAGCGTGGCATCGTGGACAGCCCATTGAATGCGCTCTTCCACGGAGTTGTTGTCGGGATACCAGAGCTGGCTGTCGGCGCGGATGACGTAGGGGGAGCGGGTCACGGTGTCGAAAAGGCGACCTTCATCTTCTGCAATGGCGATTGCCTGGTCCATCACCACCGACCATGCGTCGCCGGTGGATTGCCCCGGAACTTCGCCCGGGCTCCGCATCTCCCACTCTTGACCATACAAGGGCAGGCCCATGATGATCTTGGTGGGGTCGGCGCCCGCAGAAAGATAGCTTTGGACTGTTTTTTCCAAAGAATAGGAGGACCAGGGATCACCGCCGTAGAGCGGGTCGTTGGGCCCGGGGTCCCCTCCGGTCCAGTGGTAGCCGTAGCCCATGATGAACATGCCGCCGGAAAGCTGGGACATCGCCGCCTCGTCGAAGGCGTCGCTCCAGTCGATGGCGGGGGTGGCCACCACCACGTCGCCCACTGCGGCATCCAATTCCTGGAGGAAGCTGACCATTTCTTCACGAAGATCGGCGTCCAAGCCTTCGATATCCACATTGACGCCATCGGCGCCGTAGTCGTCCACAAGCTGCTTCAGCTCGGCGATGGTGGCCGCCCGTCGGCTGGCACTGGGCAAAAAGGCGGCGTGAACGTCGTCCTCAAAGGAGATCACACAGAGGTGTACCTTCACCCCGTGGGCATGGGCGAGCGGGACCACCGAGCCGGCAACGTTGGTCCAACGCGACTTGTTGGACAGTGAGCCATCGCCGTTCAGCACCACCGCAAAAATGGCGAGGTGGGTGAGGTCTTCGTAGTTCAGACCGGTGGGATCGTCGCCCCAATAGGGATGGTAGCCGTAGACGGTGGCCTGCGTGTCGCTTGCGGCGATGGGCGGCAGGGGGAGAAAGGGAAGCCGGGGAAGAAGAGGGGCTTCCACATTCCCAAATTGCTCCATCTGTGCGGCGTGGGGGCTGGGAGCGGCGGCCATCAGCGTAGTGATAAGGGCGAGCATCCGTGCAATGTAGCGACTTTTCCCCGCCGGTGGGACGGCATTCGCACGCGTTGCTAGGGGCCCAGCTCCACCACCTGCCGCTGCCCGGCCTCCAACAGCAGCTCGCGGCTGTAGACCCGGCCGGTGCTGGGGATCTCCACCTGGATCAGGTGTCGGCCCGCGGGTAGCTCCACGCCCATCAGGGGGGTGGCGCCCTTCCATGGCTTGCCGTCAATCCGAACCTTCCCCCAACCTTCTCGAACACGGATATCCACCGTACCCGTCGTGATGACCACTTCAACCGGAGTGGCCACGGCCGGAGGCGGAGGCTCCGGCGCGGGTGGGGGCGCGGCCACCGGTGCCGGGGCTGCGGGCGCCGATTCGGGGGCGGCGGGGGCAGTCGGCGGGGTCCGGATGGGCGCGGTGGAGCCTTCCTCGGGCAGGCTGCGGACGATCAGGGGCTCCGGTCGTGTAGGGGGGGCCGGGGGCGCGGCCACGACCGGGGGGGTAGGGCGCGAGGAAGGCGGAGAAGCGTCGGGCCGTAGGACCCACCAGGCGCTCAGCAGCCCTCCGATGAGCAACAGGGACAGCAGCACCACGACCAGGGCTTCGCGCCGCTCGCGGCGCGGTTGTACCATGCGTGCGGAGACGGTTTTTTCTTGAGGAGAAGCAGCGCTCTCGGAAGAATCGGGTGGCACCACCCAGCGTGCACGGACCACAGAGCGAATCACCGCCACGGTGCGCGAGGGTGCCGGTGGCGGCGGGGCCGCCGCAACGTCGGTGACGGCGGTGAAGGCGTCGCCATCAGGCGCGGGTAGCGCTGCGGCGGCTCCGGGCTCCAGGCTGCCGACGGCCGCCGGCGGCACGAACAGGTCGGTGGCTTCATCAGATTGCAATACCGTTTGCTCTTCCTCTCCCAGAGCAACTTCATCGGCTTCCAGCTCGCGGAGCAGTGTACCGAGTGCTTCGGCGGCGGTCTCGGGATCCAGGGGCTCCATCCGCCGCCGCAGCTCGGGCAGCAGCACGCGGGCGCCCGGGGCACGCTGGTCGCGATCCCGCTGGAGCATGGACTGAAGCAGGCTATCCACCTCTGTTTTCAGCTCTGGCCGTAGGCTGGAGACCGGCGGCACCGGGTGGTGCAAGCTGCGCCACAGGGTTTGTGCGGCATCCCCTCCCCCAAAGAGCCGTTGATCCGTAAGCAATTCAAAGAGCACCACCCCCAGCGAGTAGAGGTCGGAGCGCTGATCCACCGGCTCTCCCCGAAGCTGCTCAGGGCTCATGTAGCCGGGGCGGCCTCGCAGACGCTCGGGGCCTTCGTTCTGCAGGCGCGCCACGCCAAAGTCCGTCAGCTTTACCGCGCCATCTCGGCCGATCAGGATGTTGGGGTGCCCCACATCCTGGTGCACCAGTCCCCACGGCTTTCCGTCCCCATCGGCCAGGTTATGGGCGTAGTCCAAGGCGCGACACACCGACCAGGCCAGGTAGAAGGCCAGGGGAACAGGCAGCAACTGCCTGCGGCGATGGAGGGTCTGGCGGAGTCGACCCAGGTCCCAGCCGTCCACCCGCTCCATGGCCAGAAAAAGCCGGCCTTCCCACTCCCCAAAATCGTAGACCTGCACCACGTTGGGGTGGTTCAGGCGCAGCGCGATACGGGCCTCTTGGAGAAAGAGGTCGGCAAATGCTGGATTCTGCGATAGTTCTTGGCGAATCCGCTTGAGCACGACCGGTTTTTCGATGTCGGCGGTGTAGCGCCGGCGGGCGACAAATACTTCCGCCATCCCTCCGATAGCGAGCGGATGATCGAGGATATAAGAGCTGAAACTATCCTCGGGTAGAGGTGCCGATGGCTCAGGCACCGGCTTCGTTCAGCCCCTGCAGATGCGGCCGCATCATCGGGCTGACATCGGCGGCACAGTCCCGACCCTGGCGCCGCGCCAGCAGGGTGATGTCCAGGACGATGTGGTTGGTGGCCACATCCACCAGCGAGGGATTCATCGTGACGACTGCCTGGTTGTCCGCTGAGGGTTCGGTTCCGCCAATCAGCGCTTCCCGACGATCCACCACCACCACGGCCTTGTGGGACCAGCCCGCCTTGCCCTCGTCCGCGCTCAGCGCGTCCTGCCAGGTGGAGAAGCCGGCGGGTGCCAGGGTCAACCGGTCGGGGCTGTGCAGAACGCGGTGCAGGGTTCTGCCTTCCACCTCGCGAAGTACGGGAAGCAACAGCTCCAGCTCGCGGCTCCACAGCGACAGGTAGACGGAGTGTTCGGCCCCGCGGATCATCTGCTCCACCCGGTGCAGGATCTGGTCGTAGCGGGACAGGGTCCAGATGGGCTCGGGGCGGCTGCGGGTGGGTAGCTGCCGAAGGGCACCATCCAAGCGCTCCAGCCTTCCCTGGGTGGAACGCCGCATCTGCTCCATCAGGCGCTCGGGCTGGGTGGCGACAAAGCGGGCGGGGTTGTCGCCCACGCTGAAGGCCGCGGCCGCCTCTTCGAGCTGCCGCAGCACGCCGTACACGGCACTGCGGGGGATGCCGGATCGCGCCGCCACTTCGTAGCCGGTGAGGCCCTGGCCGTCGTTCCCCTCCAACAGCGTCAGGTAGGCCAGGGCGGCGTTCCGGGTGAGGCCCAGCTCGGTGAGCGCTTCGATGAGGGCAGGCTGCATGGCGACTCCGTGACTCACTTCAGAGTCACTAGTAGCTCCGCCCGCAGCAACGTGCAAGATCCGCTCCGCGCTCAAAAGCGCCAGTGCTCGCCCAGGCCCATCATCCGTACCTCTGCGCCCAGGTTGCGGATCTCGCGGGTGAAGCCGTCCAGGTCTACACCGGGAAGCTGGCGGACGGGGGCGCCCCAGGGCAGGCTGAAGTCGTCCCAGTGGCAGGGAACCACCACTTTTGCACCGGTCAATGCCAGGATTTCGCGGGTATAGTCGGGGCGGTAGTGCCGTCCGATGGCGCAGAGGCACAGGATGTCCGCCCGGTAGTTTTTCAGCTCTTCGGGCCGGAAGTCGGCGCTGTCTACGTGCAGGATCTTGGTGTCGCCCAGATCCAGGTGCCACAGGTACACCGGGCCGTGGCGCAGCTCGGTCAGGCGGGGTGGCCAGGACGGTGGGCGATCAATATTGCCTGGCAACGGGATACGCCCCAGAACCGCCTTTCCATGACGGGAAGGGATAGCCGTGCTTTGCCAGAGGCCGCAGTGTTCGGCCTGGTGGGGCACCACCTCCTTCATCTGCGCCTCGGGCAGCCCGTAGGCCCGGCCAATGTTCAGGGTGGAAGCCGATCCCAGCAGGGTTGCGCCGGTCAGCCGGCACAGGGCGGGGGCGTCCAGGGCGTGGTCGTGGTGGGAGTGGCCCACCAGCACCTGGTCTGCCTTGGGAAGCTCGCGTTGAAGCAGCGCTTCGTCCGGCACCAGCCGCCCGAACAGCGATGTCCACAGGCCGGGGCGGCTCAGGTAGGGGTCCAGCACCAGAGTGTGCTCGGGACTTTCCAAGAGGAAACCTGCCGTTCCCAGGTAGCGAAGGCGGCGACTCCCCTCCCCCTCGGGCCCGCCGACCAGCCGCGGCGCCTCTTTCAGAAACCAGCGAATCATGGCCCCTTTTCTGCCGGCACGGCGGCAGGGACCGGGCCTGTGCCTTCGGGCCCGGGACTGCCTTCCGTGGGGGCGGCCGGGGGCGTGGCGCCTTCGGGGGTGCCGGCCGGTGGCGTCCCGGGACCGGGGGGCGCACCGGGGACTGCGCTGCCGTCCGTGGCGGTGGTGTCGGTGCTTCCCTCGGTGGGGGGAGCTGGTGCTTCTCCCGCTTGATCCCAGGGAACACTGCCCACGATCAGGGCCTCGCCGATGGGGCGGGAGAGCGGGACCGTCCAGGCGATCAACTGGGCGGTCAGGTTGAAGTAGGGTGCGGCCTGTTTGACCCGGTCCACGCCCACCGCTTCCAGGTCGCAGGGAATGGGATCCCCCCAGGGCGCGAAGATGGAGGAGCGTGCATCGGTGAAGACCGGATTTCCCATCATCGCCCGGAGGTCACGCTCCAACTTCCGCAGGCGGACCGCCTGCAATTCCTTTTGGGCCAACGGTGCGGTGTCCTCGGTGGTGAAGGCGTCCTTCTGGACCACCACATAGCGGTAGCCCAGCTCGTGAAGGGCCGCTTTGTCCGCTTCAGTCCACTCCACATTGCTCCGCATCAGGCGGGTGAGCTCCAATATCCGGCGGACAAAGGTGTTCGTTTTCCGCATCTCCACGAACTCGTCCGGAGAGAAGACGGGGTTGTCTTCGACCATGCCGCCAAAAATCGGACGCTGGTGGTAGGTCTGGTAGTAGAGGTGCCCCTGGGTGAAGGAATAGGGAAGCTCGATCACCGCACCTTTGGGGCCCGTGGCCAGGCAGCGATAGCCCGCAGGCACATAGGCTTCCCAGGTGACCATCGGGAGCAACTGCGCGACGAACATGGCGGCGATCATCGAAAAGCTGGCCGCCAACACTGCTTGGCGCCGGTAGCGATGGCCGGCGAGGACCACAGGAAACAGCAGGTAGCCGAGGACCGCGGCCAGCCCGACGATGCGCCCGGGCCACCAAAGGCGGCGGATAAAGCTGACTCCTTTCGCCAGGTACATGTAGACGGGGTTGGTGAAGACCTGATCGGCGATGATCACCATCGGTCCCATCCCCACGATCGCACTGCAGATCAACATGGCCAGCATCGGCCCGCGCCGGAGCGGCCCTGGCTGCTTCAGCCAGTAGAGAAACATGGGAAAAAGCGCCAGGGGAAGCGGAAAGAGGCCGTAGCGAAACTCCTCCGTGGCTTCGGTGACGTCCCGGGTGTAGATCCCTGCGGAGCCGGTGAGCGGCTGCCACATATAAAGCCCAATGAGTACCCCCTCTTTTGTCACCGGTGGCGTGTCGGTGAGGCTCCACAGGTCGGTGTCCAGCAGGCCGGGCACCTTGCCGGCCTCCATGGAGGCGAGCACCAGTGGCATGGCGACCGGCAGGCAAAGCAACAGGGAGAACCCGGCAATCACGGCATGCCGGACCAGGACGGCCAGCCCCCCGCCGCTGTCCGGGCCCGGGCGGGCGCAGAGGTAGAGGCCGTGGGCCAGGGCCATCAGACCGCCAAAAGCGGCGTAGTACCAATATTGGTAGCCGGTCAGCGCCAGCCAGAGCCCGGCTGCCAGCGGCGCCCGCCAGCCCTTCCTTTCGCCGCTCTGCAGGAGCGCGTCCAAAAAGAGAATAGGAAAGAGGAGAATGGCCTGGGTGGGGCGACCGTCCTGCAGTTCATAGAGGACGTGGGGGTTGTGGGCAAAGAGCAGCGTTGCCACAAGCAGGACGAGCCGATCGTCCACATAGCGTCGTGCAAGGCGGTAAAAAGCCCACCCGCTCAAGGCCATCCCGACCATCACGAAGACGTTGTAGCCCAGCACCTGGCCCAACAGCATGCGGAAGGGAACGTCCAGGTAGGCGTCCAGCATGTTTGCGCCGGTATGCCCGTAGATGTCCTTCCCCCAGGGGTGGAAGAACAGATCGGTGTGCGCGTTACTTAATCCATTTTCGAGATGGTATTGCGCAAACCAGTAAAACCATTGGGTTCCGTAGTGGTCCACCGTCTCGTTGCCCAGGAAGCCGGTGGTGACATCGGGCAGGACCCAGGCCCAGCAGGGGATCAGCACCAGCAGTGTGCAGGCCAGCAGGGTCCAGCGATCTTTGGCCTCGGGCATCCTCACTCCCCAACGGTGCGCGAGCGGGGCTATCCTGCACGCGCCTCACGCGCGACTGTTCGCCCCGCATCAAAAAAGTGGTGGCAAGTCGTCCTATCCCGGGGTATTGTCACGCCCGATACAGCTTTTGCAGAAGCGGTCTGCATTTACGCTCTTTCTTGCTTCTCTTCTCTCCCTTCGACCAGACAGCCCCCCCGATCTAGGATCTTCCATGCCTGGCCTTCTCTCCGAAATGCGCCTCCTCCTCCCTCTCTCGGTCCTTCTCGCCCTTACCGGCTGCCCCGGCGACACCGGGAACGGGAAGGACTCCGTCCTGACGGATGACTCTTCGATCAAGCCCGAGGACAACGACGGCGACGGCTTCGACATCGAGTCCGACTGCAACGACGACGATGCTGCGGTCAACCCCGATGCGGAAGAGGTCTGCGACGGAGTGGACAACAACTGCGATGGCCAGGACGACGAGGGCATGAACTCCACCTGGTACGCCGACAACGACGGCGACGGCTTCGGCGACCCCAACGGGGCCATGGAAGCCTGCGAGAAGCCTGAGGGAACGGTCGAGAACGACGACGACTGCGACGACGATGATCGGAACGTCAATCCTGACGAGCGGGATATGTGTAACGGCGTCGACGACAACTGTAACGATGATATCGACGAAGATGCCGACTTCACTGATTGGTGGCCGGATGCGGACGGGGATGGCCACGGCGATGCCAGCGAGTCTGCCGTCAGCTCCTGCGACGGCAATGGTCTGGTGGACAACAACGAAGACTGCGACGATGCCGACTCTGCCATCCACCCCGGCGCGCGCGACGGCTGCGATGAGATCGACAACGACTGCGACGGCGACATTGACGAGCAGTCTGAGTTTATCGACTGGTACGAAGACGGTGATGGCGACGGCTACGGCGACGCCTCCAGCTCGGTGACCGACTGTACCCAGCCCTCCGGCTACGTGGAAGACAACGACGACTGCAACGATGCCGTCGCCGCGATCAACCCCGGCGCTTCGGAGACCTGTAACAGCATCGACGACAACTGTAACGGTCTGGTGGATGACTCCCCGGTCGACGGACAGATCTGGTACGCCGACCGCGACGGCGACACCTACGGCGACTCCACCAACACCCGCACGGCCTGCGACCAGCCCTCAGGCTACGTGGTCAACAGCCGCGACTGCGACGACACCGATAGCACCGCCTACCCTGGCGCAACCGAGATCTGCGACGGTGCAGACAACGACTGCGACGGTCAGGTCGACGAAACCGGCGCCACCGGGGCTTCCACCTGGTACGCCGATGCGGACAGCGACGGCTTCGGCAACGCCTCCAGCAGCATCACGGCCTGTACGCAGCCCACCGGCTACGTCACCAACGCCACCGACTGCGACGACAGCCGCTCCACCGTCTCCCCCGGCTCTCCCGAAGTCTGTGACAGCCTGGACAATGACTGCGACGGCCAGACCGACGAAGGCGCCACCGACGCGACCACCTGGTATCCGGATTCGGATGGCGACGGCTACGGCTCTTTGGGCGCCAGCCAGCTCTCCTGCTCGCAGCCCAGCGGCTACGTGGCCAGCAGCACCGACTGCAACGACTCGGTCGCTGCGATCAAGCCCGGCGCCACTGAAGTGTGCGACGGCGTGGACAACGACTGTGACGGCACGACCGACGTAGGCGCGGTGGGTTCCACCACCTACTACGCTGACTCCGACGGGGACAGCTACGGCAACCCCAGCGTCTCCACCACCTCCTGTACCCGGCCGGCCGGCTACACCACCACCAACACCGACTGTAATGACCGCAGCGCGACGGCCTACCCCGGTGGTACCGAGATCTGCGATCTCATCGACAACGACTGCGACGGGCAGATCGACGAAGGTGCGACCGACCTGGCCTACCTCGCCTCGGACAACGACGGCGACGGCTTCGGCGAAGTTGGTACCTACGACTTCCGCTGCGGCGGCGCGGACAACGAGCTGGACTGTGATGATGCCGATGCGAATGAGCCGGTGGTGGTTGACTCCATCAACGGCAGCAGTGGTGGCGCCGGAACCCTGACCAGCCCCTACGCCTACATTCAGGACGGTATCGCTGCGGCTAACTCCTGTGTGGTGGTCTACCCCGGTACCTACCTGGAAGCCGTGGACTTCGGTGGCAAGAACATCTCCGTCGTCAGCACCGCGGGTGCCGGCAGCACCGAAATCAACAGCAATGGCTTCCTGAGCGCGACGGTGACCTTCGACGATGGCGAAGGTGCCGGTGCTGTACTCGCCGGCTTCACCCTCTCGGGTGGCGACGGGTTCATGGAGTCCTCCAGCTCCTCTACCGGCTGTGGTAGCGGTGCCACCTGCTACACCTACTACTACACCTACTACGGTGGTGGTATCTACGTGGACGCCTCCTCGCCCACCATCGAAGATGTGCAGATCGTCCAGAACTCGCTGCCCGCGGCCAACACCCAGACGGTGGGCAACGACACCTACTACTACGCCTCCTACGGCGGCGGTGTAGCGGTTCGGAACGGGGGTACCTTGGATGCGGTGGGCGTGAGTATGCTCTTCAACAGCGCGGATCAGGGCGGTGCGGTCTATGTGGATGCGACGTCGTCTCTGGTTCTGGAGCAGTCCAAGATCCTGGCGAACTCGGCTACCGATGGCGCCGGCGTGAACTCTCTGGGCTCGGTGACCTTCACCAACGTGATCACCGGCTTCAATGTTGCCACCGGCGACGGCGGCGGTCTGTTCATGGTGAATGCCGCGGCAACCTTGACCAATACGGTCATCGCCGGCAACACCGGTGCAGGCTTGTACCTCTCCGGTACCTCCAGCACCGGCACCGTGCGCAACAGCATCATCGCCTCCAACAGCACCTACGGGGTGTTGGTGGACAGTGGCTCGTCCTACTCGGGTACCTACTGCGATGTGTACGGCAACACCACCAGCAACTACTCGGGGACGGCGAATGTGACCGGTGTCAACGGCAACATCTCCGCTGATCCCAAGTTCGTTGCCTACACCGACGATGGCGATCTGTCCAACGACGACTTCAACCTGCAGTCCAGCTCGCCGGGTGTGAACACCGGGAATCCCACCTCGACCTACTACGATACCGACGGCAGCCGGAACAACATGGGTGCCTACGGCGGTCCCGGCGGGGCCTGGTAGCCCGCACAGTCACTCCCTCGGGGGGTGAAAGGGGGGGAAGCACCTGTGCTTCCCCTCTTCCTTTTTTGTTCACTGCCGGCCCGCCGGTGTGGGTCAGGGGGTGGGGGGGCGGAGACGCAGCGCGACCGAATCTCCCACCTGCCACCCCCCCGCACGTCCGCGCACCACCACCTCGGCCGCGCCGACCGCCACCACCATGCGGTCCACCGGCCCTTCGGACTCCACAAGGCGGAGCTGCCCGCGCAGCGGGCCGCCCGTGCTGCACAGCTCCAGATCTTCGGCGTGCAGGCAGATCAGCTCTGAAGGCTCCCGCAAAAGCTGCGCCCCCACGGCGTGTTTTTCGGGCTCGGTCGCCCGATCCCACACATTTTCGATGCCCAGCACCCGTGCCGCCTCCGCGCTGCTGGGTCGCTGGAACAGCGCTGCCGTGGGCCCCTGCTGAAGAACCTGCCCCTGCGCCAGCAACACCAAGCGGTCCCCGAGCGCCGCGGCTTCGGCGCGGTCGTGCGTTACAATAAGAGTGGGGACGCCAACTTGTGTAAGAATCTCTCGGAGTTCGCGGCGCAGGCTGCTGCGGGTCTGCACATCCAACGCCGAGAGCGGCTCGTCCAGCAACAGTACGCTGGGATCGGGGGCCAGTGCCCGCGCCAGTGCCACCCGCTGCGCCTGCCCACCGGAGAGCTGCGCGGGGCGGCGGTCGGCCAGTCCCACGAGCCCGAAGCGCTCCAGCAGCCTGGTCACCACCTCGCTGCGTTGGCCGGCCTCACGCAGGCCATAGCCGACGTTCTGCGCCACGGTCATGTGCGGAAAAAGAGCGTAGTCCTGAAACAGATAGCCGACCCGTCGAGCCTGGGGCGGCACGAAGATGCCCCCTCAGACCAGCGTTGTTCCCCACAGACCACCCGCCCTGCGTCTGGCCGATCCAGGCCGGCCACACAGCGCAGCACCGTGGTCTTCCCGGCCCCCGACGGACCAAAAAGCACGGTGGTGCTACCGGAAGCAAGCGGATCCAGGCGCGCCCGCACGGTGGGGCCGCCCGGATACCGCCGCTCGATGTCGATCAGGAGCGTGTGGGCCATACAAAAAATGCCTGTCGGCGGCTGCCATAGACCAGAGCGAGGGTGGCGAAACTGACGACGAGGAGGAAGGCCGAGGTCTGGTGGGCGGCGTCGTAGTCCATAGCCTGTACGGCGTCGTAGATGGAAATGGACACGGTGCGTGTTCGTCCAGGAAGATTGCCGCCAACCATCAAGACGACGCCAAACTCGCCCAGCGTGTGGGCAAAGGACAGCACCACTCCCGCCAGCACCCCCGGGGCCGCCAGCGGCAGCACGACCCGAAAAAAGGTCTCCAAGCGGGAGCGTCCCAGGCACCAGGAGGCTTCGATCAACCGCCGATCGACGGCGGCGAAGGCGGCCGCAAAGGGCTGCACGGCAAAGGGCAGGCTGTACAGCACCGAGGCAACCAGCAGCCCCGCAAAAGAAAAGGGGAGTCCTTCGCCGGTGAGCTGCTGCCACAACTGCCCCATGCGGCCCTGTGGCCCCATGGCCAGCAACAGGTAGAAGCCCAGCACCGTGGGGGGCAGCACCAGCGGAAGTGCTGTCAGTGCCTCCACCAGAAAACGTACACGGAAGGTTGAAAAACTGAGCCAATAGGCCAAGGGCAGGCCCACCAACAGCAGCAGCAAGGAGGTGGCCCCCGCCAACCGGAGCGACAGTACGATAGCGGCCCAGTCCATTAGGGCGAACCAGGTAGGAAGAACCCATACTTTTGCAGTACCGCTCTCCCCTCCCCGGTCAGCCGGTCCATCAGAAGCCGGGCGGCTGCCTGGTCCTGGGCCGCCCTCATCACGCAGCCTCCCTGCTCCAACCTGGGATAGCTGCCTGCCGGGAGCTCCCAATAGCGGCCGCTGCCCGCCATCGGGGGTGCGACGGCCAGCGACAGTGCGATCAGGCCGGCGTCGGCAGCACCCGTCTGCACGAAGGACGCGGCCTGGGTGACATTGTCGCCGAAAACAAGCTTGCTATTTATGTGTTGATATACATTTGATGACTTCAATGCGGCTTCGGCAGCGCGACCATAGGGCGCGTGGATCGGGTTGGCGATGGCCACATGCCGCACCG
>JBEIQS010000133.1:0-16735 GCA_040376425.1 Alphaproteobacteria bacterium | reverse complement strand
GGAAAGGATGTCTATTCTTGGTCGGATGATCTCCTGTCCTATGTGCTTACGGGCGACGGATCGGGGGAATTTGACTTCGATCCTGAAGATGTGCCACGCGGGCAGATTGTCGGTGCCTACATGCCGAAGTCCGGGGACTTCGACTTCAAGACGGAGTACACCGGCGAATTCTACCTCTCGTCGTCGGAAACGTCCGGTTTTGGCACCGTCTACCACAACGGGGACCTGGACCTGCTCTATGAGACCGTGTCCACGGATCGCCTGGACGAGGAGTTCACCAACTCCTACCGAGTGGAACGCCAGGCCTGCAAGATGACGATCTCCTCCTGGGCCGGCGAAAGTGACGCCACCGAGGCGGGGGTCTTCACCCAGACGGGCGAGTATACGGACGACTCCACCTTTGAGTGGACCTATGGCGATGGCACCTATAGCTGGTCGGGTGCCAACCGTCGGAACCTGTCGTCCACGGTGATCGTGGAAGCGAACGACGGAAGCTACTTCTCCAAGCGTAGCTATGTACCTGAAGGCACCGCTTCTGAGGAGTGGGAGGGTCCCTGTGGTGGGAGCTACACCTGCTCGGGGGTTACCGACACCCGGTTCAACGGAGATGTGGTCCAGGACTACAGCGCCTTTGATGGAAACACCAAGATCGCTGACATGCACTGGGAGTACGACTACGGCGGTGGTGGTACTGGCACGGGGACTTTTTACGATGGAAACGCGACAATCGAGTGTTCCTACGAAGAAAGCTCCAGTGGGAAGTGTACCTATTCCTGTGACGATGGCAGCGACGGAAACTGCTGAGCCGCGGGTCGGGCGTGCGGGGGTACAGCCGATCGGTTAGTCGTCGGGAATGAACTCGATGACCGGCTTTGGGCGGGGTGAAGCGTCCAATGGCTCCGTGTCGGTAGTCGCGGAGATCAAGACGGTGAACAACCGTTTTCGCGACGTACAGGTGCGCGTGCCACGGGAGTACTATGTGCTTGAGCCGCGGGTGGTTCAGGTGCTCCGGGATGGGGTCCATCGTGGGCGGGTCGAGGTGGTGCTTCGCCGTTCTTCGGTCGAGGGCGTCACCCGCATCGTCCCCGATTTTGGGCTGGCCGAACAATACCGCAAGGCAGTGGTAGACGTCGCAAAGCGCCTGCAGCGGGATGTGGCTGAGGTTCCGCTGAGCTGGATCCTCTCGCAGCCTGGCGTGTTGGTGGCCGCCGAGCACGAACCGGATGCGCTGCGCGAGTGGGACCTGTGCGAGCTGGCGCTCAGCTCGGCCCTGGAGGACCTGGGCAAGATGCGCATTGCGGAGGGCTTGGCCCTTTGCCACGATCTTCGTCGCCATTTACATGAGCTGATGCGGCTCCGCTCCGAGGTGGAGGCCGTGTCCGAAGGGGTGGCCGAGCGCCTTCGCGTGAAGTTGCTGGAGCGTATCGTTCGCCTGGTTGGCGAGCGGGTGGACGCCTACCGACTGACTCAGGAAGCCGCCATTCTCGGTGAAAAGGCGGATGTATCCGAAGAACTGGCACGACTGCGTTCGCACTGTGATCAGTTTGAACAGGCGCTGGATGCCGAGGAACCGGTGGGTCGAAAGCTGGACTTCCTCCTCCAGGAAATGAACCGGGAGATCAACACCATCGGCAGCAAGGCGGCGGAGCACCCGATTTCGTCGCGGGTGGTGGAGATGAAGTCGGTGCTGGAGCGGATGCGGGAACAGGCGGCCAACGTCGAGTAGACCGGCAACCGTGCAGGATAGCCCAATGAAGAGGACATCCCCACCTGCCCCGGGTTAGGTTTCCTTTGGAGGTGTGGATGCGTCGCTGCACGGTATTGATCGCGCTGGTCGCAGTGGGCTGCCCCAAGCCGGATTCGGCGGGGCCGAAGGATGATAGTGCAGTTGTGGAGGACGATCGCCCTCCTGTGCTCACCATCGACAGCCCGCGGGAGCGGGACGCCTTTGCTCCGGGGGAAACGGTGCGGCTCTCGGGATGGGTGGTGGATGACCAGGATGCTCCGCAGCAGCTCATTCTGGAGGTTTCCAGCGACGTGGATGGCAGTCTCCCTGCGCCCACGGTTGCCATAGATGGAACCTTCTTCCTTGAAATTTCAACCCTGAGCAACGCAACTCACTCGTTGTCGATTCGGGTCACGGATACCTCGGGGCAGGTGGTCAACGACGCGGTGGAGATCTCGGTGGATCCGTCCGCCGTGAATGCGCCCCCGGAGCCCGGTTCCATCGGTATCAACCCACAGGCCCCGGTGACGGGAGATGCTTTGCGGGCCGAGAACCTGGTGGACTGCGTCGACGAGGAGGGGGCGCCGGTCACCACGCAGGTGGCCTGGTTCCGCAATGGAGTTCCCTACACCACGGGCGCCTCGGTGGCGGCCGGTGTGACCTACGACCAGGACCTGTGGCTGGCGACTCGGACCTGTTCCGACGGTGAAAACACAGCTTCGGTGAGCGCTGAGGTGGTGATCGGCAACGCGGCACCGGTGATTTCCCGCGTTGAAGTGCAACCCTCAGATCCGACGGTGTCCACGGAATTAAGCTGTGTAGCCGTTGGCTATGACCCCGAAGGGGCCCTGCTCACGACCACGCTGGCCTGGTCGGTGGACGGGATCGACATTGGCTGGTCCGACCCCGTTCTTCCGGCGGGACGGGCAACCTGGAACCAGCAGGTGGTATGCACTGCGACCCTGTCCGACCAGCAACAGTCGGCTCAGGCCTCCTCCACCCCCCTGCTCATCGGCAACGAGCCGCCCTCTGCGCCAACGGTGGAGATTTCTCCGTCTTCCCCATTGGATACGGACGACCTGACCTGCGCCGTGGCCACCCCCTCGGTGGACCCCGATGGGCAGACCGTTCAGTACAGCGTGCAATGGTACGTGGACGGTGTGCCGGCCGCGACCACCTGGTCGATTCCGGCGGCTGATACCCACCGCGACGAGCTGTGGACCTGCGAGGTGTATGGTACGGATTCTGTAGGCGGCACGTCGGGAGTCACCAATAGCTCGGTGCAGGTGGGCCTGGCCTGGGTGGGAACGGACTCGGCCTCCGGCGCCGAGGTGACTATTGACGGCCAATCGGATGTGGGTCTGTTTGGAAAATCGATGGCGCTTACCGGAGACATCGATGGGGATGGCCTTTCCGAGCTGGCGGTCGGCGCAAGCGGCGAGTATGCCAACCGCGGCGCGGTGTATCTCTTTGCCGGCGCCGACCTGAACGGAGCCCTGAGCACGGCGGATGCGTCGGCCTCTTGGGTGGGCAGCTTTGCCGACGGCGCGCTTGCCAGCTACCGCTCCATGTCGGCGCCAGGGGATCTGGACGGGGATGGGAGCGCCGAGCTGCTCTTTGGCGCACCGGAAGCGGCGGCCAATGGGGAAGGCTCGGGCGTGGTCTATCTTCTCTACGGAGGGGGCAATTGGGGGCTGGACGGGGATCCTCAGTCTCAGGCCGACTGGATCCTGACGGGAGACGCGAACGACACGACCGGCGTGCGCATGAGCGTGGCCGATATCGACGGCGACGGGGATGCAGACATTCTGGCCTCGTCCACCGGGGCGTCGGCCGGTGGGCGGCGTGCGGGAACGGTGGGGGTCTACCTGGGCAGTGGCCAGCGCTTCTCGGGGGCGGCTCGGGTGGATCAGGCCAATTGGTCCATCTACGGGGACCGGGAGCTGGACGAGCTGGGCTGGACCCTCAAGGCGGTAGGCGACGTCAACGATGACGGGTACCAGGATTTTGCGGCCACCTCCTTCTATGCGGAGTCCAGTGCCGGTCAAATGGGCCTGTTCTTCGGGCATGCAAATCCGGGCGGTGCCGGCATTCTCAGCGGTCTGGCGGGGGCCGTGTTCACCGGTAGCCAAAGTGGCGATCGGTTGGGCTATGATGTGGTGGGTCAGCTCGACGTAGACGAGGATGGAATCGAGGATCTGGTGGTGGGTGCCTATCTGGACGACACGGTAGGTGCCGACGCGGGCGCACTGCATGTGTACCTGGGACGTGGAACCTGGGCGAGCGACTATCTGCCTTCGGATGCCGATGCGACGATCCTGGGTGGCAGCAGTGGGGACCGATTCGGACACGTGCTCGCCTCTCCCGGCGACGTGGACAGCGACGGTGTGGACGACCTCCTGATTGGCGCGCTGTTCACTGAGCCTACGGGCGTGGCGGATCAGGGCTCGGCCTACCTGCTGTTGGGGCCGGATTGGGCCAGCTGTGCCGGAGCCGCTGACCTTCCCTGGCAGGCCTATGGGGAGGGCAGTGGGGATCTCTTCGGGGATGCACTTGGATCGGGTCGGGGCGACATCAACGGCGACGGTCGTCCAGATTTCGCCGTCGGTGCCCAGCGGCACGACGGTGGTGCGGCCGATGCGGGCCGGGTCTACCTCTGGCTTGGGCGCTGAGGATGGGGCCTCTACAATGGACCGTGCCCGACCGGGGCGCACTCTTTGTGGTGAGTGGCGCCTCCGGGACCGGAAAAAGTACGCTGCTGAAGAACGTGTTTGCCAAGCTGCCGGGACTGGAGTTTTCGGTCTCCGCGACCACCCGGCCTCCCCGTCCGGGGGAGCAGGATGGTCGGGAGTACCATTTTGTGAACCGAGACCAGTTTCTCAAGCTGCGCTCCGAAGGGGCGCTTTTGGAAAATGCGGAAGTCTACGGCAACTTTTATGGAACGCCTAGGGCACCGGTGATCGAGGCCCTGGAGGCGGGCCGCTCGATCGTATTGGATATCGACACCCAGGGCGCCGCCCAGGTTCGGGTGTCGATGCCCGAGGCGGTACTGGTGTTTATTTTGCCCCCTTCGATCGAGGTGATTCGGGAGCGTTTGGTGGCGCGTGCGGCCGATGCACCTGAGGTGATCGCCCGGAGGGTGGCCGATGCAACGGTGCAGCTCTCTGCCTGCGGCAGCTATGACTACCTGGTGGTAAACGACGACCTGCCCACCTCGATTCTCGCCCTACAAAGTATCTTCATGGCCGAGCTGTTGCGCCGGGAACGTCGTCAAAGTTGGGTGCGTTCGTTCGGTGGAGAGGCTCTTGGGTAGTCTGCTTCTGGTGGTACTCTGTGTGCCACTGGGTGTGCTCCTTCGTCGTGAATTACAGACGGCGACGTTGAACCACTGGGCCCTGTATGTGGCCCTGCCGGCCATCACCTTTCTTTCCATGCACCGGGTGCAGACCTTGGAGCCGGCTCTGGTGGCGTCGGTGTGGGTGGTGCTTGCCGGTGGGATTGGTTGGTCCCTGGTCCTGGGAAAACTGCTGGGCTGGGACCGCCAGACGATCGGGGCCATCATCCTGTGTGCGGCCTTCTCCAATACCTCCTTTGTCGGCTTCCCACTTCTGGAAGCCTACGTGGGCCCGAGCGCGTTGCCCCTGGCGGCGCAGGTGGACCAGCTTGGCTCTTTCTTCCTTGTGTCCACGGTGGGGCAGGGGATCGCGGCTGTTGCGGCCGGTGGCTCTGCCAATCCCTGGAAGCTGTTGGGGAAGATGGCTCGTTTTCCCGCGATCTACGCCAGTGTATTGGGTCTGGCCAGCCGGGGCTGGCCCCTGCCGGAGGCCGTGGAGGAGCTGCTGGCCCGCATGGGAAGTACCCTCTCGCCGGTTGCACTGGTGGCCATCGGCACCACCCTGCAATGGCCCAAGGCCGATACATGGCGAGAGCTGAGCTTGGGCCTGGGCTATAAGCTTGTTCTCGCGCCGATACTTTTGCTCTTTTTCCTTCCGGCGGTTGGCTTGTACGGCTTGCCCGCGAAGGTGGCCTTGCTGGAGGGGGCGATGGCGCCGATGACCACAGCCGCGCTGATTTCGCTGGAGTACCGCCTTCGCCCTGAGCTTACCGCCAGCCTGGTTGGAATCGGCATCCCAATTTCCATCGGGACCGTGTATCTGTGGAGCCTGTACTAGTAGTCTTCCCAGCGCCGTTTTTCGAGGTGGTTGGCGACCTCTTCTTCGGCCTTGTAGCCCGGTCCGAACCGGAAGAGCAGCCACCTTCCGTCGGCCAGACCGCCGGTGACCAACTGGCCCGTGTGCGCATCTCTCCGACCGATGAATGAAGGCTCATTCATCAAATCTGGGCGGGGAAGGTTGAATGTGATTGGCAGGATGTCAGCAGCGCCGGGCTGAACGCAGGCCCGAACCGTGCAGCCGGCCCCATCCAACAGGATTTGGGAGCCGCGCTCCAGGCGACCGTAGGAGTTGTCCGCGGCGATCAGCTCGAAGGCTCCCCGGCGAAGCAGCGCAGGGCTGTCTCCGGCCGGGGTGTGGCCGATCACTACACGTTGGATACCCTGCTGGAGAAGCTGATTTTGAAGCGGGACGGGGGGCAAAACGGGGTTCCCATCCGGCAGGGCCATTCGCGCGTAGACCACACTCTGCTGGTTGAACCGGGTGCCCGGCAGGGGGGCCTGGTAGGCTACCAGCGCCGCATGGCCGGTACCCCGCGGCGCCCGCCGGAAGGCCGCAAGCTGGCGGAGATAAAAATCCTGCAGGCCCTTCAGCCAGGCATCCACCCGCTCGGCAGGGGAAGCCTCGGGGATCTGTCCGAAGTTTTGTGGCGTCACGCCGCCGTGCAAGAACAGGCTGTGCTCCCACCGGAAGCCCAACCGGGCCCGCTCCAGGTAGCGCCAGATCAGGCCATCCGGTTCCAGATCCTCCAAGAAGCTATCCACCACCTCGTCCGGCGTACATCCAAGCTCCGCCTGCCGATGTCCAAATGCGGAGCCCGCACCCATGGTGTTGGCCAGGGTCCAGCGCAGCAGCTCCGGCCGGTTCCCCTCGGGCGCGCCGGCGCGCGGATGCCCCGTCAGCTCCCGCGCCAGCCGGATTTTGTTGATATCCCGGTTTCCCGCAAGGAGGATCACCCGATCCGGCCAGCGGTCGGCGGCCTCTACCAACATGGTGAGAATGCGACGACCCGCCGGACCCCGGTCGACAGCGTCACCGCCGAAGACCAGCATCCCGCTCTCTTCCAGCTCCAGGCGGCCGTCCTCCAGCCGGACTACCGGGTTGTCCCGAACAAAATCCTCGATCTTGTTCCAGCGCCCTTCTACATCGGTCAGCGTGGCGATCTTCATCCGGTTGCGACACCCTTACTGGGGCGCGGGCGTGCTCGGTGCGGCAGCGCCGTCCGTGGCAGTTCCGTCCACCGGCACCGCAGCGGCAGCAGCAGCCTCCGCCGCCGCTTTTTCTGCGGCAAGGCGATCCCTGGTGGCCTGTTCAGCCAGCGGCTTCAGCGCGTTCAGGCCCTTGTCGAAGTCTGCGCCCAGCATGCTGTCCATGTCCATGAACAGGCCAAAGGCCTTGCCCATGAAGTCATTTTTTCCATCAAAAGCCCAGGTAACCTTTGTCTTTTCGCCCTCGGCGGCAAAGGTCATCGTGATCTCTGCAGTGGATGCGAAGGGCTCGATGAACTCCAGGTCGTACTTGAGCTGCTGCGGAGGCTTCGTGGACTTGATCGTCATCTTCCCCTTGCCTACGTCCTTGTTGCCCTGCCAGGTGTACCAGGCCCCCGGGCCTTCCCGCGACTCCGAAAAGACGTTCTTCTGCGCGGGGTCCAGGCCTTGCCAGGGATTCCAGAGCAGCCACTTGTCGAAGCTGTTGGCGAAGGGAAAGGTGTCCGCGGGCGTGGACACAATGACGATGCTGCGCTCGACGTGGGTGGTGTCCGGCTGCATAGAAACCACACCGAGAAATGTGACCAGCGCCAGGCCGATCAGGCCGATTGCAATCTTGATTCCGTTGCTCATAGGAGGCCTCCGGGGCGCTGACTATTCTGTCTCTGTGGGGCGCGCCAGTACAGTTGTACAGAAAGACGGGCCCCCCGGCGCCCGGGAGTCCACACGGACAGCACTGGACAGCGGGCCGGCGGTGTCCATATTGCCATGATGCATGCCAGAACCTACGCGATTGTCTTGGTTGGGGTGGTGCTCGGAAGTGTGGCCGGCGCGGCCGTTCCCCCGGTGGTAGGAGATCGGATGTCGGGGGTTACCGAGCCGCCCACCGGCCCGCCGGGTCCGAGGATTCCGTCGCTTGAAGTACGGATTGGGGAGCAGAGCCCGGACATCTCGCCTCAGGTGCTGGAAGCCGCCTTGAACAGCTTGGACTGTGCCCGGAAAGAGGGCGTCGTTCAGGGAGAGAAGGATCGCTGGCTCACCATCATCGACTACAGCCTGCCCAGCACCCAGCACCGCCTGTGGGTTCTGGATCTTCAGCAAGGGACGGTGGCCTTCCGGGAGAGGGTGGCACATGGGCGGAACACGGGGGAGGATCGCGCATTTTCCTTCTCCAACGAAGAGGGCAGCCACAAGTCGAGCATCGGCCTGTTCCGTACGGCCGAGACCTATGTGGGGGCCAATGGCTACTCCTTGCGCTTGGATGGGCTGGAGTCTGGCGTGAACGACCGTGCGCGTGAGCGTCAGATCGTGATCCACGGAGCAGATTATGTCAGCGAGGAGTTCATCGCGAAGGCGGGGCGGCTGGGGCGGAGCTGGGGCTGTCCGGCCCTGCCGCCGGCTACTGCCAAGCCCCTGATCGATACGATACGGGGAGGTACGCTCGTCTTTTCCTGGTATCCGGATCCACAATGGCTATCGTCCTCGTCCTTTCTGCGCTGCTCGGCCTGAGCCGCGCTGCGTCACCGGCCTCTGCCGATGGCGCGTTGGTCGGTCCCTTCTCTGAGGAGGCGGGTCCCCCTGCGCCCGAGTACCGGCGCGCCCTTGCGGTGCTGAATGTGCGTCGGGCCCCGGACCCCAAGGCCAGGCTGCGGGGCCTGCTCCAATCGGGGGCCACTTTCCGCTACTGGAGCCGGGTGGAGGGTGCCGGCTGTGAGGCGGGCTGGGGAAAAATAGATGAAGATGCGTTTGTATGCCTGATCGCGACGGAGCCGTCGATAGAGGCACCGGAGACCTTGCCGCAGCTGGTGGCCTACCCGATGCCCACACTTGAGGAGAGTGCCACCTACAGTCGGACGGGCGTCTACACAGGTGTTCCAGGCGAAAATCCAATACTTCCATATATTTACGGGCGACGTGGTCGCCACGGGCCGGTGCCGGTCTACGCCAGCGCGGCGGCCTATGCGGCGGGGGAGGCGAAAGTGGGCCTGTTGGAGACGGAAGACCCCTTGCTTTTTGTCAACGCAACGGTCACTGATCTGGGAGAAGTCCTGGTGCGTCGCGATGGTACGGTGGTTCCGTCGGCCGAGGTGGTGCTCTACGCCATCGACCGGTTCCGGGGGCGTGACATGGTGGAGGAGGTGCTGCCGGCGGGCACAATTCCGGCCTGGGCTACCCTCTCCAAAGGAACCCCCGTCTATGCCACCCCCTCCCGAGAGGCCGAGGTCGGAGCGACCCTGGACTATCGCAGCCCGCTGCTGCTGCGCTCGGAAGCCGCGGATGCGGAAGGGCGTTGGTGGGTGGTGCCAGATGGAATCTCACCGGGTGTACCCGGCTATGTGGAGGATCGCGCCGGATTGCGCCACGCCACGGTGGTGCCGCCGCCGGCGGACGTGGGCGACACGTTGTGGGTGGATGTCGACCTTTCCGAGCAGGTGCTTATGGTCTGGCAGGCAGGTGTGCTTCGCTACGCGACTCTGGTCAGCACCGGAAAGGCCGGTCACGCGACTCCGACGGGGATCTTTCGCATCGCGGACAAGGCGGTGAGCTGGGACATGGCCAGCCTGCCTGATGCTGAGGAGCCCTATCGGGTGGAGGGCGTCCCTTGGGTGATGCACTTTGCGCCGCGCTATGCGCTGCACGGGGCCTTCTGGCACAGCAGCTTTGGCCGCATCCGCAGCCACGGCTGTGTCAACCTGGCTCCGCTGGACGCCCACCGGATCTTCGACATGGTCGCTCCCACCTTGGATGCCGGGTGGTCGACGGTTTTTGAAAGCCCGCTTCACCCCGGTACAACCATCCGAATCCGCGACGGCATCCTGCCCGTCCAGGATCGCCGAAGCAGCCTGAAGTGAAGATTCTACGGTCGACCGGCGTCTACCGCCGCTGAGCCTTGCGGGCGCGCCGGGCCGCACGCGCTTTTTTGCGCTTCGCTTCCTTGTCCGCCTCGGAGAGCACGGGCAGCAGTGCGGGCGCCTCTTCCTCGGCCTCCAGCACCTGGTTGGGGTTCATGCCCGCCGCCATCTGCTGCAGCTTCTTCTGCATCTGCCGCGCCTGCTTGGGGCCGAACATGCCCGAGGCCATGCCCACGCCCTTCATCATCTCGCGGGTCATTTTGAAGCGTTCCAGCAGCTCTTTGACCTCTTCCGGCTTCCGACCGGCACCCAGCGCCACGCGCTTCATACGCGAGGCGTTGAAGATGTCCGGGTTGTTGCGCTCCTGCTGGGTCATGGACTGAATCAACGACTCCACGCGCACCAGCTCGTTGTCGTCCAGGGCCTCCTTGGGCACCTGCTCCATCATCTCTTCCATGAAGGGCAACTTCGACATCACGTCGCGAAGGCTGCCCATCTTCTTGATCATCTGGAGCTGTTGGTAGAAGTCGTCCAGCGTAAAGTCGCCGCGCAGAATGCGGTTGGCATCCTTCTCCGCCTTGTCCTTGTCCACCACCTGCTCGAAGTCCTTCATCAGGCCGACCACGTCGCCAAAACCAAGGATACGACTGGCCAGTCCCTCGGGCCGGAACTCTTCCAGCTTGTCCAGACTCTCGCCCATGCCCAGGAACTTGATGGGCTTGCCGGTCACACTCTTGATGGAGAGTGCCGCGCCGCCGCGGGCATCGCCGTCCAACTTCGTCAGGACAAAGCCGGTGAACTCCAGGCGGCGGTCGAACTCCTTGGCCGTGCGCACGGCGTCCTGACCGATCATCGCGTCGCAGACGAACAGAATATTGCTCGGACGCGTCTTTTCTTTGATCTGCTCCAACTCCTGCATCAGCGTCTCGTCGATGGCGAGACGACCGGCGGTGTCGATAATCAGAACATCGCGGCCCACATTCCGCGCCTGCGACAGTGCCAGCTCGGAGAGCTTGACCGGGTTCATGCCCTTGATGGTGAGCACAGGAATGTTCAGTTTTCGACCGATGGTCGAAAGTTGCTCAATGGCGGCGGGGCGGTAGATGTCGCCCGCGACCAACATCGGCTTCTTGCCTTGCTTTTGCAGGTATCGCGCCAGTTTTCCGGCGGTCGTGGTCTTGCCGGAGCCCTGCAGACCCACCATCATGATGACGGCGGGCTTGCCCTCCAACACCAGGCTGCTATCCGCCGGGCCCATCACGGCCTCCAGCTGGTCGTAGCAGGCCTTGATGAAGTATTCGGCCGGGCCTACCGGCATCCCCTTGGGGACCTCCAGCTTGACCACCTTGCCGAGCACGTTCTGCTTGACCGTCTCCAAAAAGGACTTCACCACTGCAAGGTCCACGTCCGCTTCGATCAGCGAAACACGGACGTCCCGCAGGGCGTCGGCAAGGCTATCTTCACTAAGCTCGGCCTTTCCCTGGAGCTTGAGGCGAGCACTACGGAATCCACGACTGAGAGCTTCGAGCATGCCGCGCGGCTTAACCGACTGGCCGCGCGCCGGTTAGGGAATCCTCTCTTTTGGAGGGAAGATGGCGATCGACGAAGCGACCTTTCGGCGGAAGGTGGAGGCCGCGTTGAAAGGACTGCTCCGGCAGCTCGACGCGGTGGATCCCAGCGGGGAGGAGCTGGATATCAAGTATAGCGACGGGGTGCTCCAGATCGACTTTGAGGCGGGAGGAACCTTTATTCTTTCGCAGCAGGTGCCGGTGCAGGAGCTGTGGCTTTCCGCCCAGCGCCGTGCCTGGCACTTCCAGATTCAGGAAGCCGGCTGGGTGGAGCGGGACAATGGCGAGGCGCTGGTAGCGGTGCTTTCCAACCTCTTCAGCCAGAAATTGGGGCGGTCGGTCGCTCTGAAGGCGCCGTCTACCTAGGACTTTTCAGGATACCGGGAAACTGGACCCCGGCGCGGGGGTCCACGCCCTGGTACTGCATGCGCGCCTGACCGAACTGGACGGTAAAATCAAAATCCGGCAGGTAGACCCTACCATCGCGCGAGATGAGCTGCTCGGGCGGGTTGGGGAAGGGGGCTGCCACCCGAAAGGCGTCCTTCAGGCACTGATCCACTGGATCTGAGCCGCTTTTTCCAGAGACGGAGATGGACTCCATCCGCCCCTCGCCGGTCAGGACCACTTCCACCACGGTGCGATAGCTTTCCTTCGCAATCACCGTGCCCGCAGGCAGGTTTTCGATGTTCTGCACCCAGTAGTGGTTCACCTGGCGGCGGATCCGGTTGAGGTACTCCGCGCCCACCATCAAGCGGGCGTTCAGCGCCACAGAGTCGCCCAAGGCCTCGTTCAGGAGGTCGTTTTGGGGTGCCCCGGCCAGGGTGCTGTCGCCATTGGAGCCGATGGTCGGGGCGGCAAAACCGGCTTTGTTGGTAAGTGTATAGGGGGAGGGGATGGCGGAATGCGGCGCACCGCCCGGATTCTGCAGGTCCTGTATGGTGCCCACAGTGGCGCCTGAAGAGATGGTGGTGGCTCCCACATCCGGCAGGCTTTCCTGCGCGATTTTGGACTCCCGACTATAGATATTCGCGAGTACCTCGGGGTTTACCTTGTAGGCTTCGGTGCGCGTCTCCTTGGGCACTGCGCTGTTGTATTCTGCGAGATAGTCCGATTTTGCCGGAACTTCCTGGTTGGCAGGCGGCGCGATCTCCACGATCTGCCCATCCGGCAGCTTGGGGTCCTCCCGCTCTGGCTCGGGCTCGGGCTCGGGCGGCTTGACCTCGGAGGAGGGGAGTACCACCACGTCGTCGGTGCTGTTGCGCGGCAGGCCGGTGGAGCTGCCGTCCGCCTCCAAGATCCGCACGCGGATCGAAGAAGGAGGAACCGAGTAATTCCAGTCGTCGATCCACTTCGCGAGCTGGAAAAACATCAAGCCGTTCAGCAGCAGAGATGCCGTCAGGACGAGCAGCCATCGCCGGAGGCGGGTCACTTCTCTACCCTAGCGACGAACGGGCGGGTTGGCCACCGTCGGGCCCGCGGATTTGCGCCTTTGACGGATCGTTGCCTCAGCGGGTGGGAGAGGGAGCGAAGCGCTGCGGGTCTGCCTCCCAGACGGGCAATTTGCCGCTGCCATCGGGGGCATCCACCACATAATTGGGCAGGGCCAGGCCACTCACGCGCTGGCGCAGGGCCCGCCACAGTGCGAGACCGCGCTCGGGACTCAGGCGGAAGGCGGCGTTGCCCTGAGCGGCGTCCGGGTGATGGAGGTAGTAGGGGAAAACCCGTAGCTGTACCAGTTGTTCGCAAAGTTCCTGAAGAATGTCGACATCGTCGTTCACGCCTGCCAGAAGGACGGCTTGGTTGAGCACCGGCAGTCCGGCATCCACCAAACGCCCGAGGGCCTGACGCACGGATGGCGTCAGCTCTGCGGCATGGTTGGCATGAACCAGAATCCAGACGGGCCCTCGCTTCTGAAGGCCCGCGACCAGCTCGCCGGTCACGCGAGCCGGGTAGGTGATGGGGGCGCGGCTATGGATGCGGATGGTGGGAATGGAAGGTCGGAGGCGGTCGATCGCGGAAAATAGGCGCTCATCGGTGATCGCCAGCGGATCCCCGCCGGAGAGGATCACCTCCTTGGCGCCGCTCCGGGCCGCAAAATCCAGCATCCGCTCCCACTCTTCGGGGCTCGGGTCCTGCCCTTCGCCGGGTTCGTGGTTGCGGCGGAAACAGTAGCGGCAGTACAGGTGGCAGCGCTTGGTCAGCAGGAGCAGCACCCGGTCGGCATGTTTCTGCACCACCCACGGCAGCGGGCTGCGCGCAGCGTCTCCCACCGGGTCAGGCAGATCACCGGGAACATCCTCTAGCTCTCGGGGATCAGGGAGCGCGGTGCGTAGGCGGGGATCTGCCGGGTCGGCGGCATCCGCCAGATAGTCCCGGGGCAGGCGGATGGGGAAGCGAGCGTCTGTTTGGTCCCAAAGATCGGCTTGTAGCCAAGGAAAGCGCTGAAGCGCTTCCCGTTTGCCTATCATCGGCCCCTGTTGATCCTGCTGCCGCTGCGCCACAAAAAGCTCCCTGCGGGCGGCTATCCTGCGAGCGGGGCGCCTGCATGCTCCGAAAAGACCTTGGCCACTACCGGCGGACGTGATAGGCGCGCCACCCTTTCTTCTTCGGAGCGTTGTATGGCCAGCTATTATGAAACCTCGGATTTTCGCAACGGCCTGAAGGTCGAAGTGGAAAACGTTCCCTTCACCGTCGTGTACTTCCAGTTCGTGAAGCCGGGCAAAGGCACGGCATTCACCCGTACCAAGCTGAAGAACCTGCTGACCGGTGCGGTGATCGAGCGCACCTACCGCACGGGTGAGACTCTGCCTGCGGCGGACGTGGAAGAGCACACGATGCAGTACCTGTATCCGTCGGGGACCGCGCGGGTGTTCATGAACACCGAGTCCTTCGAGCAGGTGGAGATCGAGGAAGTGGCGCTGGGCGAGGACAGCAAGTTCCTGATGGAGAATATGGAAGTGCAGGTGCTGTTCTGGCGCCAGAAGCCCATCAACATCACGCTGCCCACCTTCATCGAGTGCAAGATCATTCGCACCGAGCCCGCCGTTCGCGGAAACACCTCGGGCAACGTATTGAAGGACGCCCTTCTGGACTGCGGCGCCACCGTGGGCGTGCCGCTGTTCGTGAACGAAGGCGACAGCATCCGGGTCGATACCCGCGAAGGTGGCTCCTACAAAGAACGCGTTGGTAAGTGAGCCCGTGGAACTGACTGGGCAACTGGCGATTGTGACGGGTTCCAGCCGTGGAATCGGTCGTGCGATTGCGTTGGAGCTGGGTCGCGCGGGGGCGAAGGTGGTGGTGAACTACCTGCGCAACCAGCAGGCCGCGGAAGCGCTCTTGGCGGAGCTGCCCGAGGGCAGTCTGGCGGTACAAGCCGATGTTTCCACCCAGGAAGGGGTGGATCGGCTTATCGCAGCGGCCGAGGCGGCGGGGGGCGCCAGCCTGCTCGTCAACAACGCGGGGATCACCCGCGATGGCTTGATGCTGCGGATGAGCGACGAAGATTGGAACGACGTGATCGACTCCAACCTCACCTCCGTCTTCCGCATGTGCCGTGCTGCCGCCCAGCCGATGATGCAGCGTCGCAAGGGCTCGATTGTCAATCTCACGTCGATTTCAGGCATTGCCGGTAACCCCGGTCAGTGCAATTATTCGGCGGCGAAGGCTGGAATCATTGCATTTTCCCGCTCTATGGCGAAGGAGCTCGGTCGGCGCAACATCCGCGTGAATTGCGTCGCGCCGGGCTTCATCGACACCGACATGACCCGGGCCCTTCCGGGCGAGCTGGTAGAGGGGGTTCAAAAAATGATTCCCCTCCGGCGGCTAGGCAAGTCTGAAGAAGTTGCACCCATCGTGCGTTTTCTGCTCGGGCCGGGCGCGACCTACATCACGGCGCAGACCTTTGTGGTGGATGGCGGACTGAGCTGAGGGAGCGCTTCCGGCGCCCCCCTGCATCAATGGGTCGGAAGCGAAGCCACCATCTTCGCAACGATGCGCACCTGCTGCTCGGCCAGATTGCCGGGCACACTTGCGCCCGCCGCCCGCGCGTGACCTCCGCCGCCGGCATCGAGGCGACGGGCCAGTGCCGCCACGTCTACCGCGCCCAGAGATCGCATCGAAATACGCACTTTGGGCCCTTTCTCCATAAGAAGGGCAGCAAGCTCCACCCCACGGGTGAGCTGTAGCAGGTCCACGATCCCCTCGTGATCGTCTCCTCCCGCTCCGAGCTCCGCTTGGAGGGAGGCCGGGCAGGTAGCCACAATCAGGCGTCCTTCCGCCAGAAGCTGCGCGCCGCCCAGAACGCGGCCAAGCAGCAGTAGCGCTTGAGGACGACGTTCGTGGAGGATCTTCCGCGTGGCGTCGACGTGATCGAAGGGCTGCTCCAGCAGCTCGGCCGCGAGGCGATGGGTGGAGGGTCGGGTATTGGAGTGGCGAAAGCCGCCGGTATCAAAGACCAGCCCGGTGTAGAGCTGGGTGGCCAGCTCCGGGTCCAGCGCCACCCCCCAGTCCGCAGCGAGCTGGCGCACCATGCCGCAGGTACTCTCTGCGACGGGATCGAGCAGGGCGACGGTATAGAGGGCGATATCCGTGGAGCGGTGGTGGTCCACCAGCCCCGTCCATCGGGCAGCCTGGAAGGCGCGGGTGGCGGAAGTGGGCAGGCGGGTGCAGTCGCCGTCCAGGACCACCACACCGTCGTAGTGGGCCTCGGGCTCGGCGATCATCGCGGCGGTCCCGGGCACAAAGCGGTACCGATCGGGAACCTTTCCCGCCACATCCACCACCAGGTCCGGCAGGCAGTGCCGCAGGATGTGCTGGAGGGCCAGGCAGGCCCCAATGCTGTCCCCATCCGGCCCCTCGGGACCGGTGAGCAACACGCGCGCGCTGCGCTGGAAGAGCTGGAAGAGTTCAGAGCTGAGCATCATGGTGGGGCCCGGAGAGCTGCACAGTCTAGCGGATCAATACGATGTGGCAAGGGGCCGCGGTGCCTTTGACGCTTGCAAAAGCGGTGAATCCAGTTAGTACGCCCAACGCAACGGGATGTTGCGTTGCAGCAGGAGATATGTTTTGAGTGATCCGGAAATTTCCCCGACCGAGCCCCTGGGTGCAACCCAGACCCCCGGCACCCCTGAGGCAGCCGCCTCGCCCGCGCGGGTCCTCGCGTCAGAATACAATAGCAACCGTGCTTTTGCGGATTTTCCGATTTCCCCGG
>JBEIQS010000434.1:0-2385 GCA_040376425.1 Alphaproteobacteria bacterium | reverse complement strand
ACCGGAAGGGACGGCGCCAGCGCCACCGGCGCCACTCCCGACGGCGGCTCCGGGTCGGCAATCACCTCCACGGGGCGGAGGTGGCCCCGCGTCTGCCGAGCCTCCGTCCAGGCCAGCACGCTGTGACGCGACAGGCCGAGTTCGGCAGCGACCATCCCCACCGTCGCCCCGACCACCCGCCGCTCCGCCACGTAGGCGCAGACTCGATCCCGGACCGCCGCTGGGTACCCCTGCGCCCACGCCTTGGGTCGCTTCGCGTGCACCAGCGCCCTCACGTCCGCTGCCGTATCTCTCGTCGTCTCGGTCCTTGCCATGCGTTCACCGCCTCGGGTGAACCCAGCGTCACCGCCCGGCGATCAACCCGCGAGGGGGCAGGGCGAGGATGTACGATGCGGCTCGGAGCCGTCGGCGCTTTGGCCGCGTTCGCCACGCTCAACATGGCCTCTCTGGATATCGACGCGCGCTACCCGCCGCCCCGGCGGTCCAGTTGTCCCAGGGACGGGTTCTCCGGACAACCGGACTGCGACGGAGTTGACACCCTACATCGCAGCCGTGATACTGCCCGCGGCTTTGCATGGCTGGAATGCAAGAACTGCGATCACCATCGGCTGGTGACCTTCTCCTGTAAGGGACGGGGTTTTTGCCCAAGGTGTGGTGGGCGGCGGATGGCGGAGCGATCTGCGTGGTGGATCGATCATGTGATTCCCCATGTGGCAACACGGCAATGGGTTTTGACGGTGCCTTGGAAGCGGCGCCTGCTGCTGGCCCGGTACCCGGCGCTTCTGACAGGGGTGCATGGGGTGGCGATGCGGATCCTCTCACGATGGTATGCCAGACAGGCCAACGCACCCAAGGAGGGGAAAACCGGCTCTCTGACAGCTATTCAGAGATTTGGTTCAGCACTCAATTTGAATCTGCACTTCCACGCTATATTTTTAGATGGCGTCTACACACGCTGTCCCGATGGTCGGCTGACCTTCCGCCATGTGGTTCCGCACACTGAGGATGTGGAGCATCTGGTGGTGGCGATTGCAGCGGCTTGCGAAGCCTGGTTGTCCAAGCAGGGCTTTGGGGCTGAGGACGAAGGGTCGGAGGAGGGCGATGCGCAAGCCGTGATCCAACAGGCGTCACTGCTGGGCCAGGCTGCGCTTGGGGCCAGAGCGGGCAAACGGGCACGACGGGTACAAGTGGTGGGTGGGCAGGAGATGGCACTGCCACCCCGATGTGCTGGCTTTGAGGGCTACAATCTGCACGCTGGGGTAGGCTTCAAGGCCAGTGAGCGTGAGGCATTGGAGCGGCTCTGCCGGTATATCCTGCGGCCGCCCCTGGCAAAGTCGCGTTTGGAGCGTCTTGCAGATGGAACCCTAGTGGTCGGGTTGAAGCGTGCATGGAGCGATGGAACAACCTCACTTTTGTTCTCTCCCCTGGAATTTGTGGAGCGGCTGGTGGCGCTGGTGCCACCCGCACGGGCCAATCAGTCCTCCAGACCGGGGTACTTTACAGAGGGATTCTGGCGGGGAATGCTGCGTGGCGGGCGGAGGTGATTCCCAAGCCGAAGGTGGAGACGGCAGAGGCTGCGGCGGCACGGCGGGCAAAGAGACTGACCCGAAACCCGAGGATCAAGCTGGTTGGGGAGCGCTATAGCTGGGCGGAGTTGTTACAACGTGTGTTTTCTGTAGATGGGTTCTGCTGCCCGGGGTGCGGAGGGCCGCTTGTTCTGAGGTGCGTGGTCGTTAATCCGCCTGCTACCGTGCAGATTCTGGAGGGTCTCCAGCGTGCGACGGGGCCACCTGTAGTACTGGGGCTGTCGCGATGACTGGAGGGCGTGACCATGCGCGGGACCAGCGGGGAGAGGTGTGTGCAAGAGGTGGAATTCTGGGGTTTTGAGGGGTTTTGAGGGGTAGGAAAAGGGGCTGAGAGGGCTTGACCGGTCGGGTGGAGGGGTGGTAGGGTGCCTGGGATGAGGTGTTCATCCGTCCTATCCTCAGTTACGATGTCCGCCTTCGGAGAGAATCTCATGGGCCTTCGGTTCCGCCAAACGTTCAAATTATTTCCAGGTGCGCGCGTGAACCTCGGCAAGCGTGGTTTGAGCGTAAGTATCGGGGGCCCGGGGGCGAGCGTGAATTTGTCGTCACGTGGCGTCGCCGCGACGGTGGGGTTGCCGGGCACGGGCCTGTCGTACAGCGCCAGATTGGTGGGATTCGGCCAGCCGTCGGAGCAAGTTGCGGCGCCAACGCACGACCTGCGGTTCCACTATAACGGTCCCGGGGCGCCGCAGGGTGAATACACCACCACCCAGATTGCTGGGTTCGTCGCGGCCGAGCCCGCGGGCGGCCACCATGTGTGGGCCCCCGGCTGGCCTGGGTGGCATCCCGCTCCGATGGT
>JBEIQS010000433.1:0-2421 GCA_040376425.1 Alphaproteobacteria bacterium | reverse complement strand
TCCAGGGCGGTCTTCTTTTCAGCATACATGGCTTCGAGGCGGGTTTTGGCCGCCTTGCCTTCCGCGACTTCGTTGATGGCGCGCTGGAAGTCGACGGTGCCGATCTTGGCCTGTGCAAAAGCCATAGGGGCAAAGGAGAAAATCAGGCAGATAAGAACCAGAATTCGTGCGATCATGGTGTACCCGTAGGTCAGAAGGCCGAGCCGATGGTGAAGTCGAAGACCGACTTGCGCTCGTCCGGGTAGGGGTTGAGAGGGATACCGTATTCGAAGCGCAGGGGGCCGATGGGGCTGAACCAACGGATTCCGAAGCCGATGGAGGTACGCAGCTTGGTAAGGTCGATGTTGCCATCTCCCCAGGGATCTCCGAAGGCGTTGCCCGCATCGAAGAAGGCCACCAGCGAGATGCCCGCAGCCTTGACCACCGGCGACTCCAGCTCGAAATTGTTGATCAGGGTCTGAGTACCCCCAACCACGAGCCGGTCATCCGCGTTGGACGGATCTTCTGTTCCCTGGACCGTTCCGCGGGGGACGCTGTAGTCCTTGAAGCCCTGTGCGCGGATGGAGGGACCCAAGGCGTAGGGGTCGTAGCCACGGATGGAGGTGATGCCGCCCGCCCGATAGCGATGGATGTAGGGGACGATACTGCCGTCGGTGGAGGTGATGACACCGGCGGACAGGTTGTACTTGAAGACCAGCCAGTCCCCTTTGGCGATAATGGGCTGGTAGAAGCGGAAGTTGAGCTTCGACTCCCAGTAGTTGAAGTCGCCGCCGAAGAGGTTGAGCACCTGCTGTTCGTTGAGGCGGAAGCCGCCCGCCAGCTCGGTGGAGAGGAGCAGCTTGAAGCCGCGTGTGGCGTTGATCCGGTTGTTCCGGCGGTCGATGTCCAGAGACATGCCGACGGAAGAGGTCAGACCGTTCCGGTAGAGCTGGCCGCCAAACAGGCGTTCCTTGTACTGGTCCAGCGACAGCAGACCCACATCCTCGACGGTGTAGGAGAGGGCGAGACGGAAGTCGCCGCGCTCGTCCAGGTAGCGGCCGATTTCCACACTTCCGCCGCGCTGGTACTCATTTTCGATGTAGCTGCGCTCGTTGTAGAAGCCGTCCACCCGTAGGGTCCACTGGCTGTCCAGCAGATGGGGCTCGTAGAAGCTCACATTTCCGGTGCGGGTGCGGGCGGAGATGTTGCCGTTCAGGCTGAAGAGCAGGCCCAAGCCCAAAAAGTTGGCCTTCTGGATGTTCGCAGTGAACAGGAAGGACTCGGCGCTGCCGTAGCCTGCTCCGACGGAAAAGGAGCCGGTGGGGCGCTCCTTTACGTCCACGTTTACATCCAGGACCGCGTCGCCTTCGCCACGGGGGGTGGAGATCTCGACAGACTCGAAAAAGCCAAGGCGATCCAGCCTTGCGCGGGCATCGCGGATGGCACCGCCGCGGTAGATGTCGCCCTCGTTGAGAGGGATTTCGCGGCGTACCACCTTGTCATAGGTGGGATCGTTGCCCGTGATGTTGATTCGACCCACGCGCATCTTGTCGCCGGCCTGCACATCGAAGGTGATGTCCACCACCTTGGTCTGCGGATCGGTCTGTGTAAGCGGGACTACATTCGCGAATGCATAGCCTTGATCGCCGTACAAATCGGCAACCCGCTGAATGGTGCCCTGCATCACGGTCAGCTTGAAGTCGTCGCCGGTCTTCATCGGGACGTTCGCGCCGGTCAGGTCTACCCAGCGGCGCCGCACCTTGGGGGTCCACTCCGGGCCGATGGGACGGCCCGCTTTTTTGTCACGCTCGAAGGCGGCTTCGATGTCGCGGGCATCTTTGCCTTCCAGCACGGCCCGAACCGAGCCTTCGGTCAGACCCTCTTCCGGGAGGAAGTCGCCGCTCACTTTCAGGTGTCCAAGCTGGTACTTGGGGCCCTCGGTGACGTGGATCTCGACAAAGATGAAGCGCTTGTCGGGGGAGAGGAAGACTTTTGGAGGGTCTACCTGGGCTTCGACGTAGCCCTCTTCCATGTAGACCGAGCGCACGATGTAGACGTCGTTGTCCAGTGCGTCCTGACGGAAGGTGCCCGCAGAGGTGATCCAGGGGAGGATACCGGCGGGTTTGGTGGCCAGAAAGCGGCGGATTTTCGCGTCGGGGACGTTGTCGTTTCCGGTGATGTCCACCTGCTGGATCAAGACCTTCCGGTTTTCGGTGACCTTGAAGGTCAGCTCCACCAGATCGTCGCCCACCTGCTTGAAGACGGGCTCCACTTCCACCAGGAAGAAGCCTTTGTCCAGGTATTTGTCCTTGATCGCCCGCACGTTGGCGGCGAGGCGCGCCACGCGGGGCACGGTGAAGGGCTCGATGTAGATTACCACCCCGAGAAAATAATACTTGATCTTGCGGTTTACGACGAAACCCACATAGCGCACCGCCCGAT
>JBEIQS010000085.1:0-23167 GCA_040376425.1 Alphaproteobacteria bacterium | reverse complement strand
GACGGGCGATGCTTTTGTGGGTGCAAGCTACACCGCGGGCAGCTCTCTGAACGGCCTGGAGATCCACCTGGGCGAAAATTTCGGCGCACGCCAGGACATGTGGGGCTTGACCCTGGGTGTTACCGGCTTCTACGACATGTACACGGCCAGTGCGGGCCAGGCGAAGATGGAGTCCACCGGCGGCGTGGACATCCCCCTGAACGTCGTGATCGGGCCGCGCACCTTCTACGGCTATGTGGGCCTGACCCCTACCTTTGTGACCAACCCCGATCGCCAGATCAAAGAGGGCTCGATCATCGGCACCATCAAGTCCTGTGAGCGCGGCGTGGGCGCGGCCTGCGGCGCCAATGCGGGCATGGACTTCTACATCGGCCACGAATTCTCCTGGGGTCTGGGCCTGGGGCTGAAGACCAAGACCGTGGTGGGTGCCCTGGGCATCCAGCACGACGTGAACGTGGCGGGCTCCTTCTGGACGCCGGTGGTGAGCCTGGCCTGGGCGGGCTGAGCGCAGGCGCTCGGCCACCCTCCCGCCGCCGTGAAGGGGCCCCCCGGCATGGATGTCAGAGGGCGTCACCCTTCTGAATGAACATTCATTCAGAAGAAGTCGGGGGAATAAGGGGAGTATTCTCGGCGGCCAGCAGGGCCTCCAGCCGATTCCCGGCCGCACGGTGCTTCAAAATCTGAAGTACCCTCTCCACGATCAGGGTGCCCGCCTCTACAGGGGGCAGGCCCTGTTCGTAGATATTGGAGATCACCGTGGTTTCAAAGCCGCCTTCCAAGCGAAGCTGGAGGTAGGCCGACAGGCTCCGCGAGGCGAGGGCATCCCCGCCCGGCCGCTCCCCGATCAGGTGGATCACCAGGGTGGCGCCAAGCTGCTCGGCCACGGCCTCTCCCAGCTTCACCCTTCCATACCGTGCGATCAGCGGCTGCCCGCACGCCACGCCGTGCGCGGCGAGCCCGTCCTGCAGCATCGGCAGGAGCTCCGGCAGGTTGTGGTGCACCGCTTCGGCAGAAAGGCCGTCCGAAATCAGGATCTGCACCACCGCCGCTTCCGGTTGCAGCGCGCTTTCCAAGGTGGCCCCAAGGCTGGGGGAGTCCAGGTGGGCATCCTTGCTGGCCGCCCGGGTGCGAAGGGGCCGGAGCTGTAGCTCCGAAACCAGCGCATCCACCCGAAGCTCGGACTGTACGGCTTCGCGCGCCGCGGCCTGGTGCAAACGAAGCAGCCTTCCGACGCTGCTCTCCGCCCGCGGCCCGGCCGTTCCAAAGCCCTTCGGCGGCGGTGCGGCCGCTTTCAACCGGACCAACTCTGCATCGGAGCCCACCATGGCCCGCACGTTGCCCCACTCGGGGCCTCTCCGTGTGCCTCCCCGGGAGTCCACCTCGAATATTCCCCGGTCGACGGCCCACTTCAAAAACTCCGGTGCCGGCCGGCGCCCCAGCAGCTCGCGCATGGTCTGGACGTCGTAGCCGCTGGTGTCAAAGTAGGCGAGCATCCGGTCGGTGCCCAGGGCCACATCCATGTAGTAGTTGGCGCCGCCCATACTGAGCATCTGGATCGCCATCTGCTGGGCTTCCAAGCCGCTCTTGGCATGCAGGGTGTAGCAGGGCGCCATCCCCATCGGCAGGCCCATCAGCTTGCCCATGAAGTGATCCTGAAGGTTGGACAGGATCATTTCAAAGCCATCGAGGTGGGTCTCCGGGCCGATGAAGCCGGTGACGTTGTTCACCATGAAGGGGTCCCAACGTCGGGCCAGGCCGTAGCACAGCGCCTCGGTGGTACACATATCCATGCCATTGTGTTTGCCGTAGGTGTACTCGCTTCCCTGTCCGGTTCCAAAGTACATAAACTGGGGAGCCACTCCGGCAAGAGGGCCCCGTTCGGCCATGGTGCGGTAGCCGCGGTCGATCAGCTCCACCTGGATGTCGAACTCGCTGCCATTGGTGGCCTCGGTACCGGCGAGGCTCTGGAACAGGATCTCTACGGGAGCCCCCTGAGAAAGGGCGGAAAGCTGCGTCTTGATGTGGCCCAGCACACAGATCTGCGTGGGTACGCCGTGCCGCTGCCGCCATCCATCTAAAAGACGCAGCACCGAGGAGACATTTTCCACGGTATCTACGGCCGGATTCAGGCCCAACATGGCGTCTCCGGCGCCGATGGACAGCCCCCAGGCCAGCAGGGCGGAGATCCCGTCGGGGTCGTCGGTGGGGTGGTTGGGCTGCAACCGGGAGGCAAGGGTGCCGGGAAGCCCCAGGGTTGTCCTGGCTTTTGCGGTTCGGCTGATTTTCAGGCCAGATAGACCAGCTCATGCACGTCGCAGAGCTTCGCCAATGCCGCCGCCATGACGCCGGTCAGGGCCCGGCCGATCCGGGCCACACGCCCGCCGGGGGACCGCAGCAGCATGTCTTTGAGTTCGCCCACGCTCAACGGCGCAATTTCCGCAAAGACCGTCAGGTCGATGTCGTAGTTGACCCGCATCACTTCATCCACCTCTCCCCGATCATCACAAAGGGGATGATGGTAGAGATGATCCAGGCTCAGCGAGGCCAGCAGGGAGCGGGCCGCCTCCCGCTGCAGCTCCGTCTTTGCAGCAAGGCCCGCGTGCCGATCTCCCGCCTTGCTGGCGTCGGCAGCGGCCAACAGGCACTTCAGACCCCGGAACGAGTAATTCTCGCCCAAGAAGGACAGAGAATAGAGCTGATCCGGCCGCGGGGGAGGTACAAAAATCGCCGAGGGAGGCTTCAGGTCGATCATGGGCAAAAGCTCCGCTCCAACCTCTTATCGCATTCCGTAGAAGGAGAGGGGCAGCACACCGTGCACCATGCGCCCCACATGAAGAAAAGAGGCGTCCGGCCTATGAACTTCGTCGATCACGATCAGACCCTGGCGGTGTACACCTCTTCCCCAGTCCGACAGGCATGCCCCCAGGGCCTTCCCCACATTTCGGGAGACCAGGATCACCAGCGGCTTTTCCGCCGAAAAGGGGCTTCCCAGGAGCGGCAGCAAGCGGGCGGCAAGGCGTTTGACCGTGGCGATGTGCGAATCCGACAAATCCAGGGAGACTGCGCCCCCCGACGGGCGCGCCAGCGCGAAGGCGGCCTGAAAATCCGCGTCCGGGGAACGATCGGAGAGCACGGCCACAATCGGCAGATCCCGCAGCGGCAGGAGGCCGGGCTGGGGCAGATGCAGGGTGCCGCCCGAGATCTCCGTCGCATGCCGCAGCAGTCCGTAGGCGACGGCCCTCCCTTTCCCCTCGGGTTGAAAGTTCAAAAGATCCTTCGATAGAACAGGAGAAGCAAGAATACATCTTGCCAGGTCAACACCCAGGTCTCCGAAGGGAGCGGTCTCGGAGATGTCCTCCCGCAGCAGACGATAGACCAGCTCTCCGACCCCGCCCGAATAGACGATGTGGGCCGACCGGTGCGCCGCGGGCCAGGTCATGCCCGCCTCCAGCTCTCCCTGCGCCTCGAAGTCCGCCCCCAAAACCACCGCTTCCAACCTGGCGATCCAGTGGGCGAGGATCAGGTTGCGGGCCTCCTCCACCAGGCGGTCTCCTGGCGCAAAATGAAAGGATCGTTCTGCAAAAAACTGCTTCGCTTCGGGAGACAGGCGGAGCAGCGTGCAACTTCCGGGCTGTAGCTGCACATGCCGCGCCCCAATGGCCATACACCCGGTCCGAAGTACTTTTCCGTCCACTCCCAGGGCCAGGTTGGTGGTGCCCCCCCCCGATGTCCAGGTTCAGAAAGAACTGCTCGGGGTGGGCCCGCGAGAGCTCTGCGACACTCCCCATAAAGGCCAGCCAGGACTCCAGGTGCGGATCCTTGGCCGTCGCAATCAGCGCCTCGCCCAGACGCTCCCGAATGCCCCGGGCAAGGCGCGCGGCCGACGGGCTCCGGGCCGCGAGGCCGGTGATCAGGGCACCGCCCCCCAGCAGCTCGCCGGCTCCCCCCAGCCAACCTTCCAGCAAGGCAAACAGTCGCTCACTGTCGACGTCCCCATCCCGGAAAGGAGTAAAGAAGAGGGGAGTCCGAAGGCGCTCCGTCGGTGCACGCAGCGCCATCCGCCCCCCCGGGAGTACACGGGAAAGCTCTGCATCGGCGAGGATCGCGCTGCTGGTGGTGCTGCCGATGTCGATGCCGATGAGGCTGCCGGCGCGTCGCATGCGGGAATGTAGCCCTTCTGTCGTGGGCTCGCTCGGTCAAGGCGTCCGGGCTGATCAGCTCCACCCGCGTGTGGAAATCACCCCGATCGCGCTGGTATAGCCATGCAGCCAGCTCTGCCCATGCACCGGTCCGATCTCGCCCCCACAGAAAAATCCGGCGGGTCCGGCGCCCCCAAGAATGCGCTGGATCTGGCGACTTTCGTAGTTTTGCTCACCAAAGAAGCCACTTCCCCGGCCCAAGCAGGAGAAAAGCAGGGTGAAGGCAGCAGGGCTACCCCGGAGCTGCTGCTGTCCCCGCGCCAACAACTCGGTCAGATCCGCCTGAGCAGTCTCGCGATCCCGAAGGTGGAAGGCAACTTTCTGCCCATCCTTGACCAGCCCACCCACCATCACCGTGCCTTCCCGCCGCGACAGCCCGGTCAGGTTGCGCACCAGCCAGTCCCCGCGCCGGGGCGTGTCCACATTGGAGAGTCCGATCAGGGGAGCGCCTCGAAAAAGCTCACGTTCTTCTTCCCCGAGTCGCCCGAACAACTCCTCCAACACCTGCACCACCGGCTTGCCGTCCAGCTCGTAGATGCGCGTGTAGTGCCCCCGCGTGATGGTCATCGGCTCGGTCAGCGGCCGCGCTCCCTGCGCCACCACCGTCCGCATCTGGATGTCGCCCCACAGCGACAACACGATGGCACCGTCCTGATGGATGACACCATCCAGAAAAAGCAGGCTTTCTCCCGGAGCCTCGCTGCCGCTGACCAGCCCCCCCACCTTGGGACAGCCCGGCCAGCGCCGGTCCAGGCTGCGCAGCAGGGCATCCACCGGCATGGTGGCAGGGTCCACCAGGACCAGAATGGTAGGATCGCGCTCGGGAATGGGGCGATCCCAGGCGCTCAGGTCGCTGCCCTCTCCCAGGTGCCAGGCTTCGATTTCCACGTCGGGGAGCTGCGCAACACTGAGCGAAAGGCCAGGCCCCTCCTCCACCTCTCGACCGCCCCCCACCACACCCGCGCCCACACAGCCGAAAATCCGCGCGCCCGGAAAGGCAGCCTGCGTCGCTTTCAGGAGCTCTGCCGCACTTTTCCGGTGGTGCGGGCTGAGAAACAGCAGGACCAAATCTGCGGGCGGCCCTTCCAGCCTGCCCACCACATCAGCAAGAGCGTCGGACCCCTGGCTTCGTGTCGAGACCGCTGAGCGCCACTGCATCCTGATTCACCCCCGAAAAATAAGCTATGCACGCGAAGGCGTATCGGCGATTGCAGCGATGATTCCATTTTTGCGCTACAATGAGGCCCATGCGACTCTTCCTCCTCCTCCCTCTGCTCTCCGCCTGCTCCGAGTACGATGTCACCGGGGCCAAAAACAACGAAGGTGTGCTGGACTCGGAAGGCCAGGATACTGGCGAGGAATCTCTGCCAGTAGAGGTGGATGCCTGTGAAGCCTCCTCCGCAGGGGCCATCGATGTAGCCCTGAATACAGAGTGCGATGTACCGGCTTCGCAAGGGACTTTTACCCCGGTGAAAGAGTGGACCCTTCGCGGAAAAATGGGCTACGGCCCCCCCGTGGCCGCACAATTGGACGATGACAATGGCGATGGCATCATCGACAGCCAGGACAATTCCGAGATCATCTACATGGCGAACACCGGGGAAGGGGTGATCTGCCTGGATGGCAAGACCGGCGCAGTGGAGTGGATTAACAACGATGCCACCGACATCGCCTCGGCAGTGGCCGTGGGCGACATCGACGCCGACGGTGACATGGAGATCGTCGCCTCAAACGGCCCTTCTCAGCTTGTTCTGATGGATCACACGGGCCGGACTCTTTGGCGTGCGCAGATCAACAACGCCGACCTGATGACCTTTTTGTACCCGTCCATCGCCGACATGGACGCCGATGGCTACCCGGAGATCATCGCGGGCCGCAACATTGTGGACGGCAATGGCCAGGTGGTGGGCACCGGGAACCTTGGCGTGGGCTCGGTGATGAACCAGAACTACGCCTACAACGAAGGCTCTGCCTCAGTGGCCGTGGATCTGAATGGCGACGGCAAGCTGGAGTTGGTGGTGGGCAACGCGGCCTATCGCAAGAATGGGACCACGCTGTTTAGCAATGGTGGAAACGACGGAATGCCCGCCGTGGCCGACTTCGACCTGGATGGCTCGCCGGAGATCGTGGTGGTGCAGGGCAACCGCGTGTGGACCCTGGAGTCGGACATGACCCCCACCGGCTGGCAGGACAGCTTTCCCAACACAAACTACATCGGGCCCCCCGCCATCGACGACCTGGATGGAGACGGGATTCCTGAGTTTGTAGTGGTGGGCAGCAACGAAATGCGCGCCTATCACTGGAATGGCTCCCGCCTGTGGACGGCGCGCGTGACCGACTCCTCCGGCGCGGCCGGGCCCATCCTCTTCGACTTCGAGCTGGATGGCTACCCCGAGGTGGTCTACGCGGATGAAACCACGGTGCGGGTCTTCAACGGTCTGGACGGCTCGGTGAAGTTGAGCTCCAACGACCACTCCTCCTATACCGGCTTTGAAACGCCGATGGTGGCGGATGTGGACGCGGACGGCGAGGTGGAGATTGTGATGTTGCATGGCAACGGCCCCAATGGCATCACCGTCTACGGCGACCAGAACCACTCCTGGCCCCCCGGGCGTTCGATCTGGAACCAGCACGCCTACACCATCACCAACGTCAACGACGATGGCTCGATTCCCCAGAACCAGGATGCCAACTGGCTTACATACAATAACTATCGCTCCGGGGACGCCGGGCTGCCGCCCTCCTCCTGGAACGACCTGGTGCCCGAGGTGGTGGACGTCTGCACCAAAGAGTGCCCGGACAAGCTGATCCTGGTGGCACGGGTGTGGAATGCGGGGACGGAAGAGGTGCCCGCGGGCCTTCCGGTGAGCATCCGCGCCGGCGCCAATGGCTCTGTCGTCGCAACGACGACGGTGCCGGACGCCATCGCCTCCGGCCGCTCCTCCCAGGGCGTTCAGCTTACGGTAAATGTGGCCGATCTACAAGGGAAGAAGCCCTTCCTCGTAGTAGATATGGATGCGTCTGGCTATAGCTCACTGACCGAGTGCCTGGAAGATAACAACGCGATCGTCGTCTCCGAGGTCTGCGAATAGCGGTCCGGGGAAGAAACATCCCGGTGAACATTGCGGGAGCGCCACCACTCCGGGCATGCTCAGGATAGACCGCGCCCACCGAGGACACCCATGAACCGCGCTCTTCTGATGGCCATGCTCCTTGTCGGATGCTCCGATGGCACCCTGAAAGTGGACGATAAACCCCCGGAGGTGACCATCCTTCGCCCGGTGGATGGCGCCGAATTCGACCCGGCGCTGCCGCTGTCCCTCTGTGTGCAGGTGGACGACGATCGCACCGCACTCGCCGAGATACAGGTGACCGTGGCCTCCTCCCTGGATGGGCTGGTCTGGGAGCTGGCGGGAGAGCCTACGGCCTGTGAGGGTGGGAATCTGTCGTTGGAGCTTGAGCTTTCCGAGAGCGACCACACGCTGACAGTCACGGCGGTGGACGAGCTGGGCGGCGCCGGAGAGGACAGCACCAACATCAAGCCCTCATTGAATACGGCACCTTCCTGCACGATTGTCGAGCCGGTAGACGGCCAGAGTGTGCTGTTGGGGGAGTCGCTGCGCCTGGTGGCCAATGCCGACGACGCCGAGAGTGATCCGGCGCAGCTCACGGTGACCCTGGACAGCAACGTCGAGGGTACCCTGTGGACCGGAGCCCCGGACTCGGGCGGAGAGGTGGTTCAAGATTTGATGCTCGCCATGGGTGGTGAGCAGCTCCTGACACTGAAAGTACAGGATCCGCGCGGCCTCTCGGACACCTGCGTGGTACAGGTGCTGGTGAACGAGTGCCTGGACGAGGACCGGGACGGCTTCACCACCTGCGAGGAGGACTGCGACGACGGCAGTGCCGTGGCCTACCCGGACGCGGAAGAGGTCTTTGATGGGCAGGACAATAACTGCGACGGTAACATCGACGAAGGCACCGTGGGCTGGGACAACGACGGCGACGGCTACACCTCGGTGGATGGGGACTGCGATGATACCGATGCCACCATCTATCCCGGCGCCCCCGAGCAGTGGTACGATGGCGACGATGCGGACTGCGCGGGCGACTCCGACTACGATCAGGACGGCGACGGCTTCGATACCGACCTTTTTGGTGGGACCGACTGCAACGACGTAGACCCCCTGGTCAACCCCGTCGCCACCGACACCTGGTACGATGGGGTGGACAGCAATTGTGATGGCGCTTCCGACTTCGACGCCGACCGCGACGGGCAGGACTCCAGTGCCTACACCGGCACCGATTGCGACGATGCCAACGGTTCCGTGTACGTTGGCGCTCCCGATGCATGGTACGATGGGATCGACAGCAATTGTGATGGAGCCAACGACTACGATCAGGATATGGACGGCGAGTTGATCCCTGCTCAGGGTGGCCTGGACTGCAACGACACCGAGGCCTCGGTCAATAGTACCGCCATCGAGACCTGGTACGACGGAATCGACAGCGACTGCGACGGCGCCAACGACTACGATGCCGACGCCGACGGCTACCTCTCGGATGCCTGGGGCGGCACCGACTGTGACGACGCCGACGCCTCCATCAACCCCGGCGCCACCGACACCGCCTACGATGGTCGCGACGCCGACTGCGATGGCTACTCCGACTACGACAACGACGGCGATGGCTACGACGACATCTCCGCCCAGAACGGCTCGGACTGTAACGACAACGACATCAGCATCAACCCCGGTGCAACAGAGATCTGGTACGACGGCGTGGACCAGAACTGCGACAATGCCAACGACCAGGATGCCGATGGGGACGGCTACGATGGCAACGGCGGCGCCGACTGTAACGACAACAACGCCCTGATCTACCCCGGCGCCACCGAGAGCTGGTACGACGGCGTGGACCAGAACTGCGACACCGTCAACGACTACGATCAGGACGGCGATGGCTACCTGGCCCTGGCCAGTGGTGGCACCGACTGCGATGACCTGGACGCCACCATTAACCCCGGCGCAACAGATGTGCCTTACGACGGCATCGACACCGACTGCGATGGCGGCAGCGACATCGATGCGGATGGGGACGGCTACGACGACGGCAGCCGGGGCGGCGACGACTGCAACGACAACGACGCGCGGATCAACCCGGGCATGTCGGAGACCTGGTACGACGGCATCGATGCCAATTGCGACCTCGCTTCCGACTACGATCAGGACGGCGATGGCGACGACATCGTGTCCTCGGGGGGAGGGGACTGCAACGATACCTCGGCCTCGATCTACAGCGGCGCTGCGGACGCCTGGTACGACGCCGTGGACTCCGACTGTGCGGGCAACGACGACTTCGACCAGGACGGGGACGGCTATCGCTCCAACAGCTATTCGGGTACCGACTGCAACGACACCGATCTGCTCGTGTATCCTGGCGCTGCCGACCCTTCCTATGACGGGGTGGACTCCGACTGCGGGGGCGACTCCGACTACGATGCCGATGGAGACGGCTATGACTCCGATGCCTACGGCGGCACCGATTGCGACGATAACCGCGCCGCAACCTATGTGGGCGCCACGGAAGTCTGGTACGACGGCTTCGATGCCGACTGCCTTGGCGATGACGACTACGATCAGGACGCAGATGGCTACCGTGCCCTGGCCGCCGGGGGCACGGACTGCAACGATGTGGCCGCATCGGTGAACCCGGGAATGACCGAAATCTGGTACGACGGGGTCGACGGAGATTGTTCGGGGAACGCCGATGACTACGATCAGGACGCGGATGGCTACCGCTCCAGCAGCCACGGCGGCACCGACTGCGAGGACACCCAGCCCAGCTACTATCCGGGCGCCGGGGATGTCTGGTACGACGGTCTGGACACCAATTGTGATGGTCGAGACGACTTTGATCAGGACCTGGACGGCTTCCGCAGTGACGCCTACGGCGGCACCGACTGCAACGACCTGAACAACAACATCCGTCCGACCGCCGTGGAGATCTGGTACGACGGGGTGGACCAGAATTGCGACAGCCTGTCCGACTACGATCAGGACTATGACAGCTACGACGCCGAAACCTATGGCGGCACCGACTGCGACGACACCCGCCTCTCCATCCGCCCGGGGGCCTCGGAGCTCCGCGACGGTCTGGACAACGACTGCGACGACTGGTACGACGAATACCTGATCAACGCGGGCGATGTGCTGATCACCGAGATCATGAAGGACCCCAACATCAGCTCGGATCCCACCGGCGAGTGGTTTGAGTTGTATAACAATACTTCGACCACCATCTACCTGAACGAGTGGACGGTGACCGACAACAGCGCGCCGATGACCTTCTCCACCCCGGTCAGCATCCCGGCCCGCGGCTATGTGGTGATCGCCTCCACAAACACCTCGCGCACCACCGAGGCCTATGTGTATGGGACCGTCTTGCAGCTCAATAATGGCGCTGATAACCTGATTCTGACGACGGCCTGGGGCGATGTCATTGACGACGTGTACTACGACAATGGCGTCACCTTCCCGGATCCTGTGGGTGCCTCGATCACCCTCGATCCCGACCGCTTCGACGCGACCCTGAACAACCTGGGCCAGAATTGGTGTACGGCGACCTCGGCTTTTGCCACCAGCGGCAGCCTCACCGAGTACGGGACCCCCGGGGCCTCCAACGACTCCTGTAGCGGGGTCAACTGAGGCGACTTTTGCCGGCCTCCCCGGCCGTGCTTAGCTTGTTGACCCATGCGCTCCTTTGACTACGATGGCAGCCGGCTGGTAGCCCAGCTTGGCCCTACCAATACCGGAAAAACCTTCCGGGCCATCGAGCGCATGCTGGAGTTCCCCACGGGAATGATCGGCCTGCCCCTTCGTCTATTGGCGCGCGAGGTCTACGACCGCATCAGCGCCCTGAAGGGAGAGGACGCGGTGGCGCTGATCACCGGCGAAGAACGCCGCATCGGAGCCAACCCGCGCTACTATGTGTGTACGGTAGAGGCCATGCCGGTGCAGATCCCGGTGGCCTTTGTGGTGGTGGACGAGATCCAGCTCGCCGGAGATCGCGGTCGGGGGCATGTTTTTACCGATCGCCTGCTGAACCTGCGCGGCGTCCGGGAGACCTGGTTTCTGGGCAGCGACAGCATCGAGCCGCTGCTGCGCGCCGTGGTGCCCACCATTGAGATCCGTAGGAACACCCGTTATTCTCGCCTGAGCCACCGGGGTCCGCAGAAGTTAGGGGGCCTGCCGCCGCGCACGGCCATCGTCGCCTTTTCTGTGGAGCGGGTCTACGCCCTGGCCGAGACCATCCGTCGCAAGCACGGGGGCGCCGCCGTGGTCCTGGGGGCGCTCTCGCCGCGCACCCGCAACGCGCAGGTGGCCATGTACCAGGCGGGCGAAGTGCAGTATATGGTGGCCACCGACGCCATCGGCATGGGGCTGAACATGGACATCGACCATGTGGCCTTCGATGGGATGTCCAAATTCGACGGGCGGGGGCTGCGGGGGCTCAGCGCGCAGGAGGTGGGCCAGATCGCCGGGCGCGCCGGGCGTTGGAAAAGGGACGGAACATTCGGCGCAACTGCGGAGCTGGGCGAAATCTCCAAGGGCATTGTGGAGTCTGTTGAGGCGCACCGCTACCCGGCCCTGAAAAAGCTCTACTACCGCAATACCGAGCTGGATTTTTCCTCCGGGCCCGCGCTGCTGGCCTCGCTGCGGCGGCCGCCGCCCTTCGCCTTTCTGGCCGAGGCGAGGGAGGAGGAGGATGAGGCGGTACTTCGTACTTTTCTGGCTGATCCCGAGCTACTGAAATTGCTCCAGCATCCCGATGATCTGCGCCTGCTCTGGGAGGTCTGTCGGATCCCGGACTTCCGCAAGACCATGACCGACAGCCACCTTCAGCTTTTGAAGCAGCTTTTTGGCATGTTGGTGCGGGGGCCACTGCCGGCCGAGCACCTGCACAGCCAGATCGGCCGCCTGGACCGCCCCGAGGGCGATGTGGATGCACTGACCACCCGCCTCGCCTGGATCCGCACCTGGACCTATGTAACCCAGCGTACAGATTGGATCAAAGATGCTGGACACTGGCAGGGAGAAGCTCGGAAGGTCGAGGATCGCCTCTCAGATGCCCTGCACAGTGCGCTGACCGACCGTTTTGTGGACCCCACCTCGCGGCTGCTGGGGCGGGGGGCCCCGGTGTCGGAGCGGGAGTCCGGGCGGGTGGTGCTGGGGGGGCAGGCGGTGGGTCGGCTGGAGGGTCTCTGCTTCCGCCCAGAGCCGGGGGTGGAGGATCGCCGCTTGGAACGTGCTATTCATGGGGCGATCGAGGGCGAGCTGCGCGCCCGGATCAGCCGGGTGATCGAGGCGCCACACCGCGATTTTGTGCGTTCCGGCTACCAGATTTTTTGGGAGGGGGGAGCGCTTGCACGGTTGACCCCGGGCCCTTCGGTGGTGGAGCCCGGCCTTCGGCTGCTGCGCAACGATCTGCTGAGCCCCGCCGATCAGGCGCGCATCCAGCGGCGCCTGAGTGCCTGGCTCCGCGACGAGGTTGCCCGCTTTCTGGCTCCACTCCGCGAGGATCGGCCGACCATGAGTGCGCCGGTGCGGGCGCTGTTGTACCGCCTGCAGCCCGCCCTGGGGAGCGTTCAGCGGGGCGAGGTGGCCGAGCTGATCCGCGAATTCCGTCCGGCGGACTGGGGGATGTTGAAGTTGGCCGGCGTCAGAGTGGGAGAGGTTTTTGTGTGGGCGCCGGTGATGCTGGAGGCAGATGCTGTAAGCCTACGATCGGCGCTGGCAGGCCTCGCGCTGGGTCTGGCCGAGGCCCCCACCCTCCCCGGCGACGAGGCGACCGGTCTGCCCGATCGCTACCATGCTTGGGTCGGCCTTCAACGGCTTCAAAAGCAACTTTTTCGCATCGACATCATGGAGCGTTGCGGCGAGCGCCTGCGCGGCCAGGCCCGCCGGGGGCCCATGCCGCTGACGGCGCTGGTGGAGCTGGCGGGATCGCCTGAACGGGCCAGGATCGTCGCCGGTTTTTTCGGGTGGACGGTAGAGGGGGAGGATCTGCTGCCACCCCGGCCGGAGCTGCGAAAAACCCCGCCGAAAAGGCGCTAAGGCGCGCGGTCCCGCAGCCCCCCCGCTGCCTCAGTCCCCCACCGCGCAGATCGCCCGCAACAGCCACGCGTCCGCGTAGTCCCCAATCCCCGAAGTAGCGGTGGAGAACGCAGCAAAGCTGGGATAGCTCCCGGAGTACAGGTCGAGCTGGTGCAGGTTGGGCTGGAAGGCACCACCCGTGTCGCCGAGCACCACAAGTCGCAAGCCATCCGCATTCTTCAAGGCAATCAGGCGCCCCAGACCCAGGTTATAGTGATCCCCGGCCACCGCGGCCAGCGGCTCCAGGGCGATGCCCGGCACCGGCTCCACCCCCCAGCCCCGCACCCGATCCAGCGCGCGGAAGTACCAATAGCGCGGCTGCTTCGTGGTCTCTTTGATGCTTCGATCGTAGGGTATCCCGTTTGCGCGGTGAACATTGTACAGCCGACGCTCGGCCTCTCCTGGCACCTGCACCAGCACACTACCCTGCATCAGCGCCTGCTCGTGGTCCCGCAGGCTCACCCACACCAGCGCCGGTGCCTGGTTCTCAGAAGCCCCCCCGGAGCGGTAGACACCGGCCAGAACATCTTGGCGGCTGTATCGAAAACGTAGAAGATCCGCCCGCTTTTCTTCGGCCCGGGCCTCAGTGAGCCCGGCTTCGTCGGCCGGCAGCGCATAGAGGGCATAGGGGTGGTCGGCGTCTGGCATCAATCTGCCTTCTACCTCATAGATCAGATAGCGGGTCAGCCGAATCTGGCTGCGCTCGGTGTCCGGCTTCCAGTGGAGTGCCGAAAAACAGCGCCCCAGCCAGGCCGGATCGCCCAGACGCTCCGGATGCCGCTGCGACCAGTCCACCACCAGCTCCAGGCTCCGCACCGTGTCGGCCGTCGTCCAGCCCAGATCCGCCGGCAAGCCGGGCCCCACGGTCGGATCCGAGGGGGAAGCAGCCAGATATCGAAGTGTATCCTGGGCTACACTTCCAAGACCCGTCGCCGTCTTCCATACCCCGGGGGGCAGCACATCCGGCGAAAAGTTCTCCTCCGCCCTGCGCTCTCCCAAGACCACGCCCTCCGGCCCTCGATAGGGTGCCGCAAAGGACCACAGCAGCAACGCCAACAGCATCTGCCTCCTTCACCCGGCCGCGCACGGACTGCAAGATTCCCAAAACGTCACCTCCGCCCCCCGCGGCTCAGGCTACAAGGGCCCGATGAAGCGGCGCGAATTTCTGTCCCTGCTGAGCCTTGTGGCCCTGCCCCGCACCCTGCGGGCCGGTCCGCTCCCCGGTCTGGCCCCGAGCCGTCCAGAAGATCTGCTGGTGGCCCCTGGGAAATCCTGGCGCAAGCTGGCCGCCTTCGGCGATCGGATCTCCGCGGACGGTGCGGTCTTCGGATCGCATGCCGACTACACGGCGGTGTTCCCCCTGGACCAGGACCGGCTTCTCCTGTGGGTGAACCACGAATTTCCGCCCGATCCCGACCGCCTTCGGCGACGCCTGGGCCGGGACTTCAACAGCGACGACCTCCTGGCGCTGATGGGAGCCTCCTTGATCGAGCTGGGCCGCAGCCCTGAGGGTGGCTGGGAGCTGCGACCGGACTCCACAGTCGCGCGGCGCCTGAGCGGAAAGACGCCGCGAACCCGCGTAACCGGCCCCGGCCTGGAGCTGCTCGGGCCGGAGGCCACCGGCACCCTGTCCAACTGCGGCGGCGGCCTGACCCCCTGGGGGACGGTGCTCACCTGCGAGGAAAACCACAGGTACCATGTACACGAAGGACTGGGAACTGCCGACGGCCGCATCGGCGCAGTGCCTTCCACAGCGATGGGGGGTGTCTTCAATATTCCCAGCCTGCGCGGTGAAGAAGTGGGCTGGGTGGTCGAGGTGGACCCCTACGACCCCACCTGGCAGCCGCGTCGGCACACGGCCTTGGGACGCTTCCGCCACGAATCGGCGGCCACCGTGGCCCGACCGGGAAGGCCCCTGCTGGTGTACATGGCGGAGGACCGCGTGGGGGGCGGCATCTGGCGCTACCGCAGCCGTCGGAAGTGGCAGCCCGGCCTGAAGCGGGACGCCGGCAGTCGGCTGTTGGAGGAGGGGAACCTGGAGGTTGCGCAGCTCCTCCCCGGCGGAAAAGGACGCTGGATCCCGGTTCACCTGGAGGCTGCCGTCAGTCCGACGTCGGCCAAGGGCCTGCGGGACGTGGGGGAAAAGTGGGGCATCGCCGCGGCGCTCCTGGAAAAGCTCCCTTCGCTGTCCACACTGGGGGACCACTACCGGAGCGAAGGCGCCGTTCGGGTGGATGTGGGGGTTGCGGGGACCCTGGTCGGCGGCAGTCCGCTGGGACGGCCCGAGGGTTGCCTGCACCTTGGAGAATCCATTTATGTGGCGCTGACCGGACGTACAAGCATTGAGGTGGGGAATCCATTTGCTCCGCCGGTAGATGTAACGGAGGGTTGCATCCTCCAGCTCTCCGAGGGCGAGGGGCCGGACTTCACCTGGCAGGTCCACAGCAGTGCCGGCCTGAGCTTTGCCAACCCGGACAACCTTGGCGTCGATCCCACCGGCGCGCTGCTCCTGTGCACCGACTCCGACATCCTGGAGCCCTATGGGCACAACAGCCTCTGCCGCTATTCTGATGGGAGCTGGGAGCGCCTGGTGATCGCGCCGCCGGAGGCCGAGCTGTGCGGGCCCTCCTATGCGGCGGACGGTGCGCTGTTCCTGGGGGTGCAGCACCCGGCTGAGCGCTGGGGGGAGTGTGCAGCAATCTGCGTCTGGTAGGGGCGGACGACTGTACTCCATATGCTGTACCGATATACACCAACCTGATATATATCTATCCGATATATCTTGACAGGAAAAGGGCCCACTCAGAGCAGGCCGCGGATCCCGTGCTGACACCAGGTCTCGGTAAAGGTGTAGAGGCGCTTCTGCAGGCAGCTCCGGAGGCTCTCGGCCTCGGCGACCTTCCGCCGGTCCTGTAGCGCCACCGCCGCCTCCACCTTCAACTCTGCCAGCTCCAACCACTCGTCGCCGTGCCGGTACCGGGCCGCCTTGTCCATACCGGTTTCGACCACCTCCAGCGCCTCCTGAGCCCTTTTTGTGTCAACCAGTATTCCAGCCAACAATATATCGGCGCGCGCGGTCACCGGCTCCAAGGTAGAGGCCGCGCGTGCGTACTGCTCGGCGCGTTCCCAGTCTTTTCTCCGGGCCGCCTGCACCGCCGTCTCCATCAGGTAGGGGCCATACTGCAGCTCGTCGCCCAGGGCGGTGATGTGTGCCAGCACCGGCGCGCAGTCCTCGGGCTGGGGAACCAGGAGGCTGTCGTAGAAGGCATGATCAAACAGGCAGCCCTCTCCCGCATCCACCCATAGTCCCTGGCTTTTCTGCCGTGCGGTCAGCCGTGGGATGGCCTTCCAGACCCCCGGAGGAAGCTGGTTGGGGGAGGGCGGGCGGGGATCCAGAGAGGGGGCATAGTGCAGCAGCGCCTGCCCACCGCCAGACACCGGCTGCACCAGCCGTCGGTGGCTGACCGGAACCCGCGTGAGGGCGTAGGCGTCCACCCGGCTGTCCCAGACGCCGGTCATCACCATGACCACACTCACCAGGTTTCCCTTGGGAATCAATACGTCATAGAGGGGCCGCCCCGAGAGCGCCACCACCAGCACGGTCACCGCCACCGGCGCCAGTGCCGCACCGAGCCGCCGGCCCAGCAGGCGGGTGCCCACCGTAAGTCCGACGGCCGCCAGAAGCAGAAACACCCCTTGCAAGGGGGCATACAGGTAGAACTTGCCCAAGGTGCCGGGATTGACCGACCAAAGATAGGGCACAACCACGCCCGCCGCCAGCCAGCCCGCGACCGTGCCGCTCTGCGCATTCCGACGGATCAAGCCGAGCAATCCAAAGGCGGCCAGGATCAACAGCACCACCGCCCCGGGCGGCACATGGTCCGGGCCCACCGGCCACAGCAGGTAGCGAAATACGCCCAGCGAGCGCGCCTGGTTTTCGGCGTTTCCGTCCACGTGTTGCTCGGTCATGGGGCCGAACACCCATGGTAGAAAGGCGAGAACCGGCACCACCAGCGCGGCCACACCCATCCACAAGCGCCGCAGCCGCTCCGCACGGGGCCGGTCGTCCAGCAACAGCCCGCCGATGCCCCCCAGGGCCGCGCCGACCAGCGCCAACCCCATGTCATAGTGGACGTAGAGCCCCACCAACAGGCTGATGCCCAGCCCCACGGCGGCCCGGCGCGGGCGGTCGCCCGCAACCAGATCCAGACCGAAGCCCAGCGTCAGGATCCCCAGCAAAATCGTCATAGTGCCCGAACGGGCGGTGCCCGCATAGGCGGCCATGTAGGGACTCAGGGCCAGGAGCAGACCCGCAAACCAGCCCTGCAGGCGACCAAAATGCCGGGTCACCACCCGCTGAAAAACCACAATGGCCGCCAGCGCCGCCAGCACGGCCGGGATCCGGGCCACGGCGTCGGTGGGATGGATGCGCAGCAACAGCCACTCCAACAAAAAAAACAGCGGCGGATGTTTGTCCATCGCCACCTGCCGGATCACCTCTGGGATCGGCGACATGGCGGTGTGGTAGGTCCAGATCTCCGCTTCCCACAGCGGCCAACGCTCAAGCCCCGACAGATAGATGGGGAGTACAGCCAACATGATTCCCCACCGCTCCAAAAAATATAGGGGACGGAAGGCTGGGATCGGCGAGGACATGAACGCTCCGGCCGGGCAAATGTAACGCGGGCCGAGGTCGAAGACCCCGGCCTGAAACCGCTTCCTTCCCGACGCAACAGCCCAAACAGTCTGTTGACTGCTCCTCCACCTGCTGATCCCCGTCATAGGCCGCATGGCGTAGACTACGCTATCCTCCTCGGATGAGCGCTCCCCCACAATCCTCCGTCCGTATCGACGCCAGCCCCGAAGAGGTCTGGGCCTATCTGTCCGACCTCCGTCGCCGCCCTGAGTGGGACTACAGCCTGCGCGGGGTGGAGGTGAAGGGAGAGCCGGCCGTGGGTTTGGAGGGCAGCTTCCAGAAGATGAAAGGGCCGGATCGCCGCTTCAGTGTGCACGCGCTGGTGCCCGGAAAGCGCCTGCGGCTGTGGGAGCAGGCGATGGTGGGTGCATTGGAGTGGGAGCACCGCTTCGAACCGGTGGGGGAGGGGGTCGAGCTGCACCTGGAGTGTACCGCCACCGGGGCCGGTCGCTTTCTGCCCGCACCCGATGCCGGCCAGGTGAAAATTCTGGCCGAACGTCTGAAAGCCCGCATCGAAGACCCCACGGATGAGCCTGCGCGCTACCCTTTCCTTCTGGAAGGCTTTCCCATGGTGCACCGGGCCATGCGCAAGGATGTGGTGCGTCTGGATGGGCTTCTGCGCCGGATTCAACTGGGCGAAGGCGTGGATACGGACACGGTGCGTGCGTGGTTTGCCTTTGTGTGGGCCATCGCAGAGGGTCACCACCTGGGCGAGGACAACCAGATTTTTCCCAGGGTTGCCGCCCGTTGCCCTGGTTTTCGTTCCGCCTGGCACCAGATCGAGTCCGAGCACCAGCAACTGGATGCGGCCATTCGGGCGCTGGATGAAACGCTGAAAGAGGGCGTGGAATCCGGCGATGTGGAGCCCGCCATCGACGCGGTGCGGGTGCTCCGCGACCAGTTGGAGGGGCATTTGGTCCGCGAAGAAGTAGCCTTTGAACGGGCGATCCGTGCAGACTGGAGTCCAGAAGAGCAGCTTGCACTGCAGGATGTGCTTCGCAAAGCCATCCCCCTGCGCCTGATCGAGCTGGTGATCCCCTGGATGCTGGACGCCGCCTCCGAGGCGGAGCGGAAGCACTTTCTGGCACAGCTCCCCCTTCCGGCGCGTGTTCTGTATAATGTGTCTTGGAAGGCCCACTATCACAGCCTTTTGGTGCCCTTCGCCGAGCTTCCGGGCTGAGGGCCCCTGCGCCGCCCACTGCGGACCGGTTATAGAAAAGCGGCATGGAAGCGCCAGTCACCGAGCTGAGTCGATCTTTTGCCGCGGCGGCGGTGGGCAGGCTGGCCCAGCGTTCAGGTCTGTTCTTCTCCCATTTTGAGCACCTCCATCGCCTGGAACTGCCGGCACACTGGGAGCCACAGGGGCGCCCGGACCTGAAAGGACCGACCACCTGGCGCAATGGGGAGCTGCCGGAAGTGAAATTCCGGGACTTCCGCCTGGATCGGATGGTGGCGAGCTTCCATCCCTCCCACGGTCCCAAGTGGTCGGCCCATGAGCTCTGCCACCGGTTGGTGGGTTTCGCCTGGAAGCCCGACGCCGGCCGCCTGTATCTGGCCACCGCGGCCCGGCTGGCGGAGCTGCTGCCCGTGGCCCTGTGGTATTTTTTCGACGAGGTGGGCCTGGGCCGCTGCCCTGAACACGTCGAGCAGGGGGCCTTTTTTGAGCGCCCCTGCCCGGCCTGCGACGAGCGGATCGCGGAGGGGCCCGACCCCGACGCGCCGCTGGTGGAACACTGGCAACAGGAGGGGCGCCGCTACGTCGAGCTGGAGCTGCGCGCCATTGGCCGGAGCCTCCGAGAGGGAAGGCCCATCTCCAACCGCTACATGCACCTGGATCTGGCAACGGACGGCCTTGCGTGGGCGACCGCGCACGGTCCACGCATGGAATCCCCCGCCTTCCACCGATGGATTGAGCTGTTCTTCTCCGAGGACCAGGGCTGGCACGCCAACCTGCCCGCGCTGGAGGAGCGGGTACATGCGGTCCTGGGCACGCTCACGGGGGAGGGGGAGGCCGGCCCGCTCCAGGGCAGTCCGGATACCTGGATCCGCCAGGATCTCGGCTGGCGTCTGCTTCAGGTCGCTGAACATACCGAGGGCGAAGTGGGTCATGATTTGAACCACCTCGTGGAAAAGCTTGCGGAAGGGGCGGCGTTGGATGCGGTGATCGCTGCCTACGAGGCGTTGTTTGAGGAGTGGGAGCTGCCCAACACGAGGGATGTGTTTGCAGTTGGCTACGATCTCCCTGGCGGCTACGGTCGCTCCTCCTCCCAGATGTTCTCGGGCCTGCGGAGCGCTTGTCCGGGTACGCTGCGGCTTTTGCAGGAGGCGGCAGAGCCCACGGTGGCCAACTTTGCCGCTCAGGATCGCTGCGAGCGCCTGGGTGTCGCCCGGCGCTTCCACCGCTACCTGCTGCGCCAGATTCCGGACTACCCCGTGACGGAACTCTGTGGCTTGGAGGCTGCACTCTGCCATGCGCCGGTTGCAGATGCAACCATCGAGAGCTTGCGGCACAGCCTGCCCTCGGACCGGCGTCGCCGGCTGGGACCGGGGGTGGAGCTGCTGAGCCTGCGCCGCTCCTGGGGAGGCTGGCTCAGTCGTCGTCGCCCGGCAGAGCTGCCGCCGGTGCCACCGCTGCTGCAGGAGCCCCAGCAGGTAGCCATCCGGCGCGACGCGAGCGGGGAGGCCGCGATCTTTGCCCTCTCTCCCGCGGCGATGGCCGCGAGCCGGCGCCTCGCCGGCCTGGGGGAAGAGGAGGTTCCCGTACCGTTGGAAGAGGAGGAGGGTCTGCTTCGGGCAGGGATCTGGGCTCCGGTGGGTTGGCGCCTGACGCTTCCCAGCTTGCCTGAATCCGAGCAATTCGGGCCTCCAGGCTCTCGGTACTGAGGGTCTGTGCGGACAGCAGTCGCTCCACAATCACCGGGAGTGCAAGGGGCCCGGGCTCTTTTGTATTCTTCAATACAATCGTAGAAGCCTGAAGTCTCTCCAGGGTTTTCTGAAGGCGACCCTCCTCGAAATGGCGCTCCAGCACTTCGCGCCGGGCCTGCTGCAGCAGGAGGTTGTCGGGATCGTAGCGGTCCAGCACGTCGTAGAGGAGCCCGGCATTGGCCTGGATGTGGCGCGCACGCTTCTGGGCACCCGGGGGGCCGGTGTGGAGCAGTCCTGCCACCCGCGCCACCTCGCGAAACTGCCGCCGGGCCAGGGCCGAAAGGTTCGCCGTCTCCAGGATGTCCGCCGCGAGATTGTGGGGAGAAAACAGCGCTGCGTTGAGGTGCTCCTCCCAGCGCCAGGACTCGGAGCAGAGCAGCTCGATGCCGTAGTCGGAGACGGCAAGCTGGAAGGTGGAGGGGCGCAGCCGGCCCAGACGCAGCGCGAGCAGTGCGGCCAGCCCCTCGTGGACCAATCGACCTTCAAAGGGGAAAAGGAAGAGGTGAAAGCCCTCGGCCGTCTCGCACCGCTCGGCCAGCAGCTCGTGCACCGCGGGCACATGGGAGATGCGCGCCTGCACCTCAAAAAACCGATCGGCCGCCTGTAATTCCGGGCTGTCCCGATGCCCCTGCGCCCCACGCTCCAGACAGCGCCGCAGGGCATCCGCCAGCGAAATGGAGATGGGAAAGCGGCTACCGCCCCACACCGCCGAAGGCCCGCCACGTTTTTTCGACAGGCGCACCTGGGCCACATCATCCTTCAAGCGCACTAATTCCAGACGGCGCCCGGCGAAAAGAAACTCGTCCCCCGGCCGAAGGCGGCCCAGAAAACCCTCCTCCACCGTTCCCAGATCCGGCCCCCCCACCAGCCGCACCCGGATGGCAGAGTCCCCCAAAATCGTCCCGATTCCGGTACGATGCAAGCCTGCAATCCGTGGCGAGCTGACCCGATAGCGTTCCTCCCGCCACACAATCCGTTGGTAGTCCGGGTAGGCGTGCAGCACCCCGCCATCGCGCACCAGCCGCAATACCAGGTCGAATTCGTCGGGACTCAGGTTCTGGTAGGCGCGGGTGCTCTTCAGCTCTGCATAGAGCTCGGTCGGGTCAAAACCGCCCCCCATGGCACAGGTCACCATGTGCTGCACCAGAACATCCAGCGGCCCGGACAGCGGCATTCGGGGCTCCAACTGCCCCCTGGCGATGGCCTCTCGCGTAGCGGCAAACTCCACGATCTCCAACATATGCGTCGGTACGCACAACACCTCGGCGCGGGCACCGGGCCGGTGCCCCGAGCGTCCGGCCCGCTGCAAGAGGCGCGCAATACCCTTGGGCGAGCCCACCTGCACCACGCGGTCCACCGGACCGAAGTCCACCCCCAGATCCAAGGTGGATGTGCAGACCACCAGCTTGATCCGCCCCTCCTTCAGACCCGCCTCCACCTGCTCCCGGAGCTCCCGCTCCAGGCTGCCGTGGTGCAGCGCCAGGATGGGCTCCCACTCGGGCATCGACAGGCCCAGGGCTGCAAACCAACGCTCGGCCTGGGAGCGGGTGTTGGTGAAGATCAGCGTGGAACGTTCGGGATCCAACCACTGCAGCAGGGCGGGCACCATACGCAGGCCGCTGTGACCCGCCTGCCGGAGCACCTCCGCCTGCGGCGGCAGCAGGGTCTCCAGCACCACCTCCCGACGGATGTCAGAGCGGACGATCCGGGTTGGCTGGTCGGCTCCGGCGAGTGCGGCCGCAGCCGCCTCGGCCTCGGGCAGCGTGGCGCTCAGGCCCCAACATCGCAAGCCGGGCGCGTAGGATCGCAGGCGCGCCAGCGCCAATTCCACCTGAGTCCCTCGCTTACTTCCACAGAGCTCGTGCCACTCATCCACCACCACCGTGCGCAAGGAGGCAAGTCGAAGCGCCGCATCTTCCTCACAGAGCATCAAACAGAGCGATTCTGGCGTCGTGACCAACACCTCTGGCGGCCGACGCTTCTGGCGACTGCGGACGGACGAAGACGTGTCGCCGGTGCGCGCCTCCACCCGCACACCGGGGGCGAGGGCATCGGGACCCTCCGTCGGGGCCGCAATGGCCAGGGTCACATCCCGCGAGAGCGCCCGCAGCGGCGTGAGGTAGAGGAGCTGAAGGCCGCCTCCAGCCTCGACTTCCGCCAAGGCCGCCAGCGTGGCGGCCCAGGTTTTGCCG
>JBEIQS010000254.1:0-7590 GCA_040376425.1 Alphaproteobacteria bacterium | reverse complement strand
GCCAGGAACCGTAGCGTCGGATTCATGGCTACGGAGGCTTGGTTTCTGACGTGACTCACCGGTGAGTCACGTCAGAAACCAAGCCTCCGTAGCCATGAATCCGACGCTACGGTTCCTGGCGTTGCGCATAGTGCAGCTCGCCTTCGGCCGAGTAGCTGATGGCAGGCCGGCTTCCATAGAGAGCCAGGTCCGGATAGCCGGCCGCGCGGCCCACCCCTTCCACCTCTTCCACCAACCAGCTCCCCTGATCCTCGATGGCCCAGAATACGGCCTTCTTGGAGAGGGAATGCCAGGCGACCTGAACCCGACCCTGATCGTCCACCGCGACCGAAATGCCGGTGACCACCGAGCCAACATCGGTGGCGACCGCGCTGATGTCAAAGTCCACGCCGTTCCACCGGGCCACATGCAGGTCACCATCCAGCCACATATGGTAGGCCAAAACCGGATTTTCGCCGTCCATGGCCAGCGCAACGGTGGCACCCATCTCCTCGACCACCTGAAGCTGCCAGTCCGTTCCATCGTAATAGCCAACTTCTACTTCGTAAAAATCTCCATCCTCAAAGGCCACATACCGGACGCCCGTCGCGCTCAAGCGTAGCTGTCCCTCGCTGCTCGCCCCCGAGCTACTTCCCTCGATCACATCGTAGGTGCCATCACGTTCGACCACTTCAAAATCTCCGATGGAGTTGGTCTCAGCGAAGATCCAGTCCCCAGCCCCATCTGGCACCACCGACGTGGGTCCGCGAGCCCCGGGCCGAATGGCCTCGGTGCTCCAGGCCCCCGCCGACCCCTGCGTGAAGGTCAGGTCCCCAAAGGCGGCGTAGCTCATCACAAAACTGCCGTCCGGAGCAATCGCCAGGTCCACGAAGCCACCGGAAACCGTATTGTCGTCCACCAGCTCGGTCTCCCAAAAGCCGCGGACCCGGTTGGCAAACTTCAGCTCCTCATTCACACCGCTCTTGTCCTGGTAGGCGATGACCGGCTCGCCGGTGGAGTCCAGGGCAAGCGACGTGTAGGCGGTCTCGATCGGATCCACAACGTCCACCTGCCAGAAGTCGGCGTCGGCATCGCTGTCGGTGTCGGCGTCGGCGTCGGCGTCGGCGTCGGTGTCGGAGTCCGTGTCGGTATCGGTATCGGTGTCGGTATCGGTATCCGTCTCGCTGTCGCCGAGGCTGTCGGTGGAGTCGGTCTCCGATTCGGCCGGGCGCTTGGAGTCGAAAGACGGTCCGGTGCAGGCGAGTAGAAATAGAAGCGCGGGGATCCTCAGGTACCTGGCAGCTATCCTGTTCGCCGGCGCTCTGCCGATGAGGAGCCGTCTCAGCGGCGCCGGCGCCGCAGGACCGGCAGACACAATAAACCAAGGTATAAGGCGCCATGCGCCGTACTGCAACCTTCCTTCTCTTCCACACACTGGCGCACAAAGGCATTTTTGTCGTCGCAGTCCGGTCCACCCAACTGGGCCGCCACCAGGCCATCGTCGTCCAAGTCCTGATCCTCGCCGCCGGAGCAGTCCTGATCGATGCCGTCGTAGTTCACCTCGTCGGCACCGGGATGGATGCGGGCCCGGTCGTCGTTGCAGTCCACCGAGCTGGAATAGCCGTCGCCATCGCGGTCCTCTTCGAAGAGTCCGGGGCCACCAAAGGCACCAATGTCGACCCGGCTTCCATCGGGATCCTCCATGAAGGGATCACCCATGTCAATGAGCGGGCTGCCTTCAATCAACTGGAGCTGGTCATTGAGAGGATCGTCGTCTGCCTCAAAGTGTACCAACTTCGGGTCCGCGTTCATGTTGCGGTCCCCGGGGAAGTACTCCCAAGCACCGCCCACATCTCCCGCCTCGTTCTCCCACCAGTCGTTGAAGCTGACGGACTCCTGGCCGGAAACACCGTAGAGATGGAAGGCCGCCCCACCCACAGTCCATGCCACCAGATTGTTGCGAAAATCAATCGGATTATTGTGAGCACAGAATGCGCCCGCTTCCTGCCGGGCCTGGTTCCCCACCAACGTGTTGTTCCAGAAGCGGGTTCCCTGCCCACCAACCAGACAGATGGCTCCCCCGAAATCCGCTTCGTTCGCGTCGAAAATGTTGTTCGTCCACTCTTCGTCGCTGGTGGTGATCCCGTTGGTGTACACGGCGCCACCAAAGGCGGCCGTGTTGGCTGTGAAGCGACCGTTCCGGCAGGTCAGCTCACCCACCCGCTCAGCATAGACCGCGCCTCCAAAGGACTCTTCTCCGGCTGCGGCCCGGCTGATCTGCACCTGATCCAGCCTGAGCTCCAGGATCCCCGTGGCCATGATCGCGCCGCCCTGCGAGCCCGCTACGCTGTCGTGAATGTCCACACGCTCCAACTTCAGGCGATAGTCCACGTCGGAATCACCTTCGATGTTGATGGTGCCTCCGCGACCCGCCGCCTCGCTCCACGAAAACTCGCTGTCGAAGATCTCGGCTTCTGAGCCGATGTAGAAGGAGAGGGTACCGCCGTCGCGCCCCGCCTTCTGGCCGGTGAAATTGGCCCGGTGGAAGCTCAGGTAGCTTTCATACCGCGCAAAAACGGCCCCACCATCACGACCGGCGGCATTGTCCACAAAGTCCACCCCTTCCAGCAGCGCCTCCGCCTCCTGCACGGACAGGGCCCCCCCGAAATTCCCCGCAAAGTTGTCATCAAACAGGGTATGAAGGATATGGACCTGGTCCACGTCCAACATACCGATCGCGCCTCCATTTCCGCCGCCGGAGGCATTGTTCTGCAGAAAGGTGGAGCCATCAATGTAGAGCTCCTCTGCCTCTTCAAGCTGGATGGCCCCACCGTCTCCCGAAAAGACAGTATTGTCCGACCAGATACTGCCACGATCCCGGAGATCCCCACCATAGAGGTAGATCCCGCCGCCGAGCCGGTAGGCAAAATTGAGCTTGTACTCGTTCCGGCGGCTGGTCACCGGCCCATAGGCCTCCATCGCGCCGCCATAGCCGTAGTAGGCGCTGTTGCCGGAAAAGACGCTGTCCTCCACTTCGACCGACGCACCCCACAGGGTGTAGATGGCGCCGCCACGCGCTATGGCGATGTTGTAGTCGAAAATACAATCATCAATAAAGAGGCGTCCATCGTCCTCGATAGCCACCGCACCACCGGCCTTGGCCTGCTGATCGCGGAAGTTGCTCTGGTGCAGCTCCACCTCGCTCTCCGGCCCCGCATGGATTGCCCCCCCGGACCTCTGCGAAAGGTTGGCATCAAAATTGCTACGGCTCACATGCACGGACCCACGCCGCCCCACATGCACCACACCACCGCGCTTGGCCTTGTTTTCGTAGAGTCCCACCCCCTCCATGGCGATGCTGACGCCTTCTCCCCCCCAAAAGACCCCCCCCAAATCGGCTAAGTTACCGCTGTACTCGGCGCCAAAGACGCTCAGCAGTCCCAGATGCATCTGCACCACTGAGCCATTTTCGCCTCGATTATCGGAAAATACACAATCTTCAAGCAGAAGCGAGCCGCCATCCTGGGTGATGACCGGCAGGTCCAGATTGGGTGACCCAAAGCCCACGCCCACCACATCCCGCAGGACGATGGTCGCATTCTCCGCCTCTATCGCCCCTCTTCCCGGGTTGGAGAGGGTGAAGCCCTCCAGGTTCAGGCTCCCCCCCTGAACCGAGATCAACTGCCGTGTGTCGTCGCTGAGCAGGGTGGTGGCCGTTGGCCCGTCTACCGCCCGCAGCGTGAGGGAGCGCCCCCGCAGCATCAGGGGACCCGACCATTCACCAGCACTCACCTCGATCGTGTCTCCGTCCGCGGCGGAGCGGACCGCCTGCTGCAGGTCCAAAAAGTCGCCGGTACCGTCCACGGCCACCGTGAGCGTGGCTGCACTGGCCGTGACCGCCAGCCACCACATCAGTTGCCACCCTGTGGCGGAGCCTGAAGCGTCATGGTGATGTCGGTGACATTGCTGCTGCCGGTGTTCAACACCGTGCCACCGTTCCAATAGGCCAGGGGCTCATCGGGCTCCAGGATCAGGCCATCTCCGTCCGCGTCCGCAAAGGCCGCGAGGTAGGTATAGGTATTGGTGGGCATAACCAGGGAAAAGGCCAGTTCATTGGTCTGCAGATCTGCATCCTGCCACCAGCTCACGTCGTAGCCCTTGGCCAGCAGTGCCCCCTCCATCCCGGGAACGGGGTTGCTCTTCAGGGCTGCCACGTACACGGTCTTGTAGCTACCAAAGCCGGTTTCTGAGTGCAATTTCCCGGAATAGACCACAAAGGGGATCACCGACAGTGCGTTGCCCATGGGGATCCAGACGTCCACCCCTTCGATATTGGTCTCGCCGATGCTCAGGGGGTTCCGGCTCACTCCGGAACCATCGGCGTACTCGCCCCAGATATCCGAGGGGTCGATCATGCCGTTTCGGTTATTGTCCCAGGCCGCCTTGATCACCGCATCGCCAAAATTGGGATCCGCAAAGACCTGCCAGGTGCCCATGGCGCCGTTGCCGATGGCCTGTGGCTGCACCCAGTCGTACTCGTAGGGACCGACCAGATCGGTATCGAAGAGCATCACCACCACCCGACCCGTGTTGTAGGTCTGCGTGATGTGCACGTCTCCCTCGATGGCCACACCATCGCCGATCTCCGCACCACCGCCGGTGATCACAATTCCGTCGTCGGTGGGATCGTCGGTGGGATCGGGAATGTCCACGGCCCCCGTGTTCCCGCCCGATCCGATGTTGCCATCGTCCGCAATCAGCGATGGATCCCACGGAACATCGATGATGAAGTTGATGTCCTCGTAGGTACCACCTGGACTGATCTCCAGACCAAACTTGCCCAAGCCCGCAGGCTCACCGGGGGCAAGGATGCCGTCATTATTGTAATCGAGCACCCCGTAGAAGTTCAGAGCATCCACCTGAGTGGCATCCACCTCCATCTCCCAGGCATTCCAACCGGGCTCGGGGTAGCGCAACACGTCTTCCCCGTAGTAGCGCATGCCCTGGTCCGCGATGGTGTAGCCACTGATGAAGATTTGACCGTATGGAAAGCTGGTTAACTCGGCAGGCCAAGGCACCTCCGTCCGTACGCCAGCGTCGTCCACAGAGTACAGGTTGACCAGGACGGAGCCCTTGATCAGCGCAGGGGGCGGGGCCAATTCGCCTGTATCGTCCCATACAGGTTTAGAGTCTGGATTGCCAACCTCCGGCTTCTCCCCTCCCTTCACTTCGCTTACGTTTTTACAAGCAACAAATGACAAAAGGGCCACCGTCCACATGCTGACCTCACACCCTCCCAGAATACCACAAAAGGCCTCCGAACTCCACTGCACAGGCTACGAGGATGGCGCTGGGGAGTTAAAGACCGCCCATGTCGTTGCCAGACTACGAGGGCGCCGGTCCGTTTGAACGCGTGCTCTATGCACTCACGATGCGACCCGACTGCTTTCCCCGCTATCTGGGTATTGATATCGCCTTGCTGGCGGTGCGCGAAGCATTGGTGGTGCTGGCGCGTCCTTCGCCGCGGATTGCCGAAGCCCTGCCTGCGCTGGCGCGCCAGCTCCCCTCGGAGGCGGTGGAGCTGTTGGTGGTTGGAGGAGAGCCCGACTTGGTGGAGCTGTGGCCTTCGGGGCCTGGAATCGGGCGTTGGCACTGGCCCGAAGGGGGAGACGCGACCCTGGAGGCGGGCGGCTGGGAAGGGCCGCTGGCCGAATATCTGCAGCAGCATCGCGATGGAGGAGCGCCACCGGACTGGGAACACTTCTATGCGGTGATGGAGCCCCGAATCGCCCAATACCTGAAAGAACAGCGCGAACATGAGGGATTCTCGCAGCGGATGCGGCGCCAGCGGGTGGTGGCGGTGCCCGCACTGCTGACGGGAATCGCGGGGGTCTGGGCGCTGGAGCAGTGGCTGGGCGCGCCAGACTGGCTTCCGGCGGTGATGCGGCTTGGTGCCTTTTCACCGGGCCTGGTCGAGGAGGGACAGGTCTGGCGCATCGTCTCCTATGCGTGGATGCATGGGAGTTGGATGCACCTGTTTGCAAATGGCTATGTGCTTTGGAGAATGGGATCGGAGGTGGAGCGACTGGTGGGCAGCGAGCGGATGCTGTTGGCCTACACCCTGGGCGCGCTTGGCGGCGGTCTGGCGAGCCAACTTTTTGTAGACGGCATCAGTACCGGGGCCTCTGGTGCAATCTGGGGGCTTTTGGGTGTGCAGGCCACCGTCGTTTTCGGCGATCGCAGCCGCCTGCCTCCGGCCATTCGCGATCAGGCGCGCTCGGCGGTGATCCAAAATATCGTATTGAACCTCCTCCTCTCCGCGCTGCCGGGCATCAATTGGGCCGCGCACCTGGGCGGACTGGTGGGGGGGGTCTTCGCGACGCTTGCTTCCCGCCTCTCCGGGTACTCGGCCGCGGTGCAGCGAGGGCTGACGGTGCTGTGCGTGCTCACGTTGGTACTACCCGTGGTCGTGGGCTGGGCCGTGGAGCGTCCATGGGAGCTGCGCGAGGCCCCCGCACTCTACCCGACACGAGTGGGAGATCTGGAACTTCCGCTGCCTGAAGCTGCCATTCCCACCGAGGATGGCTGGCGGGTGGGCGAGCCCTTCCGCAGCCCCCTGCTCTTGGACCTGCATGTGTTGCCCCTGCCGGCGGGGCTCGATCCGGAGCAGACCGGTTGGATGGAGGAGCGCCTGGCTCAGCCACCCGAGGACTTCCCCAACCTGGTGGCGCAGCAGGTGCGCAGCATCCGCGGCCAGCGCGTCTACACGGCCACCTATGAGGATGACGCGGGAGGGCGCTTGGAAAGTGCACTTCGACTCTTCCCGGGCACCCCGGGCAAAATGTTGTGGGTGGACAGCTACCTGGAGCGGGGCAGCCCCGCTCTGCTGGAGGGCTATGCCGCACAGGTGGCGGCGGAGGCGCGCAACTTGCCGTGAAAAACGCGGCCTTCGTGGTTGGATTGCGAGAGCATGATACAATACGAAGGCCATATGTCGGATCCGCTTCCATCTCCCGCCCTCCAAGCTGCGCTTTTTGCGGCGACGCCGGACGTGATGATTCGGGTGGGTGCCGACGGATCCTATCGGGAAATCGTCGTTCCCCGCGGGTATTCGGAAACAGAGGACATGGGAGCGCTCTTCGGCCACAGCCTTGGGGACGGGCTGCCGCCAGAGGAAGCGGCCGTTTGGAAGGAACGGCTGCACCACTGTCGGACCGCCGGTGAGGTAGTTACCGGCATTCAACGTCGTATTGTGAGTGGAGCACTACGCGCCTGGGAGCTGCGCATGGTGCGACTCTCCGACGACGAGGTGCTCTGCATCGCGCGCGACCTGAGCCACGAGCAGGCGATGGAGAAGAAGCTGGAGGTCCAGGACCGACTGCTCCGGCAGCTCGGAAGTACCTCGCCGATGATCATGTACGTCTATGATCTAAAAAAACGTAAGAATATCTACACGAATCGCTCGCTCGTGGAGGAGCTGGGCTACGACGCCACCTTGGCGGAGAGCTTGGGAGATGACCCGCTTCCCCACCTCGCCCATCCACAAGATAAGGGCCAGATGACCGTCGATATGGGGCGGCTCTTCACATCGCCCGCAGATACCGTGGTCCG
>JBEIQS010000401.1:0-3121 GCA_040376425.1 Alphaproteobacteria bacterium | reverse complement strand
CTCTATCGACGTCGATAGAGTTGAAAAAGTCCACCCCTACAATCTACTTCAATGCAGCTTCCAGCTCCTTAAGCTGCAATTTCAGGCGCGTCAGCGTCTCCTTCGCGCGTGCCTTCTGGCCCGCCGTCAGCTTCTTGCCTGCAAGCTGCCTCCACTGGCCCGCCAGAGACTCCAGATCTTCGGCAGAGCGCTCAAAGCGACTCAGAACCCGGCCGAGCTGGGGCGCTTTTTCGGGCTCCGGGGGGGCGACGGGCTGGAGACCGGGGGCCGGATCGCCATCGATCCAGTGGCCGGCCTGGGCGGCCTGGATGGCATCGTGGAGCTGGCGGCTGCTCCATTGGTTTTCCACCGTGGCCAGGGCCAGGACACTCCGGGTGGCCTGGTCCTCTACGCGGGCAAGCTCCACAATATGGGAAAAGAGGAGACGCTCCACGGTACCCGGAGGCAGCGACTGCACCGCGATATGGGTGAGGATACAGCGGCGGAGCACATGTTCGCCCAGGCCCAGCTCGTTCAGTTGCTCCTTACAGCTCTGCAGAAAGCTGTTGAAGGAGGTGGCCTTTTTGGGATCATGGCTCTGGTACGTCGCCGGGTCGCCGCCGAAGTACAGATCCAGCATCAGGCGGCCCACCTCCAGGCGAAAGAAGAGGAGGTGGTTTCTGGATAAAGTGTCCAGGCGGGCGAGGGTGGCTTGGGGGTCGGGGTCGGGGACAGAGGGCTCGGGGAGGCTGAGATCGGTGGTTTCGGTCATGGGAGGCTCCGGGGTTTTTCTATCGGATTTTGTGGGGGGGCGGAAGGTGCGACATGCTCCAAAGTGGTATTCCTTACGTCCTTCTCCTCCCCGCTCAACCCCCCCCCTCCCGACCACTTCCTCCCCCTCCACCAGCATAATCTCCGAAATTCCCACCACCGCGTCCCCCTCCCACGGCCGGAAGAACACAAAATCTCCCGCTGCCAAACCCGTGCCGGCCGAACCCGTCAGCAGCGGCTGGTTGGGCAGCAGCTTCTGCACCGGGGCCCCGGAGTCCCACAGAAAGTGCCGCGACAGGCCATAAGGCGAGGCCACATCGGCGGGCCGGCCGCCGCCCAGCAGAAAATAGTGGTCAGCAACGTTGAGATTCCGGGCCGCGAGCAGCCCTCCTGCTGCCTCCACAAAGGGCTGTACCTAAGCCAAAGCGCTCGGAGGCGGCAAAGTGGGCCGGAAGCACGAAGGCCGACCCCACAGAGATCTCGTTGATCGGCACCTTTGCACCCGGAGCATAGCGCCACCAGATACTGCTTCCCCCACTGTCCAGAACCAGATTTTGCGTGGCCACCCCGGTCCGCTCCATCTCGGCCGGCATCGCGCCATACCGTTGGGGGACCGCCACAAACTCCCCGTCGGCCGAGCTGATCAGTGGCAGGGCATGCTCCACATGCCCGCCGTGCCAGAAATTCCAACAACCGGGCTTCGCTGTCGATCAGCCGGCACACCCGCGACAGATCGTGTCGGCGGGCCAGCCGGGCGGCGGCGGCAGGCAGCGGTTTTCCCAACAGAATGTCTACTCGGCAAGAAGGGTCAGCGAAGGCAGCGACTTGCTGACCAGCCGGATCTGAATGCCCGGGTCCACCCCCGCCCGAAGCAGGGCTGCGTTCTTCTGGAGCTGCCCCCGGTCCAGCAAGGCGACGTTTTTCCCGGGGATTTCACTCCGAAGCTGCCGGTTCCAGCGTTCGAAGGGGGCGCTGCGGGGGAGCACCCCGGTCCCCGGGGCGCAGCGTGAGCGCCAACAGCACCAGCGCGGGAAGCAGAAGCAGGGAGCGCTCTTTCATCTCTGCTCCCTGATCCGCCTCTTTCGGGGGGGCCATTTGAATCCGCCTGTCCCTGCCTTTGCGGCCTCCTTCGGGTGCCAGAAAATTACGCTCTCTGCGCCCCCCTCTCAGAGCCTGATCTGTGCTACAAAGCTGCCATGCCTGTCTTCTATCATCGCGACGATGGCCCCACCCATACCATTATTTCTTTTCGTCCCCCCTGGTATGTGTGCCGTTTCGGGGGGCTGGCGTTGATGCTGGCCTCTGTCTTTGCCTGGGACACTCAGGGCTGAGAGCCCGGCGTGGCCTACACACTTCTGTTCTGGGCTGCCTTCGGTGTGTTCTTTTCGCCCACCATCGGCACCTGGAGCATTCGGAAAGAGGCCCAGAAGGCGATGGTCGCGGGGGGCTTGGTGGTTCAGGGTTCTGCCTGGAACTTCCGGGTTCCACTCACCTGGAAGTGGCTTCGAACCTGAGCTAAAATATAGCTGACTTGGCGTTCGACCGGTGCGTATTTGCGGATGGCGTCGGGGTGCCTTCTCAGCGCCGGCAGAACCACCACCCGCTTTGTGAGCAGAACAACATCCTTCCCTACGCCGACAGGGGGTAGGGCGGCGGCCTTCGCCTTTTCATCTCTGCTCCCTAATCCGCCTCTTTCCGCCGGGCCATTTGACCCCGCCCTTCTCTTCCTCTAAGCTCGGTCCATGCCCCTTCTGCGCCTTTGACCCCCACCAACCCCTATGTCGGCCCCCGCCCCATCGCCGTTGGCGAAGCCATCTATGGCCGCGACGCCGAGATCCAGGCCCTTTTTGATCGCCTCCAGGCCCGCCGCATCGTCGTCTTGCATTCCCCTTCGGGCGCCGGGAAAAGCTCCCTGGTGGCGGCCGGGCTGCGCCCCAAGTTGGAGGCCGAACATTTTGATGTGTGGCGCACGATCCGTGTGAACCTGGACCCGCGCAGTCTGGACCTGCCCGCCGACACCAACCGTTTTCTGCTGAGCACCAAGCTGTCTCTGGAGGAGGAGCGCCCCCCGGATCGCCAGCGTTCTCCGGCCCTTCTCTCCAAAATGAGCCTGCTGGACTACCTGCGCAGCCGGGGCCGCCCCAGCTCCCGCCGCGACTGGCCGGTGACCCTGGTTTTTGACCAGTTTGAAGAGCTGCTCACCGTGGCGCCCCACGATGTAGAGGCGAAGCGCGCCTTTTTTGCGGAGCTGGGCGAGGCCCTGGACACCGGGGACTACTGGGCACTTTTTGTGCTGCGCGAGGACTACCTGGGGGCCTTTGCGCCCTATCGCGGCCGTATCCCAAGTCAGATGGGCAATACCTTCCGCCTG
>JBEIQS010000463.1:0-1946 GCA_040376425.1 Alphaproteobacteria bacterium | reverse complement strand
CGGTGTGAGCTCTACGCCAGCGATGGAGCCAACGAGGCCCGGCTGGTCACATTCTCCTTTCGGGTCTATCTGCCCGCGCCGGGTCCAATCAGCGGTCCAGAAGGAAGATTGATTGCAGAAACCGCATCTTTGACCTGGACTGCTCCGGAAAGTGTTCATCCGGTGCTTGGATACACGGTCTATAGGGGAGAACAGAAGCTGCTGGACGTGGTGGATCCCCGCGCGGATGTGCCGTTGGAGGGGGAGGGAGACAGCTTCGTTGTGCGGGCCGTTTACGCGGAAGGGGAAGGAGATCCCACTGATGTGTATACCGTGGATGCGGTGGTCCCGACGATCCGCTCGCTGAGTCCGGCAGTTGGCTGGCCGGGCGAGCGGCTGCACCTGCGCCTGTCCGGTGACTACCTGTTCCTGGTGGAAGGGGAGGTAGAAGCCTCTTTTGAGCGGGGCATCCGCGTGACTTCGGTCGCGGTACAGGATGTGGACAACGCCCTGATCGAGGTGGAGCTGGATCCGGATGTGGTCCCCGGTCCAGACAGGCTGATCCTGCAAAGCCCGGTTGGCAGCTTCACCTCCGACTTGTTTACGGTGCAGGACGAAGGCGATCGTCCACGCATTGCGACGATCACGCCCGAGCGCGTGAGACAAGGCGAGCGGGTCACCATGCGCTTGGAGCTGGTTGGGACCCCAGCCGCGGTGCCGACGGTGAACTTGGGGGAGGGGATTGTGGTGGAGGGGCTCTCCGTGGAGGGAGAGCTGCTTGAATTGACGGTGGTGGTGAGCCCGACGGCTCCGTTGGGAAGCCGCGGCGTGGAGCTGGACGACGGGGAGCGGGTGTACACAGGTGTGGAACTGGAGGTGCGCGATCAGGCCGTACTTCCGAGTGGAAATTGTGCTTCTGTGCAGGCATCTCCGGGCTTGGCGCTGCTTGGGTTGCTGGCCTTCCGGCGTCGGCGCTCCGGGGAACGAGGCGCTTCGTAGCCTGCCTCCTAATTCTGCGCTCTGCCACCCCGGGGCAACACGTTATAGGGCAACGATGTACCCCATCGCATTGGCTATCCATATCTGTCTGGTCATGCTGTTGCTCGGTGTCTCCGTCGCGACGGACTCGGCGCTCTCGCTGGCCCGCCGCCAGCCGGACATGGCACTGGGTCTGCGGCGCCTGGTATCGGTGCGCTTGTTGAATATCGAAGCGATTGCGGCGGTGGGGGCTCTGGTTCTGGGGCTGACCCTGCTGATGGTGAACCCGGCGGGAATGGCGATCTTCAAGACCGGCATGTGGATCCACGTCAAGGTCACCTTCGGCCTGTTGGGTATCCTACTCGTTTTTGTTTCGCGCTTCGGAATCACCGAGGACGGGAAGGCCGGCTGGGTGCAGCCGGTCCGAGGTATCGGACAGGCCAGTATGATTGCAACTGTGTTTGCTGCCGAAGTGCTGCGGATGCTTGCGGGCTAGGGGTGGAAGCTGGGGCCAGGGCCGGATAGGCTACGGCGGTGCAATCCATCGGCCTGGTTCTCTGCATTCACTGTTCCGCACCTCCGGGGCCCTCGGGTGAGCTCCTGCGGCGTGCGTTTGAGCGGGCGTATCTACCGTTGATCGAAGCACTTTGGGACGCGCGCGTTTCCAAAGTGTCGATGCATTGGAGCGGCGCGCTCTTGGAGTGGCTGGAGTCCTTTGCTCCGGAGCACCTTCGGCAGCTTCAGGAGATGGTGGCATCTGGAAAGATTGAGATTTTAGGAGGACTTTTTGGGGGCGCTCTGTTGCCTGCGTTGCCGGAACGCGATGTCGTGGGCCAGATTCAGCGCAGCTTTGCATGGTGGAAAGCCCATGGAGATCCTCGCATTCGCGGGGCATGGCTGCCCTACTGCGCCTGGGATCCCTCTGCGGCGCGAATCCTGGGCCAGCTCGGCGTTCACTACACCGTGTTGGAGGAAAATCAGCTTGGTCG
>JBEIQS010000038.1:0-35519 GCA_040376425.1 Alphaproteobacteria bacterium | reverse complement strand
TCCCGGTTCTGCTCCTTGTCCATGTCGATGAAGTCGATGATGATGATGCCGCCGATGTTGCGCAGGCGGAGCTGGTAGACAACCTCTTTGACCGCTTCGAGGTTGATTTTCAGCGTGGTGTCTTCCAGCGAGGTCTGGCCGACGTAGCGGCCGGAGTTCACGTCGATGGCCACCAGGGCTTCGGTCTGATCGATGACCAGATAGCCACCGCTCTTCAACCAAACCTTACGCGACAGCGACCGGGAAATCTGGGCTTCCACATGGAAGGTATCGAATACCGGCTCCATACCCTTGTACATATGAACCTTCTCCTTGAGCTGCGGAGAAAATTCGTCCATGAAGGCACAGACTTCTTCGTAGACCTTGGGGGTGTCCACCACCATGCGGTCCACGTCGTCGTGGAAGGCATCGCGCACCAGACGCAGCACCAGCCCGTGATCGATGTGCAGCGGGGCCGGAGACTTGCGGTGCTTCTGCGCCTCCTGGATCTTGTCCCAGATGCCGAGCAGGTAGGTCATATCCTGCTTCAACGTCACGTTCGTCTGGTTCTGGCAGATGGTGCGTACGATGAAGCCCGCCCCCTTGGGCCGGTTCTTTTCGACAAACTCGCGCAAGCGCCGGCGCTCTTTGTCCCGGTCAATCCGACGGGAAATCCCGACATGATCCACGGTGGGCATAAAAACCAGGTAGCGCCCGGGCAGGGTGATGTGCGTCGTGACGCGCGCGCCTTTGGTACCGATGGGATCTTTGGCCACCTGCACGACAACGTCCTGACCTTCCGTAAGAAGATCCTGGATCAGCGGCTGCCCCGGGCGGGGAGCCTCCCCCTGGGGTCCATCTTCGGCAACGGTCAGATCAGGCTCATCGACCTCTTCTTCTTCATCATGCTTGTGCCCCAGCATGGGGGAGAAGATGTCTCCCACATACAGAAATGCGGCCCGTTCCAGGCCGATATCCACAAATGCAGCCTGCATGCCCGGAAGCACGCGGACCACCTTGCCCAGGTACACATTCCCGACATAGCCGCGGTCGTTCCCCCGGTCGAGATGCAGCTCGGTGAGCTGCTCGTTCTCCAGGATCGCGACGCGGGTTTCCCTTCCGGTCGTATTTACGATAAGTTCGGTAGCCAAAGCGGTCTCCATTGGACCGCCGCGGGAGTACACCGGGCGAAGCAGGCATAGCGTCTGATCGCATCGTCACCGGTGTATACTCCATTCTCGGAATTCGGCCGCCCAGCTCGATAGCTGAGCGCACAACCGTGCGCGGCGGTCCGAAAGGGGGTTAAGGAAAGAGGGTGGCGCGCACACCGCGCCTGCTTTTCCATGTCACCTGCCACCGGCCGGTCGTCAACCATCACCGGCGTGCTTATGGTTGATTTCTGGCGGCACGGTACGTCCAGCAGGAAGCCGATGAGTGTACGGGTAGCGGTGATGGGCGAGGATCCCCTGGTGCGACAGGGACTCGCGCGTGGATTGGCGGTGTACCCCGGTCTGGCGGTCGTGGAGCGTCTGGACGCGCAGGCGGTTGTGTGGGACTTCGGACCGATGGGCGGTCAGAACCTGCCCGCCATGCGTACCAGCGACCAGCCGGTGGTGGCACTCGTGGTCGACCCCCGCGACGCGGAGGCCTCCCTGCGGATGGGCGCCCGCGGCGTGCTGTATCGGGATGGGGATACCAGCCGGATCGGCGCGGCAATTCACGCGGTGGTCAGCGGGATGGTGGTGGTGGATGAGCCCTTTCGGGGTGGATTTTCCGGCAGCGAGACGCGCACCGAGCGTCGCCCGAACCTTTCCCCGCGCGAACAGCAGGTGCTGGCGCAGCTCGCTGCGGGACGTTCCAACAAAGAAGTGGCGGTCGCATTGGACATTTCCGAGCACACCGCCAAGTTCCACGTGAACGCCCTGCTCGAAAAACTCGGTGCCACCACCCGGACCGAGGTGGTGGTGCGTGCGATCCGTCAGGGTCTGATCACTGTCTGACCGGCCCCCTCAGAAGCTGAGCGACCGGGACTCCGCGGGCATGGCACTGCCTTCCTGCACCGGAAGCTCCTGCACCGGTGGAGGCGGAAGGGGCTCGGCCATCGGCATCTCAAGCTGCGGCATCTGTGCACTGTCCGGCGCGGGCCCGAACATGGTGTAGGGGGCCGGCGCGATCACCGGGCGATCCTCCGGGGGCGCGACATAGCCCTCCGGCAAAGGGGCATAGGCCACCGGTGGGGGGCCGTAGGCCGGCTCAACCAGCGGCGCCGACTCGGGCGAGGGGGACGGGGGAGGAGGCAGAGGCGCGGCATCCGCCACCACCACCCCCTCGCCGCCGGACGCTCCGGCGGGCACCGCGGCCGAAACCGGGGGCGGCTCAAAGCGGGCCACCGCCACGGGGGCGCGCTCCGTACGTACGAAGCTTTGAACCCGGAAGCAGGGCGCGATCAGCACCACCCCCTCCAGATCTCCGCCCGTCACCTTCACTTCGCAGTCGCCCCCGTGTTCGTAGCGGTTCAGGTCCCCCTCCACCACCGCACCGGTGTCCAGGGTGATGGTGTCGGCATAGGCAAGAAAGGCCAGGAAGCTGAGCATGGGTTCCTCATCTGCTCCTTCGACACCGGCCCGAATCAAAAGTGCTACTTCCACCGCTGATGCAGCCAGAGCCACGCCCATGGACGCGCTCGAATCTGCTCCTCATACCAGCGATTGGCCGCCAAGGTAATCAAACGCCGATCTTCCGCCGGGTCTTCACTGCGGTTCGGCATCGGCAGGGGAGCAAAATGGATCCGGTGCCGCCCCACCCCTTCCCGCCAGATCACCACCGTCCACACCGGTAGCTGCGGGCGACGTTGAATGGCCGCCGCAAAGCCGAGCGAGGTGCGCGCGGGTTGCCCAAAAAAAGGCAGCTCCACGCCCCGATTCAGGCGCTGGTCCTGCACAAACAACAGACTTTTACCGGCATCCAGCTCCGCCAGGCCCTGCTCCAGGCGGCTGCCGTCCCACAGGCAACTGAGTCCGTGGCGCAGGCGCTGTGCTTCCAGCCAGGCGAAGGCATGACGATTTTTCGGCTTTTTCAGGAAGACCGCCATCGGGACTGCATCGCTACAGACCAGCATACCGAGGTCCCAACTTCCCAGGTGGCCCGCCAGCAGGAAGCCCGGCCTCGCCCGCACCAACTCCGCGCCGGTGACTTCAACCTCTATTTCTTCAAAGCGGAGAATCTCCAGGTAGCCCAACACCAATTCCTGCATCATCCGCCTGAGAGGCGCCTTCGGCTGCAACCCGGGAAAGGCCCGCCGCAGGTTCTCGCAGGCAGATGCCCGGCGAATCGGCAAAAGATACCACCAAAGCCAGCTTAAAGCATGGCTGAGCCAGGCCATCGCCCACAGCGGCAGGCGCGCCAACAGTCTCAGGGGCCAAGGCGGCGTGTACATCCCCTCCCCGCTATCCGGCGCTCCGAGGCGCCGCCCCTCGCAGCGGTGTAAGCTACAGGCCCGTCGGCCGTTGCCGGCCCGAGGTCTTCCCATGTCCCCTTTGATTTTCGTTGCGCTGGGCCTGTCTGCCCCCTCCCCGGAAGAGCAAGCACTGCGTCTGGAGCTGTCCGGCAAACCCGAGCAGGCGGTTCAGCTTTTGCGTTCGCAAAGCGCCGATCTTCCCGAGCTGGCCCGCTATGCCGCTGCCCTGTCGCTGCGACATCGCCTGCCGACGGGCAACCTGCTTCTGGGACCGGAGGGATGGAAGCTTTGGGCGCGGGTGGATCAGGCGAAAATCCAGGGGAGAATAGAAGAAGCGCTGAGCATCAGCCTTCAACAGATGGACGCGATCCTGGCCGGCTCGCAGAAGCGCCGCCTGGCCACCACACTTCTGGACTGGGGGCGCCAGCGGCCGGACGAAGACCGTGCCGGGGCGCTGCCGCTCTTGGAGGCCGCCCTGGCGCTGGGGCCCGAACCGGAGCCCCGCCGTGCCATCGAGGACGAGCTTTTGCGTCGTGACGATGGCTCACTGGAAAGCATCGGAGAAATTGCTGCTCTTCGCCTGATCTCCGAACCTACGGACATCCTGGCGGCCCTGGCAGTCACCCGCCGCAGTTCCGAGGCCGCAGCGGTCTGGTCGATGCTGGAGCCCATCTGGAAGGGCACCGCGGAGCCGGCGCAGAAGCAGGTTGCGCTGCTTCTGGTGGTGGAGCGCTTCGGCCTGCAGCTACCCCCTTCCTGGATCCAGGCTCTCTTTCTCGACCTCTCCGCCCGCGTGCCCAGGCCTATGGAGCTGGAGCAGCCGCAACTGAACTGGGTCGCCGCCGTGGGAAGCCAGGACCCCGATCAGGCATTGAAGCTGCTGGAACCGCTGTTGAGCCGAAGCGCAACCCGAGAGCGGGCGCTGGACCTGCAAGCCAACCTGACCGTGGATCCCTGGACCAAAGCCCAGATCCTCAACCAACTTGCGGCCGAGGCGGGCAGCTCGACGGTGGGGACGGAGGCGCGTCGGCGCCTCGTGGAAACGGTTCGGGCAGCCCTGGCGGCTTCGCCGGACCACGCCACCGCAGGGGCGCTGGCGGAAAAGGCAAAATCTCTGCCCGGCATCAACGAGCTGCCCGAGCTTGCCTACTACCTGCTCAGCCCGGAGGATGCGCGCGATCCCGCCCGGTTGGAGGTGCTGGCGCGACGCAGCCCGGGAGACGGGCCCTGGTGCACCAGACTGGTGACCGATGCCATTGAAAAAGGGACTGCTGAACGCCTGAAAGAGGTATCCGACTGGTGTGCGGACAGCCCGGGCACCGATGCGGCGGCGCTGCGTCTGGCCGCCGTCGGCGCCGATGTGCTGATGGTGACTCCCAAGGAAGGAAGCCTGGAGTTGTTGGTGAGCGGCGCCGTGGAGGTCGCGCAGCAGTCGGTGGACCCGCTGGAGCTGCTGAAAGTGGCCGAGGGACATCCACTCGAAACCCACCTGGATGCTGATCTTTTGGAGCCGCAGCAGAGCTGGACAGTGCAGGCCGATGCGGCGCGGGCCCTGCATCGCCTGAGCCTGCGTCCGCGCGGAAAATCCGCCCTGGTGGCGCTGACGCTGCGTGTGGGAGAGCTCCAGACAACGACGCTGGTGCCCACCCGCCCTGTGCAGGTGCAGGCGATCCGCCAGGAAGGACGCATCTATGTAGCGGCCTTCGACACCGCGCCCCTGCACCCCCGTGAGGTGTGGCTGCGCGACGATCGTGGCCTTCGCCGCCTGGACGTGGGCAGCAACCACATCGCGGCGGGCGATGTGGAGGGCGCGGCCACCGTCCTGGTGCGAAATGGCGATGCCATCGGCTACGCGGTGGTGGCGGATGACGGTGTGGGACGGCCTTCCACCACCTGGGGCAGCGCGGTGGTGTTGGACCGCGCCGTGCGCAGCGATGGCGAGCTACGCGCGGTCCTTCTCTTCGGAAAAGGGACCTTTTTGGTGGAGAGTCTGCGATCCGACGGCTCGTTGGTCCAGGCACGCACTCTTGTGCTGAACGAGGAGGGGCGCCGCGAGGAGCTGTGGCTGGTAGGCGGTGGGCGCCTCCGGATGACTGCCGAGGGTTTTTACTCCCAACAGAACGTGGGGGTGAACCAACCGGATCTGCCACTGTCACTGCGTTTGCTTCCCGATGGTTCGGCCCTGGAGCTGAGCCACGGTCTGCCTCTGCAGCCGGAGGGCCTGCCGCTGCACCTCCGCCTGCATCGCGGCGCGCTGATGGTGGACATCGATCAGCAGCTTCAAAGCCGTACCTTGCGCATACCCCTTCCGGCCGGAACCGATGCCCGACTGGATGTAAGCCTGAGCCTGAGCGGCCTGCCGCCGGTGGCACTGTCCTACCAGCTCTCCACCGAAGCCACCCCCAGCGCCCCCCGCCTGCCAGAGCTGATCCGCGCGGGAACGCCTCTTCCTCCCTCCCCTTCCCTGCGCATCGCCACACAAGGCGAACGCAGGGTCTGGATCGCGCCCGAGGAGCAGCGCCTGCTCCCCACCCCCGGCACCTGGCAGGTTGCGACCTGGCGCGCAGGCCGCCAGAGTGCGGCCACCCCCATCACCGTGGTAGAGGAGGCGGTGCTGGACCAAGGCGCGGTGTGGAGAGGGAAAGCCACGCTGGTCTGGACAGGTCAAGAGCCGAAGATCCTCCTCTCCGGCCAGAATCTGACGGGCAATGCCCAGCCCGGTTGGCTGATGGCCCCGGGGCTCCTGGCACCCCTGGAGCAGACCGACCTGTCCGGGCAGCGCTCAGGCGATCGACCCCGTGCGGGAATCTCCAGCAGCAGCCGCCGCTCTGAGGCCGGCGTGGAGGCCACCATCGAATTCGGACTCCCCGCAGGGAGCAGCCTCTGGTCCTGGGTGCGCGATGCTTCGGACCAGCGCGATCCGGAAGCGGCGCCGGGGTTGCGGGCTCGGCCGCTGCCGCCCTCTCCTTCCTACCAGGCGGAATTTGTGCGCTCGGTAGAGGAGGGTCAACAGCTTGCAGCGGGGCTTCTGGCCGAGGAGGAGCGGCTGCGCGAGGCGACGCAAGTGCAGCGCATGAGCTATGACTACTCTCCGGCGATGGAGCAGGTCTACGAGGAGGGGATCAGCGGCTCCGGCTGGGGGGCAGGCGGAATGGGATCGGCGGGATCCTCCGGCTACGGCGCGGGGCGCACGGGCCAGCGCACCGGACTTTCCCCGTTCAACCTTGCCTATCTACCAAATGTATTGGGTTATACAGAAGCTGAAAATGGTCCTTGGAAGCTCTCTCTTCCAGGAGAAGTCAGCGATGTCGACCTCTACGTGGTGGCACGTTTGCCCGATGGCCAGTGGCTCTCCCAACAGCAACGCATTTCGCTCGAAGGAACGCCGGTGGTCATCGCTGCCCGTCCGATGGAGGAGGTGGACCTGCACCGCCAGGTCGTAGATCCGCGGCCGGCCCCGCCCCTGGCTGCCCCCACGCACCGCAACGACCGGACCCACCTGGAGGAGCTTGCCCTCAGCCTGCCCGCGGAAGGTCGGGCCCTGGCGGCGCTCCTTCTGATGCGGCCCGGCGAGCCGGAGTCGCCACTGATCACCAGCGTAAGTCCCACACCGATCCAGAACAGTGTGCGTCGAAAGCTGCTGGATCCCCAGCTCCCGCTGGGCTCTGATGGGGGACTCCTGCAGCGCCTTGCCGACAGCCCCGACAGCGCCCTGCAGCAGCGGGCAGCGCTGGCCTTGCAGCTTGCCAACAGTGCCCCCGACCGCTCCCTCGCTGCGGCACGGCGCCTGTTGCGGGAAGCCGCCCTGCCGGCGTGGGTGCGGGCCCAGGCCGGCCTCGCCCTGTACTTGAGTGGCGCGGAGGCCGCTGAGATCGATCAGGCCCTCTCCGATCCGGATGCAGTGGTTCAGGCGGTCCGCGTCCTGGCGGGCCTTCAGAAAACCGCGACCATCGTTCCCATCTGGCAGATCGCCTTGGCTGACACGGCGGATCCGCTGGCCCGCGCGGTGGCCCTGGGGGCCTTGGGCCGGATCCCCGCCACCTCCGTCCCGGTTCCGGGGCCCGTCGCCGCCGCGGCTCTGATCGACTTGCGCGCCCAGTCCCCCTTGGCTTCGGCCGCAGGACGTTCCCTGCCCCGCAGCTTTATCAACAGTGAACCTTCCCTTCCCACCATCCAGGAAGTGCCTGCCGGGCGTCCCTTTCCGGTGGAGTTCTCGCTTGCGCCGCTGCCGGTGCCCACCACCCTGCTCTGCCCCCGCAGCTCGACGCTGACCACCGAGGTGGATCGGGTAGCGCTGGATCCGGGCGACAGCGTCGCCACCTGTTGGCTGCGCGGAGAGGCACCGGGGCCGCTCCGAGCCACAGTGCGTCGCGACGATGTCCTGGGCAGGCCGGTAGATCAGGCCACCCTTACACTGACGATCCTGCCACCAGCCTCATCCAACCTGGATGATCCCATGTCTGTAGCGGAGCGTACAAAGCTGGCCATTGCGCGCGCTGAGGCGGGCAAGGTGGAGGCGGATGTGGTGCTCCTGAAGCTGCTGGGCCAGGAAAATCTCCCGACCGCCACGGTTGCCGAGCTGGTGAATGCGCGCCTGAAGCTGGCGATGCTCCTGAATGATCCGGTGCGGATTGTCCGCACCTTCGAGGCGCTGCGCGAGCGGCGCCCGCAGGCAGGCCTGGAGCGCGAAACGGCGGCGCGGGTGGCCCACGCCTACGCCGCAACCGGGGAGCCCGCACGCGCCCTGGCGGCGACCCGGGTGGTGCTGGATTCCGCCTTCCAAGAGGACTTGGACCCGGTCCGGGGTCTGCACGCGCGCGGCCTGACCCTGACGGCGCTGAAGCTGCTGAAGGAGCTGATCGCGGAGCAGCCTGAGCTACCGAGTGTGATGGAAGCACGCTTTCTGGTTCCAGGATTGCTGCTGGAGCGTGCGGAGGGAGACGGCGATCGCCTGGGCTACACCCGCTCCTCGCTGCGGCACACGGCGGCGGCCGAGCTGGCGGGCCTGCTCCTGGCGGCACCCGACGACAGCCATGCACCGATGGCGGCCCTGATGCTCCTGAACACCCTGGAGAGGATTGGGGAGCCCGGTCGTATGGAAAATCTCGCCGGTGCCTTGGCAAGGCGCTACGCCCGCAGCCCTCAGGGACCCGCACTTTCCATCGGGGAGGCCCGCGTGCACCTGGAGGCGGACCGGCCTTCCGAGGTACTGCGGGTGCTGAAAAGCACATCGGAAAGCCCGCTGGTCTGGTTGCTGCGCGGGCGTGCCTACGAACGGTTGGGCCAGCGGGAGCAGGCGGTGGAGGCCTACAGCTATGCGTCCATGGACGAGTCCACCGCGCGCCTGACGAAGTACGCCCGGCGGGGCCTGGATCCGGCCGCATGGATGACGGTGGAGGGAGCGCGAATCGAAGCCGACTTGGAACCGGGCACCCAGACGATCGCGCAGGCCTGGCCCCTGGCGCTGGAGCGCCTGGTGCTTCGCAGCAATGGCGGCATGGACCCTGGCGAAGTGGTACTGGACGGGCTGCCCGGCGGCGGCAAGCGCGAGGCGACGGTCGGCATGGACGGAGACCTGGCGCTGCCTGCGCTCCAGACCGGGGCCTACCTGCTCTCATTGGACGTTGGAGGAGATCGATTCCGGACGGTGGCCTTGGTGGATGGCCTGAGCATCCAGGCGGACACTCAGGGCTATGGCGTGCTGTTGCGGCTGCAGCTTCCTGATGGACGGCCGGCCGCAGACGCCAAACTGTGGGTCTTTGGCACCGACGGCGGATCGAGCATCGTACGGACTTCGCCGGATGGAAGTGCCTGGATTGCGGCCCGGCCCCGCACAGTGCTGGCGCGGGACAGCAGCGGACGCCGCTATGGCTACCTGGACCTGAGCAGCAGCATCGCGCCCTCTGCACCTGCCCCCGCCCGGTCCTATGAGGAGCTGGAGAACCTGAAGTCGATGGGCTACATCGATTCCGCTCCGGCCGGTTTTGACGACTTCCTGAACAATGAAGCCGCCATTCAGGCCGACGCCCTGTAGCCCGATCCGCGCTTTTTGCGGGCGCCGGGAAGAACGGCGCCCGATTCTGTGTTATGAGGGCGGTCCGTACCGCCACGGCGAGTCCGCGGCACCTAGGAGGCATATGAAGCGCGCAGTTCTGATTCTGGCCCTTTTCCCCATGGTCGCCTATGCGGGCGCAAAAGCCTCTGCCTTCCAGAAGGAAACGAAGCGGGGTGCCAACTTCTTCAGCGGGGCCGCCGCCATCGACGGCAAGCTGGAGACCGCGTGGATGGTGCCCGGCGAAAGCGCCAACCGCGGCGAGTGGATCGAGCTGGATGTGCCCCCGGGCGAGGTGGACAAGCTCCAGATCGTCATCGGCTGGGCGGCCAGCGAAGAGTCCTTTGGGGACTACGCCCGCGTGAAGCAGGCCCGCGTGGACATCTTCACCCTGAACGAGGATCAGACCCCTGCCCAGGTGGGCACGGCGACGGTCAGCTTTGAGGACAAGTCCGGCATGCAGATTGTGGACCTGCCCGATACCAAGGTGGGCGGCGAGCTTTTTGGCGGGAAGGTGCGCATCAGCGTGATGGACATCTATGCCGGGGCCGACTACCCCAACATGGCCGTCTCCGAGCTGGCGGTGATGATGAAGGAGTTTGACTCGGGCATCAAGTTCGGCGAAGTCGGCGGAGAAGGCGCAGGTCACCCCAAGGACCACGCGGTCGACGAAGACGTGAAGACCTTCTGGCAGCTCCCCATCGCCACCCCCACCTTCACACTGGCCAGCAACGGCTACGGCGTGTCGTCGGTGGGCTTCCTCTCCGCCAAGGACTACAGCCGTCCCAAGACCGTAGAAGTGACCATCAATGGCTTGAAGCAGACCACCGTGCTGCCCGACAAGGCGACGGAGATGGTCTATGCAGCGGTGCCCGCCTTCAACGGCTACACCGGCGGCGCCTATGGCGACATCGAAGTGAAGATTGTGGATACCTATCCCGGTAAAAACCCGGATCTGGGCTTCACCACCATGAAGGCCAAAGCCACCAACGCTTCGGCCTTCTGACCACATCCGCGAGAGCGCGGGAAACGGAAGCACCCCATGGGGTGCTTCTTTTTTTGATGCACCCATCCGCAGCGTGGAGTCTGGACCTCAGGCTTTGGTCGCCGTGCCGGCGGAAGGCAGCAACATCCGCCCGTCGCTCTACAACCTGCGGGGGGCCGTGGTTATCTTAAGCACATGTCTACCGAAGTTCCTCCGCCCGAAGTGCTGCCCGCCGATGACGCTGGACCAACTGCCGCCGATTTTGCCCTGGAGCTGCGCCGTCAATCGGTGACAGCCTGGGAGGCCAGCGAGGCGGCGCTGGCCACCGCGCTGTCCCAGAAGCTGACCCTGGCCTTTCTGGGGTCCGCCTCTTCGGGCAAAGATAGCGCTATCCGCGCCCTTTTCGGCTTTGACTTCGGGGACATCTCTCCCATTCCCGGCTCCACCGACCGTCTGAAGGCCATCCCGTTGGATCCCGAAGGCAACGTATTGGTGGTCAATGCACCGGGCTTCGGCGACATCCGCCCTGAGGTGGACAGCGTCGCCCGCAAGCTGCTGGACAGCCTGGACATCGTTATTTACGTTGTAAACTGCGAGGGCGGCGCCACCATTGACGAGAAGCGTGATCTGGAGGCCATCCGGGCTCTGGGACGGCCGGTATTGGTGTGCCTGAACAAAGTAGACTTGATTCGCCCGGCCCAGCGGGAACATTTTGTAGAGGCCACCCTTGCCCAGCTTGACGTGCCCCGCACCATGGCGGTGGTCTGCGCCTTTGACCCGCTGCCGCAGCTTTCCCCCGAGCCCATCGGCGTGCCCTATGTGGTGGAGTGGATCAGCAAGCAGCTCCAGGAGTCTGGGAAAGAGCTTGTATTTGCCAAACACCTACGGAACAAGGCCGTCGCCTGTGAGCCGCTGATTCAACGTGCGGCACAGGCCGCCGCGATGGCGGGTGCGATTCCCGTCCCCGGTGCGGATCTGGCGGCCGTGACCGCCCTTCAGGTGAAGATGATCCGCGACATCGCGACGGTGTTTGAGGTTCCGGTCGACAAAGATCTGGCCCTGTTCATCATGAGTCAGGTGCTCTCGGGCGGGATGCGGGGCTTTGTACGCTGGGGCGCCCAGGCCCTTAAAGCGGCGGGCTGGATCCCCGGCACTCAGTTCGCGGAGGCGGCGATTCTGGCTGTGGGCGCGGCGGTGGCCGGGGCGACCACCTTCGGCGTCGGCAAGGCAGCGGTGGCCTGGTTCCAGAATGGCGGCAAGATGGAGGCGGATGGGCTCCGGGTGATCTTCGACGCTGCCGCCTGGGACTACCAGGCCCGGCTGCGCAGCAAATGAGCCTTCCCACCCCGATCTCGGACCCGCTGGAGCAACTCTTACACCGTTGCCATCGCGACGAGCTCCTGCCCCTGGCCCGGATGGCGGGGGTCAACACCCAGCTTGGCCTCTCCGATTTGGCGAAAAATACCGCTCGTTTCGCCCGCCTTCGTGCCAGCCACGGCTTCGGCAACCTGCGACGGGGGCAAGGACTGCCCTACGCAGCGCTCCTGGCCCAGGCCGCCGGCACCCTCGGTGTGGCCGTACAGCCTGAGCCGGCGCAGACCGAGGCCTTGTTGTTGGCCCGTTGGTTCGCCAAGCGCTGGGAGGGCCAGGGGCTGGATGCCCGTCGGGTGTTGTGGACCCGTTTGGGCCTGGCAGGTGAGCCCCCGGAAAGCGGGGATCAGGCTGCCAATGAGGCAGAACGGCAACTGGGTAGGGGCTTCGGCTATCGTGTAAGCCAGCTTACGGAACCGCTGCGCCGCTCCTTGGGCTGGCTGGCGGTGGCTTTCGGCCTTACACCCATTGGATGCCTCCTTCGGCCCCTGCTTTTGCCCGCGGCCGCGTGGTGGTTTTTGCGGCCCGATCCGGAGCGCGTCGTGGAGACGGTGGTCGAGGTGGCGCGGTTGCGGCAGATCGTCACCCGGAGGGTCACCATTGGAATCGTCGGCAGTCCGTCCAGTGGCAAAGATGCTGCGATAAAAGCACTTTTTGGGATAGACTCAGGCAACATCTCGCCGGTGGCGGGCTCTACCCGCGAAGTGAGTATCCAGCAGCTTCCGGGCGCGACGGCACTTTATGTAGTGAACACCCCCGGCATGGGAGACGTGGTGGAGGCCGTGACCGAGGAAGCCCGGCAGGTGCTCAACCACATCGACCTGTACCTGTACGTGGTGAATGCGGAGGGTGGAGTACAAGCGAGAGAGAAAGCGGACTATGACCGCTGCGTGGCGACTGGAAAGCCGGTGCTGGCGGTGGTGAACAAGGTGGACGTGCTCCGCCCCCGCGACAAGGACCGCTACTTGGACGATGCCCGCGCAAAACTCGGCGCCCGCGCAGAGGACTTTCAGGCCTGCGCCTTCGACCCCCTTCCCCAGCTTTCGCCCACGCCGCTTAACCGCGAGGGCGTACACCAATGGATTTCTGAAAAACTCGCCTTGTCAGGGAAGGATCCGTCCGAACTTCCGCCACTCCCGGTCGCTCCCACGTCGGCCGGCTGATTTATTCCTTCGCCGGGAGGTTTACAAAGAGCGGCGGATGCGGCATGATGGCAACGCGGAGAGTGCCCATGCAGGGGATCTGGTTGCTGCTCATCGGCTGCCATCAGGAGCTGGAAAAGCCGGTCCAGGAAGAGGCCGGCCTTCCGGTGCTGGTCTTTTCCGTCGATGGAACCTGGTCTACCGCCGGGGAGCCTTTCGCCTACGAGGCTGCCCTCAGCTACCCGGATGGCCGCCTGGAGCGCGCGGAGCCGGTGTTCACCACCAACCTGGAGCCCATGGTTCGCACCAACGCTGAGAGCCTGACGCTCACCGTGGCCGGGGACCATGTGATCACCGCCAGCGCGGTGTTCGGCGAAGGTGCGCTCACCGCCACCGATACCCAGACCATCGTGGCCGCGGCGCCGGCCGCCCTGGATTTGCAGCTCGACCATGTGCAGACCCCCGCGGGCGATCCCATCCTTTTTACGGTCGCGGCCCAGGATCGTTTCGGAAATCCGACGCCGACCGACGGGGTGACTGTCGCGTCTGACAGCACCCACGTGGTGGTGGTGGCCCCTTCGGTAGCGGCTACCATCCCAGGGGTGTACACGCTGGCCGCCCAGCTTGGAACCCTGACGGACAAAGAGAGTTTTCGTGTGGTCGAGGGGCTGCCGGTCGAGCTGCAGCTCCTGCTCTCCGATACCGATCTGGAGCTGTACGAGACCACCATGGCCGAAGTCCGCGCCTGGGACGCCTACGACAACCTGGTCACCGACGACTTTGACCTCTCCGTCACCGGCGGCAGCCACCGGATCACCGGGGATGCCATCACCTTTGGCGAAGAAGGCTGGTTTACCGTCACAGCGACCCAGGATGGCCTCTCCGACTCTGTCGGACCCTTCCTCATCGACTCCACCGGCCCGGACCTGATCATTGACCCGCCCGAACGCGGTACCTTCACCAACGACGCCCCCTTTGACGTGGGTGGCAGTGTCTCCGACCGCTGGAGCGACCCGGTCACCCTGACGATGAACGGCGACAGCGTGGCGGTGGGCGGCGGCGGATCTTTTGTGCACAACGTCACCTGGGACTTCGGCATCAACATCCTGGACACTGTCGCCGTGGATGCCGACGACAACTACACCAGCGACACCCGTGCAGTGCTGGCCGGGGACTACATGCCCTATGGCTCGGGCATTCCCGACGGCGTGGCCGCCCGCATCAACGAGTCCGGCTTCGACACCCTGGAGGGCATTGGCGAAGGTCTGATCAACGCCACCGACCTGACCAGCCTTGTTCCAAACCCGGCCTTTTCGACCTCGGCCGAGGACTGCTTCCTCGGCATCTGCGTGACCTGGTACTCCATCACCTTGTACGTCACGAATCCCTACATCGGCGGTAGCGATCTGGAGATCGATCCGGACGCCGGAGGCTGGCTGAACACCAGCTTCACCGTCCTGGATCCCTCGATCGACTGGCAGGCCGATGGAACGGTGACCTTTATCAGCCTGGGTGCTGCGGGCACCATCTACGCGGACTCCATCACCGTGGACATGGACCTGACCCCCACTGTCCAGAATGGCCAGCTTCAACTTGCTGTTTCCAATGTTGATGTCAGCGCCTCGGGCTTTGTGTTTGACTGGGACTCCTGGATCTACGATGTCATGCAATTCTTCGGGCTGGACCTGTCTGGCCTCCTGCAGGGGCTGCTGGAAAGCACCCTGGAGAGCACCATCCAGGACCTGATTCCGGACCTGCTGGGGGACACCCTCTCCAGTCTGGAGATCGCCTTCGAGATTCCGCTCGGGGCCAATATCTATACCTTTGAAGCCGTGCCTTCGCGCGCCACCGTCGACGATCTGGGCATGACCCTGGGGCTGGAGAGCTACTTCACCGCTGAGCAATGGCTGCACCCAACGCAGGGGCCCGGCTCACTGTACTACGGCTATACCCTTCCGGTATTCAATAGTGCAACGCCCGGCATGCAATTGGAGCTGTCGCTGGACTTCATGAACCAGGCCCTCTACGCCCTGTGGGGTGGTGGGGTGCTGGACATGCAGATGGACGCCGATGCCCTGGGCCTGGACCTGGAGAGTATCGGTCCATTGCTGGGCTTCTCCGATCTGAACATCACCACGGTCCCGCTGCTTCCGCCGGTGATCGTGCCCGGTACCGGCAGCTCGCTCCTGGAACTTCAGCTTGGGGACCTGGAGCTGACCATGTACGACGGGCCGGTGGATCCGGCAAACGTCGCCTTGCAGGTCTATGTGTCTGCGGATGTGGAGCTGGACCTGGATGTGACGACGGACGGCTTGCTCTCCCCCACCATCGGCAACATCGACCTGTACTTTGATACGGTGGTCCCCGCTTCCAACACCTCCTACAGTGCCGACACCGAAGCGCTGCTGCAGGGACTGCTGCCGGCGCTGCTGCCCGGCCTGCTGTCCGGGCTGGGCGCCATTCCCATTCCTGAACTCGCTGGTTTTACCCTCCAACTCTCCAGCTTCTCGCTGGAAGGTGCGGAGAACGGCTATTTCTCCATCAACGGCGACCTTGTCGCCAACTGAGCTGAACATGGACCATCGTTGTCTCTACGGTCATCGCGTACCTGCAACCTTTGCTTTTGCCATCCAGAACCGCCTGTGCCCCATGTGCGGTGCGGCCACGGTCACCGTCGCCGGCTACCAGGTTGCCCGCAAGCTTACCACCGACGCCAACCTGGATGCGGTGCAGGCCTTCAACGTCATCAAGGTGATCGAGTCGGAGTGGGTGCTGCAGCCGGTGGGCGCCGAGCCTCGCACTGCAGGCTCCAACCATGACGGCGAAGAGACCGGCCCGGCCACGGTGAAGGTGGAGCCTCCCAAGGCGGAGAGCCGTCCCCGTCCCCGGGTTGAAGCGGAAGTGAAGCCGGAGCCGCCGGCACAGCCGATGGACGAGGTGGAGGTGGTGGAAGAGGCGGTGATGGAGCCTGTCGATGAGGTGATCTCTCTGCCCGAGCCGAAGGTGAAGGGGCCCGCAGCCGTGGCGGTGGTGCCCATCGCGCCGCCCTCGCCGGTGAACATCACCTCCCGCACCTCCAAGCCGGTTTCGATCCCGACCAAGCCCGGTTTTGACAGCGCCGAGGAAGAGTTCTTCAAGGGCTGAGCGAAATTTTCGCCCACCTCTTGACCCGGTCCGGCTGACGAAAGCCCGTCGGCACTGACGAATTTTCGACGGACCGGTCGCCGTAAAGGTACGGCAGACGGTACAGACTTTTGGCACCGTTCTTGCATGCGACTTCCACGGAGGTCGCATGTTTGTTTGTCCGTCCGTAGAAATTCCCGCACTGATCCAGGTGCTCTCCGAAGATGGCGCCGTCTGGCGCCTGGTTGAAGTCCCCGAAGGTTCCTGTCTCTATCGGGTGGACGATCAGGACGAGTCGCGCCTGGTCAAGCAGTGGGAGGGGAAGAAGCCGGCCGCCCTGCTCCCCACTTCCGAGGGCATCCTGGCGATCGGGGACGACTGGGTCGCGCAGGTCGGCCCGCAGGGTGGCCAGTGGATCCGCGGCAGGCTGCCGGTGGTCGCCGAGCGCGCGTGCGAGGTGAACGGGGAGCTGAGAGTGGAGGGAGGAGGACGGAGCTGGGCCGTGATCGACCACCTTTTGATGGGACCCCTCGCAGAAGTCTGTAGTCCTGATCTGGCGCAGGCCCACCGGGCACCTGAACCCGTCGGAACACGATAGAGCCTTCCCATGCTATGGCCCCTTTTCCGTCGTCTATTGCTGGGAACGGTGATCGAAGCCCTGGTGGAAGAGCAAGTCCAGCTTGACTTTCGCACCCTGAAAATTGTATTTTCCGACACAAGCATCTTCAATGTGCCGCGTCTGAACAACTACATGCGCTTTCAGGGCAACGTGACCGCCACACTGCTCTCCAACCTGGATTCCGGCCAGATCAGCCGCCTGGAAGTTCGCCTTCGCCAAGCATGGCCTGAGCTGGTCGCTGCACTGGATCTCCCCATCGGCGACCGCCTGACCAACGACCGCAACGACGTGCGACTTCGGGTGGAGGCGAGCCACCTTCGGGTGGATTTTGACCTGGTCGCAGACTGACCGGCGCTAGCGCCGCACCGCACCCAGTGCCAACAGGGCCGCGACGGCCGAGAGACCAAAAAGCCCGTGGAAGATCGCGGGGGTTCCATAGTTTTCGGCCAACGTGCCCGCGAGCAAAGCCCCCCCCAGCGCCCCCACCCCGTAGGAGCAGGCCGCCAGCAGGCTCTGCGCCGAAGCCGCCACCTCGCGTGGTGCCCGCTCCGCCATCCACTGCACGCCCGCCAGCCAGAACAACGCAAAACCGGCACCGTGCAGCACCTGAATGCCGACCAACAGCAAGGGATCGGCACTGGAGGCCACGACCCACCAGCGCGGCAGCCCGGAGAGTGCGGCAAGGCCCATGGCCGGCCCCACCCCCAGCATCCCGAGCAGGCGGCGCCCCCACAGCATCACCATCACCTCCACCCCCACACCCACCCCCACAGCCGCCGAAACCACCCAGCCACCCAGCCCCAGCGCGCGGATGTGGACCGAAAAGAAGGTGTCGTAGGTGGCCACCGTGGCCGCTTGAAAGCAGGCCCAGCCCAGAAAGGGCAACAGGCCGGGCTCCCGGAAAAGGGCGCGTAGAGCCGGGAGTATGGGCGCCGGTCCCCCCTCCCCCCGCGCCGGAAGTCCCAGGCTGAGGAGTAACAACAGCAGCGACAGACCCACCCCGACCGCCAGCGGGTGCCCACCCCAGCCCAGCAGCACCGCCAAGGCCATAAAGCCCAGCGAACCCCAGAGCCGAACCCGGCCGTAGTCCCGCAGGTCCCGGCGCTTCCGCCGCAGCGTGTCCAGAATAACCGCATCCACCAGTGGCCCCAAGGGCACCCGGGCCACCCAGAACAGGAACACTGCGGCCCCCGCCGCTAAGCCGGAATTTGCCCCCCATAAGAGCACGGCACCGATCAAGCTGAACAGCGCCCCAACCCGCACCAACAGCCCGGCCGCCCGGTAGCGGTCGGCAAGCTGGCCCCACAGCGGCGCCCCGAGGATCCGCCCCAGCGGAATCATCGCCATCAACCAGCCGATCTGCTCCGGTCGAAGCCCGCGCTCGGCGAGCTGTGCCCCCAAGAAGGGCACAATGGCCCCCAGCACGCCGAGCGAGACGAAGCTGAACAGGGAGAGGAAGGGAAGAGAAGGACCTCCCTCATGAATTTCTGAATCGGCCTTCATTGTTGCTGAAGCAACCGTCGCACCACAGCGGAACGCCAGGGGGGCAAATCCATACACTCAGCAGGTTGGTCCGAGACAAAGCTGATCTCCGCGAAGCCCTCCTCGGGCTCAAAGTCGTAGCGGAGATCGCCAAGCTGTACCAGCGTGCCCTCCTCTCTCCACCAGACTGCACGTCCGAAGTGGAGAAAGGCGTCTGCACGACAGTCCCGCGCCAGGCGCTGGAGCTCTTGCGCCGGACGGGTCCAATGCCCCTCCCAGCGGATGCGCTCGGTATCGGAGAGGTCCGGCGGGCCAAGCTTCAGGCTTCGCACCCGATCCTGCCGAATCCCGCAGGCCGCCGCAGCAGTCCACTCTGGCCGCAGGCTCAGCAATCCAGGGCGTAGATGGTAGCTTCCACCAGGACCCATCGACACCGCAATGAAAGACCAGCACCAGGGGCTGGCAGGACGCGGCACCCGCACCACATCGATCAGGCTCTCCGCGGGAAGCTGAGCGTCGAAGCTGCCCTCCACCTCCCGCCCGGCCGCGCGGGAGCCCACCGAAAACATGCTGAGAATCGCCCCCCATAAGAGCAGCGGCACCCGCCAGCTCCAGACCCCCGTCAGGCGGGACTGCACCCCCACAAGCAGCCCCAGGCCCACCACCCAGGCCACCGCCCAGGCCGGCCCCAAACCCCAGGTCACCAGGGCCACCACAGCCAGACCAATCAGCCCCAGGGCCACCCGAATGCCCCTGCCTGCCTCCCAAAACGCCAGTGGCCCCAGCGTCAGCCACAGCCAGGGTTCGATGATAAAAATACTGTCCCCGTAGCGCCAGCCGGGATCAAAGGGCCACAGCGGATGGACACCATAGTTGTTCCATCCATCCGCACCCATATGCAGCGCCACCCCCAGGTAGCTGAGCAGAAACAGGGGAAGCAGCTTCGCTTCCGGCCACCACCGGCGGCAGGCGAGGGTCACCGCCAGGGCCTCGACCAGGCCGACCAGCAGGGTGTGGGTGTGGCCGCGGTGGTGGACCAGGTAGGCCAGCTTGGGATCGGGAAACAGCGGCATCCAGGCGAAGTCAATATCAGGCAGATTAGACGCCAGAATTGCCGCAAATATTGCGCCCCGTGCGCTGCCCACATACGGCGCAGCCGCACGACCGAGCAGCACTCCGATCAGGGCATGGCTGAAGTTGTCCATGGGCTGCGCGCTATAGCTCGGATCACCGGATTCAGCCTCCCCCACCCGCGGAAATCGCGCTATAGAGAGCCGATGATCCTTGTTCTATTTGCATGTACGGTAGAAGGTGGTCCCGGCGAGCTGCAATCCACCGACTACGGCTGGGTGTTGCCATTCGGAGGACCGAACACGGACGACGGTTGGGGAATCCATCGCCTGCAAAGCGGAGAGCTCCTCGTTGCCACCCACCAGGGTGCCCCCCGCCCGCTGCCAGACCTGTACCTCTACCGTCTGAGCGCGGAGGGCGAGGTGATCTGGGAGAGCCACAGTGGCGATCAAGACGCCGAGCTGGCCCGGGTGATCACCGAGCACGACGGGGTGATCTACCTGGGCGGTCATGTCTACGACGGCCGGAACACCGACAGCGCCAACGCGCTGGTGATGGCGGTGGACCTGGAGACCGGCATCCCGCTGTGGTCTTGGGTGCGCGATGTGGAAGGTGGCTACGAGGAGATCGACGGAATTGTCGTGGAAGATGGATCGGTCTTTGTATCAGGCTGGGCAACCACTGCTGCTACCGGACAGGACGTGCTGCTGGCACGCCTTGGGCTGGATGGCACCGAAAAATGGCTCACGACCTGGGGAAGCCCCGGTTGGGACGAGGCCAATGGACACCTCGTCAGCGACGGCGAGGCGCTGTACCTGGGAGGGCTGACAGAGGGCGCGGCGTGGATGAACGGGGGCGATCCCCTGGTGGCCTCCTTCCAGAAGTCGGACGGGGCGCTGCGCTGGCAGACCCGCCTGGCCGAGGATGTGGCGCTTTGGGATGACGTCTTGGGTCTCAGCCTGTTTGACGGGGCGCTCTACGGGGTGGGCGCACGGACCGGGTCCGGCTTCAACCTGATGTTGTGGAAGCTGGATACCGAAGGCAACCTGGCGTGGGAGCGGGAGCTGCTGGAGCAGGGGGCCCAGCTTGGGCGGGCCATCACCGCCGGGCCGGAGCAGATCTTTGTAGCGTACAATACCGATGCTCAGGGGGAAGGCGGCACGGACATGCGGGTCCTCCGCATTGACCCGGCCGATGGAAGTGAGGAAGAGGTTGCGCTGATCGGCGGCCCGCAGGACGAGGAGGTCCACGACCTGACGGTGACCGCGGACCGTCTCTACCTCGTCGGGCAGACCAGCAGCATCGGCGCCGGCGAGGAGGACGCCGTGGTGCTGCAACTGGATCCCACCTCCACCTACCGCGGCCCCTTCTGAGCTATTCTCCAGCTCCAAAGTAGAAATAGGCCCGCCCCACTCCTGCGCCGCCGGCGTCCACTGCGTTCGGCGCGCCCAGCACAAAGTCCTCGGCCAGATCTCCATCCACGTCGCCCACCATCGCCAGGGCCGCACCCAGGTTGGCACGGACCTCCGTCCCCAGAAATCCGGGAAGATCATGGTGATAGGTGGTGCCCGCCACCGGCCCATAGACCAATGCGACGCGGCCCTCGCCATCCACCACGTCGTGCCCGTGGGCGCTGATCAGGAGGTCGTCCCGACCGTCCTGATCGATGTCCCCTCCCCCGGCCACCGAACGACCCACAAAGTCATTTGCCGCAAAGCCCAAAATCGTCGCCGCCGCGGCCGAGGTGCTGGTGGACGCCCCAATGGGCCCGGCCATCACATAGGCTGCCCCGGCATCGGCCTGGTTGCCCAGATCGCTGCCATCCGAGCCGATCAGCAGGTCCTCATAGCCGTCGTCGGTCACATCCCCTGCGGTACCCAGGCAGTTGATACAATTGGCCTCGGACGAGGTGGTATTGGTGGTCAGCTCCACACCCGTGATCACCACATCCGGCACCGCACCGCCTCCACCCACCGGCAGGGGTCCGAACCAGATCGACACCGACGTGGTGCCCACCGCCGCCACCACCAGATCGGCCGATCCATCCCCGTTTACATCCACCTGCCCGTCGGCCCAGGCACCAAAGCGCTCCGACGCGCTCTGCCCGCTGTACAGGCGGCCCAGGTTGGCCAGGGCGTAGCTGCCATCCGCCAGACTTCCGTCCACAATCGCCACTTTCCCGGCAAGACTGTTGGCGAAGTAGGCGCTGACCACCCAGTCGGGAACATGGTCCCCGGTGAGATCTCCGGCCCCGCCCACCACCCAGCCTGCATAGTCCGAGGCGGCATCGCCCTCGATGGTCAGGTCCGCATCCGCCGGCCCCATGCCCGTACCACTCAGCGGCCCCCGGAAAAGGAAGGCCGATCCTGCGTCCGAACGCCCCGTGTAGTTGTCGGTCGAGGCGCCCACCACCAGCTCGTCCATCCCATCGCCGTTCAGATCCTCCACCATCCCGACCCCTCCACCCAGCCGGTCCCCCACCCCGTTGCCGGTGATCATGGCGGTCGGTGCGGAGATATCCCCCACCAAACCGGTCGAGGAGCCCGACAGCAGGTAGACCCGCCCCTGGTTGAAGGAGGCGGTGCTGTTGTCGTAGACCCGATCGCCGATGGCCACGTCGGCGTAGCCATCGCCATTGATGTCGCCGCGTCCGGCCAGATTGCCACCCAGGAAACCAGAGCTTGCTCCAGCCGAAGCCGTCTGTCCCTCGAAGCTCTGGTCCGCATCACTGTCCAGGTTGGTCCCGGCCCACGCACAGTCGGCTGCACAGTTCTGATCCACCCCGTCGCCGCAGATCTCCAGGGCACCGGGGTGTACGGTCGCATCGGCATCGTCGCAGTCCACGGTCGCGTCGTAGCCGTCCCCGTCCCCATCGGGCAGGGAACAGGGACCATCCACAGCGCCGGCCTCGGGATCTCCATCGCAGTTTTCATCGATCGCGCCGCACAGTTCGTCGGCGCCCGGATGTACGGCGGGGTTGTTGTCGTCACAGTCGGCCATCCCCGCCACGGTCGCGGCCGGGCTGTAGCCATCGTGGTCAAGGTCCAGGCTGCAGGCCCGGACGATCAGTGCGAACAGAAGGCTGGAGCGCATGGTGCACCTCTACGACGAAAGACATGCAAAAACCGTGCCAAGTTCAAAAGCTGAACTTTATGCACCCATCTTGATGATCCTCCTGACACCGAAGCGCGGATCTACCGCTACCAGCCCCCCGGCCACCGTGGCCCGTCCCCGATCCGACGCACAGATGCCGCACAGTGCCGGAGCCGCGGAAACCCATTGTGCAGCCGCCGTCGCGGCTTCGCACCGAGTGGCATTTCGGGCTACAATGCCCCCATGTTGCCAAGCCGTCCCCCTCTCCAATCCGTAGACGACGTCCTCCTCCAGCTGGATGATGTGATCCAGTTCTGCTGGGATCGCAGCTCCCGGCTGGGCTACTTTCCGGCGCTGTACCGGAAGGTGACCCGACGCGTCAAAGACGGCATTGCTAAAGGGGAGTTTCAGAACGGCCCCCGCATGGAGGAGCTGGATATCTGCTTCGCGGGACGCTATCTGGATGCCTGGGCCCAGCACCGGGCGGGCGAGCTGCCCACCCGCGCCTGGCTGGCCGCCTTCCGTGCCGCCGAGAATCCCGATCTGTTGGTGATCCAGCACCTGCTGCTGGGCATGAATGCGCACATCAACCTGGACTTGGGCATCGCTGCTGCACGCACCTCGCCGGGCCCCGCGCTCTCCAACCTCCAGCCCGACTTCAACAAGATCAACGAAGTGTTGGCCGAGCTGACCAATGGCGTAAAGGAGGAGCTGGAGCAGATCTGGCCTCCCCTGCGCGGCCTGGATCAACTGGTGGGACGCCTGGATGATGCGGTGGTGAATTTTTCCATGAGCCGCGCGCGCGGCCAGGCCTGGAATGTGGCACGGCGCCTCGCGGTGCTGCCCGTCCACGGTCAGCTTCCGGTGATGGCCGAAGTGGATACCTGGGCCAGTGTTTTCGCCGAGGGGGTGATCCGCCCCCCTCTGGCGGACGCGGCCCTGCGCCTGATCCGCCACGAGGAGCATGGGGATGTCCGTTCCACCATCGACCTGCTGATGTAGAGATCTTCCGGGTACCGCTCGGCCTCTTGCGCTTCTTGCAGCCCTGGTGTATATGAGACTCTGTTGCAACTACTTCCACCGCGGAGGGGTTGCCGGGAGGGTGGATGGGGTGGACAAACCTGCTTTGGCTGACTGTGGCACTGGCCCAGGATGCCGGTACACCGCCCGAAAATCCTCAGCCCACCCCCGCCGATCCCGCTCCGCCCGACAGCGCGGGCGCTATGAGCCCCGAAGATCTGGCCGCGATTGAAGCGGCCTTGGCGGCGGATGCGGCCACGGTGCCCCCGCCTCCGCCCAAGCCCACCATTGGGAGCGTACTCCAGAGCTTGAACCCGGACATCTCCTTCATTGGCGATGTCGCCTTCGCCTACTTCTCGGCCGAGGAGCCGCTGATGGTCGGTGGGCACGACCCCAAGGCCAATGGCTTCCACCTGCAGCAGCTTGAGCTGTCGGTCACCAAGCCGGTGGACCCCTACTTCCAGTTCGATGCAAACATCGTCTTTTCTCTCTACGGGGTGGAGATTGAGGAGGTCTACGCGACCACCATGTCGCTGCCGGCCCGCTTTCAGTTGCGGGTGGGTCAGTTTTTGACGCGCTTTGGGCGAATCAACGCGACACACCCCCACTCCTGGGATTTTGTCACGCAGAACATGACCATCGGGCGCGTGTTCGGCGGAGAAGGCAATCGTGGCTTGGGCCTGGAGCTGTCCTGGCTTGCGCCGACGCCCTGGTATGTGGAGGTGGTAGGGTCGGTGACCGGGGCGGCCGGGGAGGCCACGGCCCGCAGCTTCTACGGGCCCACCGATCTGGGCTTCAAGAGCCCCCTCGATCTGCAGAGCACGATCGCCATCAAGCAGTTTTTCCCCTTGTCCGCGGATCTCTCGCTGGCCTGGGGGCTTTCCGGCGCCTTCGGTCCCAACCCGTCGGGACTGAACAATCGCACCGACCTGTACGGCACCGATGTGTACCTGAAATTCAGGCCGATCACCCGTGAAAGTTCGCTGATGGTGTCGCTCCAGGGAGAGTACATCTATCGGCGCCGCCAGGTCCCGGCGGACGTGTGGGCGGATCACAACGGCTATGCCCAGCTTGCGACGCGCTTTGCTCCGCGCTGGGGTGCAGCGGCCCGCTACGAGTTCGGATCGCCGGTGACGGCCCTGAATGGGGAGGTGGTCGCGGATGATCTGGATCCGGAGTGGCAGCGAAGCCGAAATCGGGTCGGGGCCTCGGTCACCTTCTGGCCGACGGAGTTTTCTCGCGTGCGGCTGCAAGGGGATGTGGATGCAGCGGGTTGGAAGGAGCAGCCGGACATGGCGGCCATGGTGGCATTTGAATTCAACGTGGGAGCGCACGGCGCTCACAAGTTTTAGGGAGCGGCATGCGGTACATTTATGCACTTCTGGCCTTTTTTGTTGTGCTCCCTGCCCAGGCAGCCCTGCGTGTGGTGGCGACCACGCCTGACCTCGCGGCCATCGCCCAGGAAGTGGGGAAGGACAAAGTAAAGGTGTCGGCGCTGGTGCTCTCCACCCAGGACCCCCACTTTGTGGATGCGCGGCCAAACCTGGTGTTGGACGTTTCTTCCGCAGACCTGCTTTTGGTGGTCGGACTGGAGCTGGAGGTGGGCTGGCTCCCCACGCTGGTGGGCGGGGCCCGCAACCCCAAGGTACAGACCGGCGGCGCCGGCTACCTGGACTGCTCCCAATTCGTCGGACTGATGGATGTACCAGTGGAAAAGGTGGACCGCTCCCAAGGCGACGTACACCCCGGCGGCAACCCGCACTACCTCTTTGATCCCCGCAACGCCATCCCGGTGGCCTGGGGTATCGCCGGGAAGATGGGCACGCTCGATCCCAACAATGCCGCCATGTACGAAGCCAATGCCAAGGACTACATTGGCCGCCTACAAAGCAGTATCAAGGGCTGGGAGCAGAAGCTGGCTGCCATCCGTGGCACGCAGGTGGTCACCTACCACAAGTCCTGGACCTACCTCGCCAACTGGCTGGGCTTCGCCATTCCGATCAACGTGGAGCCCAAGCCGGGAATCCCCCCTTCTCCCTCCCATATTGTCCAGGTGATCGGAATGGTTGGCACGGCCGGCGTCCGCCTGGTGCTGCAGGAGGAGTACTACCAGGCCAACACTGCTGAGCTGGTGGCCTCCAAGTCCGGTGCGAAGCTGGTACGGCTGGCGGGTGGTACTGCCTTTGAAAAAGGGGAGACATATATCCAACACTTTGATGTAGCGGTGTCAAAGATTGCCGCTGCACTGGGGGGATAGTGTTCTTCCTTCTCCTCGCCTGTACCATCGGACCTGGTCACGGCTTTGGCGAGCTGGAACCAGTCCTTTTCTCCGCCGGCCTGGAGCCGGGCGCCGCGCGCGACCTGGGGAACGGGGAGATACTGACCCGCCAAGGCTACGCGGTACGGCTGGACAGCTTTGTGGTGGAGCTGGGCGCGCTGGAGCTGCTGGAGCTTCAGGGAGCCTCGGGAGGAGCCACCTTTGACCCTGCAAATCCGCCGCCCGGCTATGGCCTTTGCCACGGTGGCCACTGCCACGCTGCGGACGGCTCGCTGGTCGCCTATGCCGACATTCAGGCTGAAATGGCCGGAGGAAATGCGAGCTTTGTTCCTATTGTAAGCCTGAGTCCCCCGGCGGAGGTGGACCTGGTGGTGGGCGCCAGTGCCACCCTCAGCCCGGACGATCCGGTGCTCCCCGCCGCGTCCCTGAGCATGCTGAAGCTCCAAAGCCGGTCGTTGAGTCTGAGCGGCGAGGTACGCCGCGAGCCCGCCGACGACTTTTCCACCCGCTTCGAGGTGGATCTGCCAATGACGGACGGCTTCCGGGCCGGAATGGAGCTGGAGCTGGCCCGCGGAGAAGACCCGGTGGTCACGCTCGCCGTGACACTGGCTCCGGACGGTACCCTCTTTGATGACCTTGATTTTGAGGCACTTTCTGTCGATGGTGCCTGGAGTCTGAACAGTCTGGACGCGCCCGGAGCCGATGTGCTACTGGCCGCCGTCGGATCGGTAGAGCCCACCCTCTTGCTGGAGCGCCGCTCCTGGAGTGAACAATGATCCTCAGCCTTCTGCTGTCCTTCGCCTGCACCCCCGCCAAAGAAGAGGACCCCCTGGAGCACGCCTGTGAGCACCTCGCGGAAGGCGCCGGCACCGCTGTCACGGCTGGGGCCACTCCGGAGGAAGCGCCGTCGCTGAGCGTCGGCGAGGAGGCTTACACTGTAAGTCTGGTCGCCGGAGCCGCCGGCTATGTGGGCGTCACGGTCACCGGAGACACCGCTGCGATCCTGTTTGTGGATACCGCAGACGTGGCCGCTAACCTTTGGAATGGCACCGAAGAAGTTGGGCTACCCGAAGGCGGAGCCAACGACTTCTGCCCCGAAAGCATTCCCGAACACTACGATATTGACCTGCACACCGCCGGAACTTGGTACATTGAACTCGGACCCGCCGCGGTGGCGGACCTGTGGTTGATGGTCGCCCCGGCGGGGGACCACACGGACGAGGAGTGAATGGCTGAGCCGCTGCTGCGCTGCGTCAATTTGGAAGTGGGCTATGCGGGGCGCGCAGTGCTGCCCCCCATCAGTCTGGAAGTGCGTCCGGGCGAGTTTTGGGCGGTGATCGGCCGAAATGGGAGCGGGAAGAGCACCTGGTTCAAGACGGTCCTGGGGATGCTGAGTCCGGTGCGGGGCGAGCTGTCGCGCAGCCCCGGGCTGAAGATGGGCTACGTTCCGCAACGATCCGCCTTTGACGAGATGTATCCACTCACCGGCTGCGAAGTGGTGGCGCAGGCTCTGGACCGCGGCTGGTCCTTCTTGCGGCCCCGCTCGCTCCACCGCCACGACGAGGTCCACCACGCGGTGGAGCTGGTGGGCGCGGAAGCCTTTGCCGATCGCCCCTTCCGCTCTCTGTCCGAGGGACAGAAGCAGCGGATCCTCCTGGCACGCCTGGTGGTTGCCAAGGCGCAGGTGGCCTTCTTGGATGAACCCACAGCAGCCATGGACCCGGTGGCCGAAGAAGAGGCCCTTGCCCAGGTGGACCGGATCCGCCAGGAGCAGGGTACGGCGGTGCTGGTAGTCAGCCACAACCTGAACGTGGCACGCAACCATGCACATCGAGCGATTTACCTTGATAAAGAGCAAGTCGCCGTCGGGACTCCAGACGAGATATTCTCGTTGCCGGTCTTCCAGACGCGCTACGCCGAGGCCTTGGACTGATGGAACCCACCGCACCCAACTGGGATGAATTTGTCACCGCCTTTCCGATCTTCCGGGAAGCAATCCTGTGCGGAATTGTCGCAGGCGCCGTATTGGGAATGCTGGGCGTACAGGTCGTGCTCCGGCGCACAATTTTTGTAAGTGCGGTCCTTTCACAGGTTGCGGGCCTGGGAGTGGCGGCCGCAATCTTTGCGGGCATGATCTTCGACATCGAGCTGGAGCCCATGATCGGGGCGGTGTCCCTGTGTTTGGCCGCGACCGGGATCCTGGCGCTGCGTCCGGAGCGGGTACGTTTGTCACGGGAGGCGATGCTCGCCGCTGTCTGGGTTTTTGCAGGCGGAGCGGCGCTGATCATCGGATCACGGCTTACGGCCGAGGCCCACGACATCGAGGCCATCCTCTTCGGATCGGCCGTGCTGGTGCGACCAATTGACCTGACCCTGGTTTGTACCGTCGGCTTGGGCTGCGTGATTGCTCAAGTTTTCCTGGGCCGGGGATGGCTATTTTCCGGCTTCGATCACGATGTAGCCCTGGTACATGGCCTTCCCGCAAAAATGTTGGATGTGGCGCTGTGGATTTGTGTGGCAGGAATGGTCTCGGTCGGCACCCGGGCCCTGGGTGCACTGCCGGTGTTCGCCATGACCGCATTGCCAGGAATGGCGGCATTGATGCTGGTTCCGGGTATGCGGGGTGTGGTCCCGGTTGCGATGATCCTCGGTGCGCTGTCCGGCGGGCTGGGCTACCTCGCTGCCTATTTTGAGTCCTGGCCCGTAGGCGCATCTCAAACGGTAGTGGCCGCCATTTTTGTTGCAATCTCCGTACCGGTGCGCCTGCTCCGCGCCGCCTGAGCGGGCAGCGCACCGACAAGCGGTTAGAACGCACGAATGTGGCTGCTTCTCGCCTGTACTCCGGCCCCTCCTGCTCCCCCTCCCCCAGCCTCTGACCTGGGCGTGTTGGACATGGGCAGTGTGTCCACAACCGTTTGGCGGGCGCTGGGATCGCTGGCTGATGGAAGCTATGACTTCCCCTCGGACTCTTTGCCACCCGAGGGTCCGGCTCCCCACTCCTTCGCCCTTGCCGGCCCCTGGCTGCCCGGCCCGCGCCTCGCGGGTTTTGGCACCTGGTCGGTGGCCCTCCCCTTTCCCTTTGATGCGCCGCGGCCGAACTACGCCCCCTACGGGGCCAAGCTGTTTGTCGGGGACCAGGAGATCCCCTATGTGAACGACGCGCAGGACGCCCAGAACGGCGGGTGGTTGCTGGACAATGGGAGAATCCGGGTTCTCGCCACCACCGAGCCCACCGGCAACAACTGGCACCTGGAGGTGCCCGAGCTGGTCGCGATGGAGAAGCGCCTGAACCTGAAGTTGTCTGGCTTACAACCATCCGAGTTTGCGCTCGGCGAGATCACGCTCGGCAAACGTACACGTCAGGCCATCCACCTTCCCGCCCCCGCCACCGCATCCTGGATCATCAAGGTTCCCGAGAAGGGAAGGTTGGACTTCGGCTATGCGATGTACTCTCCTCCTTCCGGGGGCGGCATCTCAGATGGGGCCACCCTTCGCGTGGACATGGCGGGGGAAAGGATCTGGGAGGGAGAGGTCAAGCCGGGGGAGGACTTCCGGGACGTACGCCTGAGCCTGGAGCACTGGGCCGGCAAGTCCGTGACGCTGCGCTTCACCACGAAGCCCGGGAAGACCGCGCTGCGCGACCACGTCATGGTCACCGCCCCCACCATCTTCTCCGGCAAGGCTGCTCCCCGCCACATCCTGCTGGTGGGGATCGACACCCTTCGCTACGACGCGCTGTCCATGAACGGGGCGGAGAACCCCACCTCTCCCGCCCTGGATGCCTGGGGCACCAACGCAGTCAGCTTCGATCGCGCCTATGCTCCCGCGCCCCGCACCCGCCCCTCCTTTCGCACGGCACTGACGGGGCGCTATCCCTTGGAGTCGGTCCACAGTCCGCTGGTGGCGGAGCTGCTGCAGAAGCAGGGCTTCCGAACGGCAGGATTCGCTGCAAATGTGCACCTTGTGCCCCGCTTTGGCTTCAACGACGGCTTCGAAGAGTGGGTCTACGAGAACGGTGCCCGCGCCGAAGACCAGCTCTCCCGCGCGGAATCCTGGATCAAGGCCCATGCCGAGGAAGACACCTTCACCTTTGTCCACCTGATGGACCCGCACACCTTCTACGACGCCCCCGGAGCCTATAAGGACCGCTTCGTAAAAACGCCGCGGCCCACCGGCCTCAACGAGCTGTTCAACCGCTGGGAGGTGGTGCAACGGATGAACACCGGTCGGATGGACGAGAGCACCCGCGCCTGGATCAGAGGACGCTACGACGGCGAGGTTGCTTACATGAGCGACCAGCTCGCGGGCTTTTTGAACCGCCAGGACGAACGGAACGCCAACACGCTCACGGTGTTGATCTCGGATCATGGTGAGGAATTCTGGGACCACGACGGCTACGAGCACAACCACAGCCTGTACGATGAGCTGGTGCATGTGCTGCTGATGGTGCGCCCGCCCAAGGGCTGGGGTGCGGGCCCCCACCGCTACAAGGAGCCGGTGGGCTTGATCGATGTGGTTCCAACCCTGTTGGACATTGCGGGGGTCCCGGAGGCCGAGCGGGGCACCCTGGATGGAACCTCGCTGCGCCCCTTCTTCGACGCCGGTCTCTCCGCGCAGATTCCCGACCTTGCCAGCCGACTTGCCGAGCGCCCGCTGGTGCAGGGCCACCTGATGTTCGACACCGAGCGCTGGAGTGTGGTCCACAAGGGCTGGAAGTACATCCTCCACACCCTTTCTGGCCGGGAGGAACTCTACAATCTGGGCGAAGATCCAAAAGAAAAACGGAACCGCGCCGCAGAGACTGAGCTGCTTGGCCCGGCGCGGGAGGCCCTGGAGCGCGGTACCGGCTGGCCCGTGCGCCCCGCCCTGCGCCTGCGTTTGCGCGGTTCTGGCGCGTTCACCCTGCAATTTGACGCCCCGATCCGGGAGGCGAAAGTGATCGACCCGGAGGCCGGCCGCCAGATCCGGGCCAACCTGGAGTGGGGGGAGCGACCGCTGCTGCTCCCCGAGCAGGTGGCCACCCTCGCCCTCTCTGAAGATGCGCGCAGTATTGCGGTCACGCCCGGCCCCCATATGAGCGGCCAGAGCCTGGTGGTGGCCTGCGCCATCCCCGCCGACCGCCCGGACGCACCCCTGTGGAGCTGTCCGTCCGGGCAGATCCTGGGCCCCCAAGGTGCCTTTCCGCTGCGGGGCAACGTGGCCCTGCCCAATCTTGTCGTCGAGGTCAGTGAAGGAACCTGGCTTTCTCAGCAACTCACCGAGGCCGAAGCCCTTTCCGGCAGCGTGGAGCACTCTCAGATCGAAGCTTTGAAGGCGCTGGGTTATCTGGGCGAAGACTGAAGGGAGTCGAGATGCTCTGGTTGTTGCTGTGGGCCTGTACCCCGGGAAAGGTGGACGCGGACGGGGACGGATTTCTGTCCACCGAAGACTGTGACGATGCCGACGCCAATGCCTACCCCGGCAACCCCGAGGTCACCTACGATGGCCGCGACAACGACTGCGATCCCGAGACCTACGATGACGACCTGGATCGCGACGCGGTAGGCATCGCCCAGGACTGCGACGACGCCAATGCCGATGTGCGCCCCGGCGTCGCCGAAACTGCCTATGACGGGCTGGACAACGACTGCAACCCGGCCACCCCGGACGACGATCTGGACGAAGACGGCTACCCCGCCGCCACCGACTGTGATGAGTCCAACCCCTATGTTTCACCGGCTGCCAACGAAGTCCCCTACGACGGCCAGGACAACGACTGCGACGACAGCACCGGCGACGACGACGTGGACGGCGACGGCTTCCTCCACGCCGAGGACTGCGATGATCGCGATGCGTCGGTACATCCCGATGCAACCGAAGTTCCCTTTGATGGTGTAGATAACGACTGCGACGTGTTGACATTGGACAACGACGGGGACGGCGATGGTTTTGCCGGTCGCGATGATTGTGACGACAGCAATGCCAGCCTTTGGAGCGAAGAGGACTACACCGGAGATGTTGATGCTACCAACATCATCGGGCTCTGCGATGGCTTCTGTGTCCGAACGATCCGGGGGAGCCTGGACCTGCGGGAAGTGGGTGAGACCGAGCTGGCGGAGGTGGCCTGTGTGGATCAGGTGGATGGCGATGTGTATTACAGCTCACAGAGTCTGGAAGAACTGGTCGCCCTGCCCAACCTGGTGGTGATCGGCGGCAACCTGATCATCCAGGACAGCCCCAGCCTGCGCCGGGTGGGTGGTCTGGGCAGCCTGTCTCAGGTGAGCGGGGCCCTTTTTGTTCAGAACAACGGGATCCTGGAGAGCCTGGGGGCATCTGGAGGGGGGCCCCGCAACCTGAACCTGATTTCCGACGTGGTTGAAATCACCAACAATCCACTTCTGACAGACCTCTCCGGGTTAAACAGTTTGGAATATGTGGGCCAGAACATGGTGGTGCAGGGGAATACCACCCTCTCGTCGCTGACCGGGCTGGAGGCCCTGACCACGGTGGATCTGGAGCTGATTGGCAACCCTGCCCTATCCGATTTTTCCGCGCTTCAAAGCCTGGATAGCAACGCCTACCTGGAGATTTCGACCACGAATCACCTGGTGAGTTTGACCGGGCTGGAGAGGGTCTCCACTCTGGGCCAGCTCAGCCTTTTTGACAATACCGCGTTGAGCGATCTGGGCGCCCTGGCGACAATTTCTCTTGCAATCCTGGAGATCGGAAACTGTGACCAGATCAGGAGCCTGAACGGCGTGCCGGCACTCTCGGTCCTGAGCCTGACCGACATGGAAGGGCTGGCCGACCTGAGTGGCTTCCGCGCTCCGGCCAGTATGAGTGCAATCATCCTCGAAAACAATGTGGCGCTCACCAGCCTTGCGGGCGCGGAAACCCTGACCTCCATTAGCGATACCCTGCGGCTGACCGACAACCCCGTGCTCGTTGACCTTGGCGCTCTGGAAGGAATTACCGAGATCAGCCGCGACCTGATCATTATAAACAATGATGCCCTGACGACACTGGATGGTCTGGACGCCCTGACGCAAATCCGCGACGACCTGTATGTGGCCGACAACGCGCTGCTCGACTCGTTGGCGGGCCTCGGCGCGCTGACGCGGGTGGGTGCCGACGTGGACATGCTCGATAACCCCTGCCTGGCCCAGACCGACGTGGATGACTTTATGGGATCTATTACTGTCATTGGAGCCATGCGGAGCAGAAACAACAACGGCCCTTGCCCGTGATCTCGCTGTGTATGATCGTGAAGAACGAGGTGGCGACGCTGGAGCGCTGCCTGCGCTCGGTGCAGGCCCTGACCTCAGAGCAGGTGGTGGTGGACACCGGCTCCACCGATGGAACGCAGGACCTTGCGCGCTCCGTGGGCGCACGGGTGGAGGAGCGCCCGTGGGAAGGCGGCTTTGCCACCATGCGCAACCATAGCCTCCGCCTGGCCACCCAGCCGTGGATTCTTGTGCTGGATGCAGATGAATTCTTAGAGCCCACGGCGGTCCTAGCGATCCAAAAGCTGCTACAGCAGCCCACAGCCGATGGCTATACCCTGATCGCCCGGAACCTCTGCGGGCCGGAGGAGGCGGTGGCCTGGCACGACGCACCGGTGTTGCGGCTGTTCCGCAACCGACCGGAGGTTGCTTTTGAAGGCCGCCTGCACGAGCAAGTGAGCCCTTCGATCCTGCGCAGTGGCGGCCGTCTGGCGTCCACCACCATCCCCTTCATCCACACCGGCTATCAGCGCCGCGATGCCCAGGGGGGCGATCGGGTGCAGCGCAACCTGCGCCTGATCGAGGAGATGATCGCGGAGGACGCCTCGGATCCCTACGTCTGGTACCAGCTTGGAACCACGCTGCGGGCGGCCGGGCGAAGTGCTGAGGCGGCGACGGCCTGGACGACGGCGTTGGCGCACGGCCTGGAGCACTGCGGAAAGTCGGTCCACGGGGCGGCCTATCGGCGCCTTGCACAGGTGGCGGTGGAGAAGGGAGACTGGGAAAAGGGTACCCAATACTCCGAAAAGGCGCTGAGCTTGCTGGGAGAGGATGCGACCGCCCTACAGACCGCCGCCGTGGCCAGGCTACAGCGTGGGGAGGTCACCGTGGCCCGCGCATTTTTGTTACGACTGCTGAAGCTGCCGCAGATCCGTCCGGAGCTGCGGAGCCTGAGCCAGCGGATGCTGGAGCTGACCGGCAAGATTTGATGTCCACGAGCCGCTGCCGCGCTCGGGCGGCACCGGCCGAGTGCGATGTCCACGAGTCCGGCTTATCTACCTTGGCTGCCCGTTCTGAATGAATGAATGTTCATTCAGCGACAGGAGGCGGGGTTGTTTGGATGGCGTCCAGGTAGCCCTCCACGGCGGCATAGCTCCAGGGCTCAAGCGCAGCGCCCTTCTTCACATGCGCCATGTCGATGCCCCGAGCTTCGCAGCGCGCCTTTACATACGAGCGCCTGCCACGACCCACTGGAAAACGAAGCAGAAGGCTGGCTCTCAAGTGCAGGGGCACGGAATCGTACAAAAGAGTGATGGAGGTGTCCGCGCTCCCCTGACAGATCACCGTCGCAAGGGAGTTTCGCGCACGCTGGTCTAAAAGACGGCCTAGCATCTGTAGAACCCCGAAGCGACCGTGCAGACAGTCCACCTCGTCCAACAGCAGGGCCGGCGCAGCCTCCCAGCCTTCGGGCCACTTTTTGTAGCGGGCCGCCCGGGTGAGCGCCGAGCGCAAGCCGTCGCCACTGACCACGATTGCATCCTTTCCCAAAAGCCGCGCCGCAACCGAGCTTTTTCCCACACCCTTCGGGCCAAGAACAAAGCGGATTGGCCGCGCACTGAGCACCTGCGGCAGCGAGCGGTGCAGCAGCTCGGCCGAGGTGCGGGTGACCGCGGCGGGCTCCAGCACCTCTCCACTCACGGTTTCTTCATCCGCGGGAATCATTCCATTTTCCTTGGGCAAAGCGGCATCTTGAGCCGCCGGCTCGGACTTCGCTACGGGAGTAGCCGCTGGGCTCATTGATCCAGCACCGGCCGAACATGTTCACGGATAAAGCTGACAATTTCTTGAATGGTGGTTCCGGGCGTGAACACCATGGCCGCACCGGCCGCTTCCATGGCCAGCCGATCGGCTTCAGGAATGATGCCACCGACCAGCAACAGCACGTCGCCGATGCCTGCTTCCTTCAGGGACTGGGAAACAGCAGGAACAAGCTGATTATGTGCGCCCGAGAGGATGGAGAGCCCCACGACATCCACATCCTCGTCCCGCGCGGCGGCCACGATCTGTGCCGGGCTGCGGTGAAGTCCGGAATAGATGACCTCGAAGCCTGCATCACGCAGACCTCTGGCCACCACCTTGGCGCCACGGTCATGGCCATCCAGACCCGGCTTGGCGATCAACACCCGGATGCGGCGATCCATCATCAGCCCAGGTAGTTCCGAGCGATCACCAGGCGCTGGATCTCGCTGGTACCCTCGTAGAGCGTCGTGATGCGGGCGTCGCGGTAGAGGCGCTCGACTTCGTACTCCTTGGAGTAGCCGTAGCCACCGTGGATCTGGAGTGCTTTGTCTGCGCAGAAGTTGGCACATTCCGAGGCCGCCAGCTTGGCCATCGAGCACATGTGGCTGGCGCGGGCCTTGTCGTTGCCATCTTTGTTCACGGCTGCACGCCAGGTGAGCAAGCGGGCTGCTTCAATCCGGGTGGCCATATCCGCGATCATCCATTGGATCGCCTGGTTGGCACCGATGGGCTTGCCAAAAGCGTGGCGCTCCTTGGCGTAGATCACCGCCAGATCGAAGGCGCGCTGGGCGATCCCCAGGGCCTGCGCGGCGATGCCGATGCGGCCGCCATCCAGAGTGGCCATC